>CAKQCV010000047.1 GCA_934217675.1 uncultured Prevotella sp. | reverse complement strand
TTTGGGCAAGCAATGCCATCAGCGATGCCGTTGGACCTATCCTCAATGTTGTAACAAATTTCTAATCAGTAGGACAAAATATGGATTATAGTCAGTTTTTTAATATGATACCAGAGGCTGGACTGATTGCAGCCTTGGTAATAGTATTCCTTGCCGACCTCATTTTGAATGGTGAGAAGAAACACTCTGTGTTGAGCCTGCTGACAGGTGCTTTGCTGGTTTGCCAGATTGCCGTATGTTTCTTTGCCGAGCCTGCACAGGCTTTCGGTGGAATGTATGAATCAACTCCGGCTGCCAATGTAATGAAGATTATCCTCACGGCAGGTACGTTTATCGTGCTCGTAATGTCGCAGTCGTGGGTAGAGCGCAAGGATGTGCTCAACAAGGAGGGCGAGTTCTATGAGCTTCTCATCAGTACTCTGCTTGGTATGTATATGATGATTTCATCAGGACACTTTATGATGTTCTTCCTCGGACTGGAGATGGCTTCCGTGCCAATGGCATGTCTTGTAGCTTTCGATAAGTTCAAGAAGAACTCTGCTGAGGGTGCTGCCAAGTTTATCCTTACTGCAACATTCTCAAGTGGCGTGATGCTTTATGGCATCAGCTTTATCTATGCTGCTGTGGGCACACTCTATTTCGGTGATGTTGCCTCTCAGATCAGCACTTCTCCACTGACAATAATGGGATTGGTATTCTTCTTCAGCGGACTTGGTTTCAAGATTTCTCTTGTTCCGTTCCACTTTTGGACTGCTGATACATACCAGGGTGCACCAACTGCAGTTACTGGTTACTTGAGCGTTGTTTCCAAGGGAGCTGCTGCTTTTGCCTTGATGACAATCTTGATGAAGGTTTTTGCTCCGATGGTAGAGTATTGGGAGTATTTGATGTATATCGTAATTCTCTTGACAATCACCGTTGCCAACCTCTTCGCTCTTCGTCAGAAGGAACTCAAGAGATTCATGGCATTCAGTTCTATCTCACAGGCTGGATATATCATGCTTGCAGCAATAGGCAACAGTGCGATGGGCTTGACAGCCTTGATGTACTACGTGCTTATCTATGTTGCTGCTAACATGGCTGTCTTCACCGTAATCAACGTTGTTGAAACTCGTGGCAACGGAACAACAAAGATGAGTTGCTACGATGGTTTCTACGAGACCAATCCTAAGCTTTCATTTCTCTTGACCTTGGCCTTGTTCTCGCTTGCCGGAATTCCTCCTTTCGCAGGAATGTTCTGTAAGTTCTTTGTATTTATGGCAGCAGCCGAGGGTGGTAGTGCCCTTGCATACGCAGTGGTATTTATCGCCTTGTTGAATACCGTACCATCACTCTACTACTACTTGAAGATTGTGAAGTGCATGTACATCAACAAGACTGATGCTCCTCTGCCTACATTCAAGAGCGACTGTGCTACACGTTTTGCTCTTGCTCTCTGCACAGCAGGTGTACTCCTCTTCGGAGTTTGCAGTTGCATCTATGATTGGCTTGCACAGGCAGCAGGAATGTAAATTTATTGAATAACGATATCTTTAAATAAAAAGACCGGACTCAACATCATGTTAGTCCGGTCTTTTTATTTCAGTTTTATGATTTTCTCTGATATCTGTTGGTCTTCCAAGCCTTAAAGAGCCTTTAAATGTTCTTCTTTTAAATCATCTTGAATCTTGCTCTTGTCTTTATTTTATAGATATACTATCATTTTTACTTAGCCCTCATATTCTCCTGACTCATATTGCTCACGGGTGAATGGAGGATTTGGGTCTACTATCAATACTTCATCGTAGGTTAAGTCGTATAGGTGGTAGACGAGGAAGTCGATTTGGTTTTCTAAGGAGTTTGTATCGGCAGAGTTGTTTTCCTCAATTAACTTAATTATAGAATTTACTAAGTATGAAATTGTCTTCTCGTTTTTTGCTCTTTTCAAAGGAATTTGCATCAATGGCTCTTTGTCTATCTGAAAATTATCACCTTGCATTTTGCCTTTATATCTTAACCAAAATGCAATTAACTTTGAATTAAGCAATCCTGTTAGGTATTTCATATCATATCGATCCGTCTTTATGACATAAAAAGTTGCAGAAACATATGCATTAAAATTAGAATAAGAAAAAGATGGTCTGCCTACACATTTTCTCAAACTAACTATTTTCTCACCTTTAAAAAAACGTTCTTCTCTAGCTCTGTGCAAGCCATATGGTTTATTATCTGATGTGATTATGTCTTTAAATCTATCAAGATGTGCTTTTAAATGTGGAAATGAATTCATACTTTGTTCATTTTTATATGAAGAATCTGTATAAATTAGCCATTCCGAATTATTTTTAAGTGTCCAATATCTTTTAACTTGTTTAGAATTATAATAAGGTTTAACTATTTCTTTCTCGGCACTAGTTAGATTTAAATTTTCCTTTTCTTTCTTAGACAATCCGAAAATTCCTTCGCCAATCTTAACCTCTGGATATTTTCTTGCTATTTTTTTATTAACGAAATCATAATGGGGATGAATGCCATTAGTAGCCTCGTTTTTATTTAAATAGTCTGCATCTTGTACCATACGTGAAAGAACTATATCCTTGTCATTACCATTAAAAGTAAATGTTTTATTAATATATTCTTTTCTATCTATTTGAGGATATAGGTATATTGCCTCCTTTTCTTTGGATATTAATAAATTATTGGCATCTGTTTGAACAGGTTTACTTTTTATTAATTTACGATAATCGAATTTGTATTTAAGTTTATTTTTAGAATGAGAAAAAAGCATTATCATTGTTTGAATACTTGC
The DNA here is from genome assembly GCA_934217675.1 of uncultured Prevotella sp. Lineage (GTDB taxonomy): Bacteria > Bacteroidota > Bacteroidia > Bacteroidales > Bacteroidaceae > Prevotella. The sequence goes on along the minus strand of CAKQCV010000047.1, from coordinate 18,769 downwards.
GCTATCTTCAAATACCATATAATTGCCAAAATCTATCATTTGAAGGATTTGAGTATCTATAATTATTTTGTTCCGTAGCAAGAAAGCTCCTGCATTTGTAACCCAATTATTAGTAGCAATAAAACATAATATTCCATTTGTTTTGAGAATGTCTATAGATGAACATGCAAAGCCATACCATAAGTCCATTTTACCCATATAATAAGGAGAGCATTCACGAAAATCATTAAATGCAGCTTTATTTTCATATTCTTTTATATACGGCGGATTTCCAATTACAATATCGAATCCTCCATTCTCAAATACATCATGAAAATAAGTATGCCACAGGAAAAACTGGTCATTCGGTATTTCCAATTCATCTACAGCAGCCTGTATTTCATGGTTCCCTTCAGCGCAAATCTTGATGTAGTCCTTTACGTATTTGTCTATTTCCTTACGTCGCTGGGCACGCAAAGCATGGTCTGTGATACTAAAATATGACTTCACTAAATCTTGGATAGTTTTCTGGATATCAGTTTCTTCAAAGCCAAGAGACAATACACCGCTTGTCTTTTTTGTTACTTTACCAGTCTTCACCTTCTTAGTGGTCATATTTAAGTCCACTCCCTTATAACTCTCCAGCAGTGAGTTGCCCTGCATAATCTTGAAGTCGAGATTAGGAAGTGGCATTGGCTCCTTTTCGTCGATGATAAGAGCAAGCCAGAAGCGGAGACGGGCAATATCCACGGCACCTTTCTCTATATCCACACCATAAATGTTGTTTTGAATGATATGCCGTTTGATGTCGGCAGCATTGTCAGCATCAAATATTTCGATAGCCTTTCGACAGCCATAAAGTTCTCGGAGCAACCCCATAGGGAAAGCACCAGAACCGATGGCAGGGTCGCAAATCTTCACGTCCTTCAGTTTTTGGTCGATAGACAAAGCCAGTTCGGAAGAAACGCTACCCAACTCCTCAACATTATAAGTCTTGACAAAGTTAGCGATATGTTTTTTCTCCTCCTCATCATCAATGCCAGTCTGAAGATAAGCAATCAAAGATTCATGGCACATATAGCGAACAATCTCCTTCGGCGTGTAGAAAGCCCCCTTGTCCTTGTTGTCCTCCAAGAGGTTCTCAAAAATTTTTCCAAGCATCTCCGGGTCTACTCCCACTTCAGCATCGTTCGGGTCGTTCTCGTCGATAGTGAAATTATAGCTGTCGAAGAAATCAAACAAGTTCTTGAACATATTAGCAGGAAAACGTGAATTCACCTCGTCAATATCTTCCTGCTGAAAGAGACCTCCGTTAAGATAGGGTATAGACTCCGCTTGAGGGATGAACTTCACTCCAACTCCATTGACAAGAGGAGCATTGACTCTGTCCTCTGGTTTAGTGTTGAGCAAGTCGAAAAACATCGGCTCCAACACCTTGTCGAGGAAATCATCCTTCACGGTATCAGATGCTGAATAGAAGAGGTCGTGCATATAATGTAGGTTTCCGGCAAGCCATCCTTTGCTCTGCAAAAAATACAGGAACACGATACGTCCCATCATCTTCTTTATATAGTCGCGCACCATCTTCTCGTTCTCACCGAAAGAAGAAAAAAACTGAGCGTCAGGCTCACCGACAACCATTTCCACCCACTTGCCGCGACTCTTTACGTACTCCTTGCCGGTCAAGAATTTGACGAACTCGGCATACTGCTTGCGGTACTCATCAAAGAAATCATCCGAAAGAGCATCTACAGAGAATGCCTTCCTTATTGACAGAAACTTGTCAGTATCATTGCGAAGTCCGAAGAAACGCAAGACAGGAGTTTTGTATAATGCTCTTTTGTCGCCAAACACATAAGTAAAACGCTTAGTATTTGTAGCCTCGTTATCCAAGTCGCAGATAAGCGACAGTCGCCAGTTTTTGCCATCGTCAAAAACAGCAAGTGCAGCATCAAAGCCATACTTGAGATACGGTTTAATAAGATTCCGCAAACCCACCTTGCGACGCAACACTGACCCATCTTCCATCTTGTAATAAAAGAAACCGAGTTTGTAGTAGTCGGCAGTAGTAGTGCTGCCAAGGAAATATCCCTCGCGGTCGTCAGACTCCTCATCAAGGTATTCCGGACTAACACGTATCTTGTCGCCTTTGAAATAATCTCTCAATAAAAGTTGCCAGTTCGGCAAATTAAACTCAGACTGAAACAGAGTTTTGAAAGTATCTTTTGTATAAACCATAGTTCTTACTGTTTTATCAATTATTTTTTCTTATTTTTATCTTCCCCTCCCCCGCCTCCCCTTTCAGGGGCGGAGCAGTTTCTCCCCTTTCAGGGGCGGAGCAGTTTCTCCTCTTTCAAGGGTGGAGCAGCTTCTCTTGTTGCATGACAGTGCTGTTTTTCTTATTGTTTTGAAGATAAAGCAGCAGAGGGGAATCGGAAAAGGTCTTGATGATGTTCAACTCAAAGTAATCCACCACAAATTGCAGTGTCAAACAATGGTAATCGCTCCGCCCCTGAAAGGGGAGGCGGGGGAAGAGAAAACATATATCAGAAAGCCTCAGTTATTTATTCTGTGAAAGTTTCAGATACAACTATCTGTGGCTCCACCTTCTCGCTATCATCAGGGTTCTCTTCCTCCAACGGAATATTGTAGCGTTCATACAGTCCGTCAATTTCCTGCAAAGACTTTTCCGAGAGTTCTGTATTTGTTAGAGTACCCTTTTTTATCGCCCTTCTGAAACTGTTTATCTGTGTCTTCAACCCATTAAAAGCACCAAGCTTCACGATTTTCTCCAACTTGTTGCATTTGGCAGCAAACTCCCCTTTGTCGTCTACATCCGTGTTTCTAAGCATCCAATGCAGATTGCCCACTACATCTGCAGTAGCCTTATCCTTCTTCAAGCTCGAAATACTCTCGTTGTCAAGCATGTATTCCGCGCTGTGCTTATAAGCATCGACAGCCAACTTGACCTGTTCATAATGGCAATCCATAACCTTAGAAAAATCCAGTGGCTGCTCATCAACTTGCGCTTTCATAATATCCATGGCATCGAGGAAAGGAAGCGACACTGCCTCTCCGTCACCGCTCACCCAATAGTATTCCGTTTTGCGTGGCGACGACAAATACACCATTGTAGAATTATTCATGTCGCGGTTTTTCACCTGGCAGGCATCAACAGCCCTCACTGCGCGACTCTTTAGCGGCATAGCCTTGATTTTATTGTAAAAGGCTCGGTTGGAATGGTAAAGCTCTCTCACCTCTTCAAGAAATTTCAAGTTCCTGTCAACGGTATCCTGTATGTTTGGATTGAACATCTCAAACTCCTTTACTATCTCCTCTTTAGAGTAAATCTGTGCATCTTCGCCAAAAGCAGAGTGGAAACCTTGCATCTTGATTAGCGCATTACTGTAGAGGTGAATCTCCTTGTTGCCCTGTGCCGAAGGATAAAACATATAGTTGTAAATCTTGTCTGCCACGGAACCGATACGGTTTACACGTCCGATACGCTGCATCAGCCTTTTTGCATTCCATGGAGAATCATAATTGATTATCACATTAGCCCGATGCAAATTAATACCTTCGGCAAGCACATCAGAAGTGATTACTATGTTATACAGATCGCTTTTTTCCTTGCTGTTTGCATCGAAACACTCGCGTATCGTTTGCTGAAGACTGTCGCGGTTAGCTGCACACACATCAAGAATATCCTCCCGATGCAGTCTTTCCCTCAACTGTTCAGTAAGATAGTTCACGGTGTCTACACTCTCGGAAAAAACAACGAGCTTACCCGTAGGATTCATTTTTTTGTTGAAGAACTCGTGCTCCAGTTTGTCAACAAAGAGTTCAAGTTTCGGGTCAGTCTCCACCGCATCCCATTGCTTGCAAAGAGCTTCCAGCTTTTCGGTATCCTCATGAAGCATCTGCAAGAACACATCATTGAAATCGCTGTCATGAAATTCATAATTGCTTCTATCCTTTCCTGTCTTTTCTACTACATATTCAATAATGCGGTCAAGCTCCCAACCTTTCGCTTGTTTATCTTTCACGTCAAAATCAGGAGCGATAATCACCTTGTTTTCTTCAAACATCTTTATCATGTCGTTAGTGATGCGAAGAAAAGTATGCAAAGATCTGCGGAATGCATGGAAACTACTTTCAAGACGTTTCACCATGTGGACACGGTATATTGCAGTAAGCAGAGTGGATGTATGCAGAGCACGGGGATATTTCTTGCAAGCCTTTCCCTGTAAAAATTCAATGGCACGATATCGGGCATAGTGCAGTCCATTGCCATCAGGATTAGTTTCCTTGTTTGGTGTATCTGTCAAGATATCCATCGTATTATAGAATAGATCATTCAGACTGCCGTCAAGCACATATTCCAGTTCGTTAGGAGGCAAAATGTCGGGGAATACGATATGCTGTGCATCAAGGTCTTTCTTGTATGCCGGAACATTCTTTATGTTGTTTCTTGTGCGGCGCACGGTAACCTTGTTGATAACCTGCGTTCTTATTTGTTCATAAAGAGCATCAGTACGCTTGGCAAACTCGGAGTTCCTTCTCCCTGTCGGGTCATTTTTACGTTCACGCATCAGCTTTGCATATTCATCTATCCATGGAGAGAAGGTTACAGGAAGATTCTGTATGCCCTCTATCGTAGAGAAACGGGCATTCTGAAACAGAAGCAGGAGGTTAAGCAAATCTGTAGGACGGTTGTTCAAAGGTGTTGCCGAAAGTAGCATCACCTTCTTTTGTCTGCCTCTCACCATTCCTTCGTTCATTCTTGGCGACTTGCAGATAAGCTGCAGATCATCGTATCTACCAGCTATATCGCTGCGGAAATTATGTGCCTCATCAACGATAACCATATCATATTCAGCCTTGTCTCTGAAATTGTCTTCGCCATCTATAATTTTGTTCAAGCTGCCGTTGCTAATGAACTGTGCATATCGCTTGATACCGAAAAGTTTGAAAGTATCTTTCCAGTTTCTTTCCAGAGCAGGCGGATATACCACAAGTATATTCGTATATCTACCGTTGGCTTCAACAAAGCGTTTGGCTATCATCGTGGCAACAATAGTCTTTCCAAGTCCCACTACGTCGGCAAGGAAGAATCCGTTGTGTTGCATCAGCGTCTGATAGCCTTGCACCACGGCATCGTGCTGATATTTTATATCTCTAACTCCATCGGGCATCTCCATTGTGAAGTCATCCTCCACCTGCGAACCGAATGTATCGATAAGCACTTTCATATACAGTTCGTAAGGAGTAGGAGTCTGTCCGAGGTGAGTTTTTGATTTCATCTCCTCAATATCACGCATTTCAAGCAGCACGGCATCTTGCCATAGGTTTTCAAACTCCTTTTTGCAGTAGTCTACGTCATCATAGTCCTTCAAGGCTATATTCAGTTCATAGCGGTCAGTCTTGGTTGTGCCCAATCCGGAATCAGAAAGGTTTGACGAACCCATTATCACCCATCCGTCTGAATTAGGGTTATGTCTTTCGGGCAGCAGCAGATAGAACTTGGCATGCAGGTTTTTGGAGCGATGTACACGCATCTCCAACCTGCCATCGCATATATCCTTGCAGAACTGCAATATGCCACGTTCCGTCTCCTCATCGTATCCTGCGTTTTTCACTTCCTCAACGAAATTCTTCGAATATGCATTAATAATTGCCTGTTCGTCAATTTTCCCGAAAAACAATTTCGATTGTTTGCGAAAGATATTGTCGATATTGATCCCCACAAGTATTTGGATTTTCTTCACTTTTTCAAATTCCTTGCGCAGTTTGAAATAGCCAGAACTTCGGAAATATCCTACTACAGCCTGGAATGTATGAAAATCAAGCATGTTGTGGGCTATACCCTTGAATTTTTCAAACAGGGAATTATCGGGAGTATTATTGAAGAATTTGCTGCTCATAAGTATTTCGTTTGAGGGGGCATGATGCCGTGTTTGTCTCTCCACTGACTCCCCAAGCAGAAATATTTATTCATTTAAGGTTATGGATTATAAAAAACAAAAAGGCGTAGGAATCTGTTGCCTTTTGCCTTATCTTTGCCTTTCAGGTACGTAGGAAAATAACCCAGGGAACAAAGATAAGAAGCAACAGATGTCCACGCCATTTGGGTATATATATGATAACACAGAGCATACTCTATCCTGTGAGAGGACAGAGTACACCTATGCCATGTGTATATACACGATGGAGTAGACGCCCACCGCTGTCTTCATCTGATTCCCATTTTGAAATTTCCTACGTTTCGAAAGGTCAGACAAAGACGTTAAGCAAACGTCTTTCTTATTTATAATCATGCCAAGACGCAGATTATCGCCAGCAACTCTATGCCAGCCATCCGGGTAATGGCACTACAAAATTAATGAAAAGATGTGAACGGAACAAATTTATCCATATAAAAACATGTACAGCATAATTTAGATAAATGGAGAGATGCCATTATTACAACAATAAGACGGTATCTTGCACATAGTGCTAAGTGCTTTCACCAATGGTGCAATATGGTCGTTCTATTCCCTCACATCTCTCACATCCCTCACCTAATCCCTCACTATATTAACCCGTTGAGTGCTTGATGAATAAATGTAAAAAGTGAGGGATGAGGGATAAACGAACAAAAAAATTTTTGCTTAGATTGTGTGAAGTCTGTGTAAGAATGTAAAATGCCATTTCTAATATGAAAAAAGTCACCTTTAACATTTGCAAATAGAAAAAAAACAAGTGTGTGGGTGCACATTATTTATTTTTTATAAAATCTATTTGATATTATTTGTAATTTAAAAAAAATGTACTAACTTTGCAATCGTTATCCTGAAAACAATCTTTTTACCTTAAAAAGACTAATACCTATTGAAGTTAAAAGCGGCAACCTGTGAAGGCCACCGCTTTCTTTTTTTATATACACTTCTGTTCACAATTATATTGTTAACAAGTTTACTGTAGGCTGTTGGCTCTGTGCTACCAGTCGTTTTTATTATATAACAAGTGTCCCTCATAATATATTGCATCAAAGGGCGCAATATATTATGAGGGACACTTTATCTTGAATTATAGTTTCAATGTATATTGTACAGATTATTAATAATCATCATCGTCAGCCACATCCTCTGCCTCGAGTGACAGTTCAGAAGGGTCTTCCTCGATAGTGGTGCGATAACTTTCTTCAGTCATCTTGTCTTCATCGAAATCATCCTCATCGTCGTCGTCATTATAGTTGTCGTTGATTTCCGGTAAATCCTCGTCGTCATCATCTTCATCATCGAGTTTACGCTTATCCTCGTCAAGCTCAATGTGCGGTTTCTCTTCAAGCGGCTTCAGTTTTGCAAAGATAGCCTCAGTCCAGGCACCTTTAGGAATCTCAAGCACTTCAAATCCGTCATTGACCTTTTTATCATACATGCCACCAACTTTATGGAGCCTTTCTTTTGGCAGGGTAGTTGTGCTTATGTCGAAACCGCTTTGGATGATGTCTTGAATACTTTGCGACAGCGAATCCCATCCACCGCCAAAGTTTCTGTCAAGCACTTCAATAAGCTTGGCTGCAGAGATATGGCGTATGTTTTCGTATGTCAAGTCGGTCACTCTCATAATAGTCTTTTTCTTTATTCCATACTTGAGAGTGGTTTTATCGTCTATTTTTACTATACCAACCTTAAAGCCTCTGGCTTCATATTTATTGATAACTTCAGGTCTGTCAATTTTTATCTCCTCTACTTCAAACGCACTGCGGATAATGTCAAAATAATGCTTAATGTTGTCAGCAAGATCTGCGTCTTTTTCTGCAGCTTCCAACATGCGGAACACATCGTTCTCTTGAATATCCCAAACATTACTTTTGTTTAAAGTCTTTAGTGTAAGTGGTTTTTTACCTGCTTCTTTCATATTGTTTTTGCTGATATTTATTTTGTTTGTTTCTTTAATTTTAAAGTTAGTATTGAAAACTGTCCCTGTCGTTTAAGACGGCGAACTTGTTTCTGAAAGTGTTTTGCTTTTTTAAATCAAGTTCAGCAGTAGCAACACAGCTTTCGTTTTTACAGTCAGCCACGATTTTTCCGTAAGCATCAAAAATGATGCTTCCCCCCTCATATTGGCAGCAGACATCATTTCCTGTTCTGTTTACTCCAATTACATAACATTGATTTTCTATGGCTCTTGCCTTTAGCAAGGTTGTCCATACATCCTGTCGGGGACTGGGCCAATTTGCCACATAAATAATGGCATCATAGTCGTTGTTGCATCTGCTCCATATGGGGAACCGCAAGTCGTAGCATACAAGTAACATGAATCTGTATCCTTTGTATTCTACAATTTTTCGTTCATTCCCTTTCGAAAAAAACATGTCTTCTCCCCCAGGCGAGAACAAATGCCTTTTGTCGTAATGTTCCAATGTTCCGTCGGGGAATGCGAAGTATGTTCTGTTAAAGCATTGTTCAGAGGCTGTTTTTATAGCTATACTTCCGCATACGGCAGCTTCGTTTGTCATAGCGGTGTGCCTCATCCATGCAACACTTCCTTGTGCTATGCTTTCTTCCTCTTGTTCGGCAAAATCTTTGGAACATGTGTTGAACCCCGTATTCCACATTTCCGGCAGAATATACAGGTCAGAACCTTTTGCCTGTTGAATCATTTTTTCTGCATGCATTTGATTCTCAGAAGGTTTGCCCCACACAATGTCGGTCTGAAGGATGGTAACTTTCATTTTTGTCCTTTCTTTTGCTTGGTTAGAGTGCTGCAAAAGTAATACATTATCTGTTACTGACAAGTTTTTGAACCATATTTTTTGCTGTATGCGATATATTTAATAATTTTGCACTTATGAGTAAGCCTTTAGCAGAAAGAATGAGACCACATACTCTTGATGAGTATATCGGACAGAAACATTTGGTAGGAAAGGGTGCTGTGCTTCGCAATATGATTGAGGCAGGGAGAGTCACATCATTTATATTGTGGGGACCTCCTGGGGTTGGTAAAACCACTTTGGCGCAGATCGTGGCAAGTCAGCTGAACGTTCCTTTTTATACGCTAAGTGCAGTGACGAGTGGTGTCAAGGATGTGAGAGATGTTATAGAAAAGGCAAAAGGTGGGCAGTTTTTTAATCAGAACAATCCAATTCTTTTTATTGATGAAATCCATCGGTTCAGCAAAAGCCAACAAGATTCGTTGCTTGGAGCGGTGGAAAAGGGAATAGTGACCCTTATTGGTGCTACTACGGAAAATCCGTCGTTTGAGGTTATCCGTCCGCTTTTGTCGCGTTGTCAGCTTTATGTGTTAAAGCCATTGACCGATGATGATTTGCTTGAGCTTATGAACAGAGCCATAAAGAATGATGTGGAGCTGAAGCAGCGTGACATTCATGTAAAAGAGTCGGCAGCGATACTTCGTTATAGTGGTGGTGACGCGAGGAAACTCCTCAATATCCTTGAGCTTGTTGTCGAGTCAAGTTCTGATGTGGGGGTGGATATAACTGATAAGCGTATTGTTGAATGTTTGCAGCAAAATCCGATGGCATACGATAAAGGAGGCGAAATGCACTACGACATTATCTCCGCTTTTATAAAGAGCATACGTGGTTCAGACCCTGATGCTGCCTTGTATTGGCTTGCCAGAATGATAGAGGGTGGGGAAGACCCTTCGTTTATTGCCCGTCGACTTGTTATAAGTGCATCGGAGGATATCGGCTTGGCTAACCCAAATGCACTGTTGCTTGCAAATGCTGCCTTTGATGCCGTTATGAAGATAGGATGGCCTGAAGGGCGTATCCCATTGGCTGAGGCTACGGTTTATCTTGCTGCTTCCCCAAAGAGCAATTCGGCTTATAATGGAATAAACAAGGCATTGGAACTGGTACGTGCCACAGGAAACCTGCCTGTTCCTTTGCATCTCCGCAATGCTCCAACAAAGATGATGAAAGATTTGGGATATGCTGCAGAATATAAGTATTCGCATGATTATCCCGGGCATTTTGTGGATGAGCAGTTTATGCCGGATAAACTTAAAGACCGGCGCATATGGGAGGCGCAGCATTTTCCTAACGAAGAGAAGCTATATAAGCGGATGATAGAATGTTGGGGAGACAGATACAAATAACGTTGAGGCGTTTATTGTGGCAATAAACGTTTCAAGCGGTTGTGTTTAAGAAAATAGTCCTCCCCAATCATAACTTCCGGGTTTCAGTATGATTGTGGTTTGTCCGTGTTTCATTGCCACCACTCCTGGTGCAAGTTCCTGTGTTATGCTGAATGTGTTCCAGTTTGTTGCTTCAAGTATGGCAAAGGCTGTTGCTCCTCCCTCAATGATGAGGTAAGCCGGATTTTGTGCCTCAATCAATCTTTTTGCAGTTTCTGCCATAGTCTTTCTTAGTCTTATGGCATATTCTGCACCTTTGAAGGTGTGTTCGCCGATACGTATGATAGTAGCCTGTAATGTTTTGTACATGTTGTATACACTTTCTGTCCAGGCTGTATGGTCTCCTCCTTCAAAGACATCGTCAGGTATTGAGAACTCTTTTGCTTTAACGCTGTCCATGAGTTTTGTATGTGCTATAGACTTGCCTTGAGTGCTTCCGGATATTATCAAACTCTTGTTGTTGGATATTCCGTTGGCAATAGAACCTCTTTTTACAGGTTGCAGTGTTGTCGTAGGGTGCTTGTCAAGAATAAATGTTTCAAAAAAGTCGGCTCCGCCAGACAATAAGCAGTTTTTGTCGGTTTTTGCCAATTGCCTTACTATATCGTTTTTTGTTGTGCTTTCTCCGATGAATACTGTTCCATCTGCATAAGTGATACTTTTCTCAACGGGTATGATTTCGCATTTGCCTCCAACCAATGCCGTGGGGTCTGATGTATATGCCGGAAATTCAGGATCTTTGGAGAAAAGAGTTTCACTTAGCGGTGTGTCGTTTATATAATATGTGCTGTTTTTTATAATTCTCCCTTTTGACGGGTTTTGCGCTATTAGCATGGCATACTTATAGTTCATTGTTTTCATTATTATAGATAGCTCATCATTGATGTGTCCGCGCAGCACTGAGTCGGTTTTCTTGAATAACCAACATGTAAGTTGCTCGTTATGGATATACTTGCATATATCGTTGCAGAGTTTCAATGTTTGCTCTTTTGCCGCTTCTTTTGTCATTGAACGTATGTTGGTTGCAATCACAACGGTGTCGGCATCATAATGAGCAGATGGTGTTATATTTGTTATAATCAATGTCTTTAGTCCGTAGCGCATAGAAATTCCAGCGATTTCTGCAGCCCCTGTTATGTCGTCTGCCAAAACAATAGTCATGTATGTACTGCTTTATGTAAAAGCTGGAACAGTTTTTCGCATATATGCGTGTCTGTTCCAGCTGATAGTTTTTGTCTTTTTATTTATTCTTTGTCTTTGATATAGCCATCTTTGCTGCATAGTCGATAGAAAGCAGCATGGCATCAGGACTTGCCACACCTTTTCCTGCTACGTCAAAAGCAGTGCCATGGTCAACGGAAACACGTATTATAGGCAGTCCAAGAGTTATGTTGACACCCTTTGCCGTAGACATCTTTCCTGTTTCCTTGTCCCAATTAAAACCTACAACTTTGAATGGTATATGCCCCTGGTCGTGATACATGGCTACACATCCGTCGAATTTTCCGCATTTCGCTTTGGCAAACAAAGTGTCTGGCGGTACAGGTCCTTCAACATTGAAGCCTCTTTCTTGTAGCTCCTTCACTGCAGGTTCAATTTCCAATTGCTCTTCATCGCCAAACAATCCTCCATCGCTTGCGTGAGGATTAAGTCCGGCAATGCCGATTTTAGGGTTATGTATTCCAAACTGCTTGCAGGCATCGGTTATAAGTTCGGTAACATCTATTATGCGGTCTTTCTTCACGAGGTCGCATGCCTTTCGCAGTGGAACATGTGTGGAAACATGAATAACGCGCAGGAATTCGTCAGCCAACAGCATAGCATACTTTTTTGTGTGCGTATATGTGGCATAAATCTCTGTGTGCCCGTCAAAATGATGCCCTGCAAGATTCAGTGCTTCTTTGTTGAGAGGAGCTGTTACGGTTCCGTCCACCTCTCCGCTCATTGCAAGTTCTATGGCTTTTATTACAGACTGGAACGCTGCATTTCCGCATTGCACAGCCACTTTGCCTTGCTCAAACGTATTCATGTCGATGAGTTTGAGGTCAAGCACATCTACTGTGCCAAGTTCAAAAAGAGCCTCGTCAACGCTTTTAATGGCATGTATGTTCAACTTTGAGCCTTGTTGCCTTGCTACATATTCCATAACTCCAGCATCGCCGGTCACAATAGGATTACATTTGCCGTATGTTTCTTCCAATGCCAAAGACTGGAGTATAATTTCTGGACCTATACCAGCAGGGTCGCCCATTGTTATTGCCAATATTGGTTTATTGTCTTTCATATATTTATACTGTTCAGTTTATAATTAATAAAGACTTTCGTAGATAGCTCTTGCATCAGCCTCGGTTACGGTGCGTGGATTGTTCTTCAGCAGTCTCTGTACGTTCATTGCTGCTTTTGCCATTCTTCCTACAGCTTCCTCTGGAATGTTCAGCTCAGTAAGAGTAGTAGGAATACCGCATTTCTTTGACAGCTCTGTAATGAATTCCACTCCTCGCATTGCTGTTTTCTCTATGTCGGTCTGAGGTTCCACACCGCATGCAATGGCAACATCTGCATATCTTGCAGGATTTGCACTATAGTTGAATTTCATTACAGATGGCAGAAGGATAGCGTTCGACAATCCGTGTGATATATGGAATTCTCCGCCAAGAGGGTATGACAGGGCATGAACGGCAGCTGTGTTTACAGGTCCAAGACATAATCCGCCATACATGCTTCCGAGCGACATGGCTTCGCGTGCTTCTTTGTCTTTACCGTCTTTAACGGCTCTTTCCAAATTTGCTGCGATAAGTTTTATTCCCATTAGCGCATACATGTCAACCATTGGATGTGCAAACTTGTTTGTATAAGCCTCAATGCAGTGGGTTAAAGCATCCATTCCTGTTTCTGCTGTAACTTTGGCGGGTACACTCCATGTCAACTTAGGGTCAATATAAGCAACATCAGCCATCAAGTATGGACTTACAACGCCTTTTTTCAGTGAGTCGCTTTCGTCAAGCAGAATAGCGTTTGGCGATACTTCGCTGCCCGTTCCTGATGTTGTCGGCATGCAGGCAAACCATTTTCCTTTGCTTTTGATGAAACCTATGCCAAACAAATCTTCTATTTTTTGAGTGCTTTCAAGCAAGGTGGCAACAAGCTTTGTAACATCAAGCACACTTCCTCCACCAATACCGATAAAGCTGTCGGCAGCAAAGTCCTTTGCCTGTGCCAATACTTTTTTAAAGTCGGATATTGACGGTTCTGCACTAATCTCTGTATAATAGTTGATCGAAACTCCCGAAGCCTCAAGAGCGTCTGTCGTTTTTTTTATGGCAGGAAGCATGAAAGGCAAAGTGACAATGAACAGTCGTTTGAACCCCATGCCAAGGTAATCTTCCTTAAACTTTTCAATGCAGCCTGTGCCGAAAACAATTTTCTGTGGTTGCAAGAGTGTTATTGGTTCCATATTATATTGTTATTTAGAATTGTTAGTTTTCTTTTCTTCAAGATATCCATATATCGTAAGCTCTTTGTCTGCAAGTGGCGTGTTGAAGAAAAGACTTGCCACATAGCCTACGACTAACACAATTATATGACTGTACACACCAAGCATATACTTATGGTGTGTGAAGTTCCAGTCTCCCATGTCGATCAACATTCCGTCACCATATTTTGTTGAGGTCAGTACGGCATACGCTGTGAACAGAATGGCAGCTGCAATTCCGATGTACAGACCTTGCCAGTTGGCACGACGGCTGAAGAGCCCCAGTAGGAATATTCCAACGATGCCGGCAGACAGAATGGCATACAGTCCGAATAATGTTCCAAGGACGCCTTCGCCACCCCACGCCACATACAGCAAAGCACAAAAGATGGCACCAAGTCCTGTAATGATTACAGACCATCTGCCGACACGCATTTTTTGCTTGTCGCTCACGTTCTTTTTGAATCTGCCGTAATAGTCCTCAACAACGATTGCCGAAATACAGTTGATGTCGGCATCAATGCTTGATATAGCACCGGCAATGAGTGCCGCCAAAATCAGTCCGGTAATACCCACCGGCATTTCTGTAGAAATGAAATAAGGAAATACCTCGTCGCTCTTTATTCCTTCTGGAAGAGCTGCGCTGTTGATGTGATAATAGGCAAACAGACATGTGCCGACAAACATGAACAGTGCCCATGTTGGCACGCTGAGGAATATACCTAAATAAGAAGCACGCTTTGCACTGCGGTCGTCCCGCGCCGTAAGGTAACGTTGCACGATACTTTGGTCTGTGCCGTATTTCTGCAGAGCATAAAAGATACCGTTAAGTACCATTACGAGGAACGTAAGATGCGTTAAATCCATGTCGTACGGACCAAAATCAATCTTCTTGTATTCTCCAGCAATGCGGAAAATCTCAGCAGGACCACCGTCGGTAAGATAGAAAAGAATGCCCACGGCAAGTAAACCGCCGATGATTAGCAAGAATCCCTGTATTACGTCCATCCAGATGATTGCCTCCATTCCACCGAAGAATGTCATAACGATAACAACGATGCCAATGATTACAATTACCCATCTGATATCCATTCCGCCCACAAACATAGCCATTGCGAGTGCCAAAAGATAGAGAATTGTGCCCATCTTTGAGAAGTGTTCAAGCACAAAAGCCAATGAACTGTATATGCGTGCAAAAGGACCGAACCTCCGCTCAAAGTATTCGTATGTGCTTAGTCGGATGACCTTTCTGTATAGAGGTACAATAAATCCGATGAGGCATACCAGAACAATAGGTACCATGAGTCCCTGCACAAGTAGAATCCAGTTTCCGGCGTATGCATTTCCCGGATAGGCAAGGAAAGTAACGCTACTGATAATTGTTGCAAACATTGACATCCCGACAGCCCATGACGGGATGTTGCCGTTTGCAGCAAAATATGTATCTGTCGTTTTCTGATTCCGTGAGAAATAGAATCCGACACACAAAGCCAAAATTACAGATGCTATTATTATGGCAATGTCAATCCAATGTAGAGATGATGTTTCCATATAATATATTAATAGGTATTAGTAGTTCTTTTATGTAGGTAAAGATTTGTTGTTCGTTTCTTTATTGTATATATGCTTTTATCTCTTTCTTTATTCTCTCTGTTATATCATCGTCAAGTTCAGTCAGTGGTGGGAGCATATATGTTTCGCATAAGCCATATTCTTTCATTATTACTTTGAGACCAGCTAATGATTGTCCGAGAGTGAGATTGGTAGTGTTGATTTTTCCAATCTCGATAGTCTCTTGTTGTAGCCTTTCAGCCGTAGCTTCATCTCCATTGATGGCGGCTTCAAACAAGTCGTTATATGCCTTTGGCATGAAGTTTCCAACACTTGGTACTATACCGTCGGCACCAAGCTTCAGAGCATGTGCTGAATTTGCTGCACATCCACAAAAATATGCAAAATCATCTCTGTTGGCAAAGAGTTTCAGTGCATCTTCCATTCTCTCTATATTGTTTTCAGAATCTTTCAATCCAACAATATTTGGGTGGTGGCTCAATTTTTCAATAACATCCAGAGGTATGCTCATGTGGGTTGTTATCGTAATGTTATACAGCATAAGTGGCACACTGATATTGTCGGCAAGGTTTTTATAGTAGGTGAACATCTGTTCTGGCGTCAAGGCATAATAGCTTGGCAATGTTGCCGCTATAACATCGGCTCCAGCTCCGATAAAAGCTTTTGCCGCTTCCATTTGGTCGCTGACGCAAGTTCCGCAGAGCCCTGCATAGATAACTATTCTGCCGGCGGCAGCTTTGGCTGCAGCCTTTATCATTTCTTCGCCCTGTTTGATTGATACTGAATTTCCTTCGCCTGTCGTTCCCATTATAAGTGCCGACACGTTATTCTGTGCAAAATTCTCGATGATTCTTTCTACTGCTTTAGTGTCAATGTTTCCTTCTTTGGTAACAGGAGTGACCATAGGCACTACTACGCCATGGTATTTTTCGTTGATTTTCATTTTTATTTATGTTATTAGTTTGTTAATATTCCAAAGTAGAGTGTTATTATAATATAGACTCTTTTTTGTTGTGATTGTAACACGTCTGTGCAAGAAAACTTTATTTTTAACATAATAGTTAATGGTAAAAAACTCTTGATTGTGCTG
Source organism: uncultured Prevotella sp. (assembly GCA_934217675.1). Lineage (GTDB taxonomy): Bacteria > Bacteroidota > Bacteroidia > Bacteroidales > Bacteroidaceae > Prevotella. The sequence continues at coordinate 2,510 of CAKQCV010000047.1, read as the reverse complement.
CATATAGTATGAAATGTCAGCAAAGTTGCTGTCTTTTTTCTTGTATTTCTGAATAAATGTGTATTTTTGCATTGGTGATTTTCATGAAAACATGAAAAATACAAGTAAGTTGTGATTAACAAATTGTAAAATAGATTATGAAGAAACTGTTTTTGTTTGTCGTTTGTCTGATGATGACAATGGCAGCGAATGCTCAGTTTGAGCAAGGAAAGTATTATTGTGGCGCATCCTTATCTGGTCTTAACCTTAGTTATAGCGGTGCAGAGAAAACTACATTCGGTGTTGAGGCTAAAGGCGGATATCTGTTTGCCGATAATTGGATGGGACTTGTAAATGCTGGTTATAAACATGAAGATTCTTGTGATTGCTTCTCGGCAGGAGTAGGTGCACGCTACTATATAATAGAAAACGGATTGTTTATGGGCGTTAATACAAAGGTAATGCTGTCAAATGGATACAATGACATTATGCCAGGGATAGAACTTGGATACGCCTTCTTTCTTGGCAGAAGTGTAACCATAGAACCTTCCGTGTATTATGATCAGTCGTTGAAAAGCCACTCTGACTATTCCAAGGTTGGACTGCGTATAGGACTTGGAGTATATTTGTAGAGTGAACAAGTGAGAAAGAACATTATAAACAATAAGAATAAAATGTATACAGTAGACGAATTAGAAGACAAACTGATAGATCTCGCTTTTGCAGAGGATATCGGTGATGGTGACCACACCACTCTTTGTTGTATCCCTGAAGATGCAATGGGACAATCTCATTTGCTTATTAAAGAAGATGGAATTCTTGCAGGTGTTGAAGTTGCTAAGAAAGTGTTCTCACGTTTTGATGACACAATGAAAGTTGAAGTATTGATTGAAGACGGTACTCCTGTGAAGAAGGGCGACATCGCTATGATTGTGAAGGGCAAAGTGCGCTCTCTGTTGCAGACAGAGCGCTTGATGCTCAATATCATGCAGAGAATGAGTGGTATCGCAACTATGACAAACAAGTATGTGAAGAGACTGGAAGGTACGAAGACTCATGTGCTTGACACGCGCAAAACAACTCCAGGAATGCGTATGCTTGAAAAGCAGGCGGTGAAGATTGGTGGCGGAATGAACCATCGTATCGGTCTGTTCGATATGATTCTGCTCAAGGACAACCATGTGGACTTTGCCGGAGGCATAACAAATGCTATCGACCGTTGTCATAAATATCTCGACGAGAAGGGATTGAAACTGAAAATCGAGATAGAGGTGAGAAACTTTGAGGAACTGGCACAAGTGCTGGAGCATGGAGGAGTAGACCGAATTATGCTTGACAATTTTTCTGTTGCGGATACAAAGAAAGCAGTGGAAATCATTGCCGGACGATATGAAACGGAATCGAGTGGGGGAATAACTTTCGATACTATTCGTGATTATGCAGAATGTGGAGTTGATTTCATTTCTGTTGGTGCTCTCACACACTCGGTTAAAGGACTTGACATGAGCTTTAAGGCTTGTTGAGATAGATAAAATGTTATTCTATTATATCTAAGGTAGATGAAGAAAATTTTTATGTCTTTGATTTTTTGTGCAAGCGTGTTACAGGCATTTGCTTGCACAAATTTTATAGTAGGAAAAAAAGCAAGTGCCGATGGTTCGGTAATTTGCTCTTACAACGCCGACGATTATGGCATGTTTATTAACTTGTGTCATTTCCCAGCCGCAAAACATGCAAAAGGGGAGATGCGACAAATCTATGATTGGGACACTAACGAATATCATGGACAGATTCCGGAAGCTCCAGAAACATATAATGTTATAGGAAATATCAATGAGTATCAAGTTACGATTGGAGAGACAACTTTTGGCGGACGTGAAGAGATGGTTGACTCTACCGGAATCCTTGATTATGGCTCTTTGATATATGTGGCTTTGCAGCGCTCTAAAACAGCACGTCAGGCAATATCCGTAATGACAACGCTTGCTGAAACTTATGGCTACAATTCAGAGGGGGAAACATTCACCATCTGCGACCCTAATGAAGCATGGATTATGGAAATGATGGGAAAGGGACCTGGCAGCAAAGGTGTTGTATGGGTTGCTGTCAGGATTCCAGATGATGCTATTTGTGCTCATGCTAACCAAAGTCGCATACGTACCTTTAATCAGAAGGACAAGAAAAATGTGATGTTCTCGAAAGACTGTATTAAATATGCTCGCAGCAAAGGATGGTTTAATGGGAAAGACAAGGACTTCAGCTTCTGTGAAACTTATGCTTATCCGGATTTTAGCGGAAGACGTTTCTGTGAGGCTCGTGTATGGAGCTTCTTCAACCATTTTCAAGATATGAGTCGTTATATTCCGTATGCTGAAGGCAAGGTGAAAAATGCAGAACCAATGCCTCTGTGGATCAAGCCTAATAAGAAAGTCAGCGTTCAGGATGTTCAGGCTTGTATGCGCGACCACTACGAAAATACTCCGTTTGCCCTTGATAACGATATGGGGCAGGGCATTTGGGAGATGCCATAC
>CAKQCV010000046.1 GCA_934217675.1 uncultured Prevotella sp. | reverse complement strand
GTTCTGCTACTTTCCACGCAATCGATGCGTCATTCAATGCGCCGAAGATGATACCGCGCTTTCCTTTCAATAAATTATAAGACATAATTTTTCTGTTGTTATAATGTTTTGATTTATTATTCAGTTTGCATTCCGCTCACACGGATTATTCCGTAAATAAGAGTTATTGGATTATTTTCCCATACGGATTTCACGAATCTCACGGATTTCTCCATGAGTTATAATTCAGATTATTCTCTGGTAGAAATATTGTAGTCCCGTTACAATCTTGTTTCAAAAACGGTGCAAAGGTATAACTTTTTGCACATTTACAAACATTTCTGTGCAAAAAACAGTTCTTTTGAGGTGTTATTAATGTTTTTCTTGCACAAACTTTGGAGAGTGTGCAAGAAAAAGAGGAGTAATAAGACCAATAGGAAAGATGGAACTAATGGGGACCAATAGGAGTTGATGAATCAAAGTAATAGAAACGAAGCTGCTCAAAGAGCTGTGGTGGGGTGGGGCTGTAGTGGTTGTGGCTTTAGCATTTTTTCTACATCTCTTTGTATTCTTCTGAATGGTTCCGATTCCATATATCCCATATTCTTTTTCAGCATCTGTGAGATGTCCTGAATACTGTTTGTGTAGCATGATAGTTCATTTCGGCGCTGCGTGTCATGCACCGCCTGTCGGCGTATCTCGTCTTCACGTTCCTGTACAAGACGGCTGCACACCTTGTTTATTATTGGAGTCACTACCTTATTAAATAAATGATGACCCTGTATATATAAATATGTGGTGTCTGGAGTGACCCCCATCTCAATCAATTCATTTTTCAGTTTGAGCCACGACTGTTTGGCGTCTGGGTGGCGATGCTGAAGATAGTTAACCTTGTTACGCACCTTGCGGTGAAGATTCTCGATTGCAGATTGTGGATTATATATCGAAAAACCTCCAATCTCGGCAATACGGTTGAAGTCGGTTATCGTGAACTCCCCGTAGATGCTGCGGCGATAGTGCCATATAGACCATACGAAGAGGGGAAATATCGCCTGACTGAATTCCTGGAGGAAATTTTGGAAATCAAAGATATTGTGGTCGTTGAGCGTTACCATCACGCATACGTTGTGCAGCGAGGGAGCATAACACTGCAGATTCTCTATGGCATAGGCATAGGTGTGGAGCACGTAAGGGTTGGATATTATGGTGCGCGATGTCGGCGTGGCGCCGTTGATGAGATAGTCGTAGTCGGCATCCACGCAAGCTATCATACTGCCACCCACACTGCCTGCGAGCAGGTTCATCAACACCGATTTCTTGCCCCTTTCAAGAGTTTTGTGAGAAGGAAGCATAACCTCGAAATACCGCGTGTCATCTTCAAAGCGGCTGAGCACGGTGCGCCAAAAGAACACATCATCGTAGCTCTCCACGTATGCCACGATGCGTCGTCTCGCTTTTTTCGAGTTAAGTCGGTTCATAGCCTCGAAATAGGCAGAACTTAGATTTTCGGTCAATCGCTTGTTCATAGTATCATCCTCCAGAAATAAAAGTTAGTTCATGGTAATGTCGCTCACCTCCGATACATTGTCCATCCAACCATTCATTATAACAGCGGGAGCATGTGTGGATAGGATAATCTGCACGTTTGGATTTAGCTCAAGAATAAGGTCGATAAGCTTTTGTTGCCAGTCTACATGTAAACTCACTTCTGGCTCATCCATAAACAATACGTATGGTTTTTGGTCTTCCACGAGAACTGTGAGTAAGATGACAAGCATCTGTTTCTCGCCACTTGATAGTTGGTATGGCATAAGCGTTTCACCCATTTGCAGAAGTTGTATTTCGTTTGCCGTTCTTATAATCTTCTTTCCTGTATCAGCAAACAGCTCATCTACTATATCCTGGAATTTCTTTTTAGGAGCTGATAAAGCTTGTGCCTTTTCTGCTGCGTCAGCTCTGCCACTCTGTAGTTCAGCTATTATGCGGTTGCCAATATTTACTTGATAGTCAAGATATTTGCGCTGTAAAGTGTACAACTGCCAATCGAGTTCTGTTACAAGACTTACCCCAACTTTGTTTAGTAACTCTTGATTGATAACAGGATTATCAAACGAGCGTATTATGTCAAACCTAATCCATTTGGCATCTTCGGGAACAACGCTCAACCGTACACCTTTAAGCAAGTGGCTGGGGAATTCCCCTCCAGCAGCAAGTCCTTTTACAACTTTGTTGATTATGGTACTTTTTCCAACACCATTCACTCCGCTTAGAATATTCACTCTGCGGTTGAGATTCCATAGTACATGTTTTCTACCACTCCAAAGGGAATCTATCTCAATTTGTTTAATATAGTCAGCGTATTTCTGCATAGCGAATAAAATTTAAGATGATTTTCTATAGCGAAGATACTAATATTTTTTATATTGGCAAAGTTTTTAACATCTCATATAAAATAAATGCGTGTAAGCTTGGCTTAATGCCTTATGCCTACACGCATTTATATGTGATTATAAAAAATATTACATCAAACTTGTCTTACCGTCAAGAGTGTCGTGGTTGTTCTTGAGGTCAGTCCAGTCAACTTTTTTCTTAGTGTCGATACCGTTGATATACTTCTCGATGTTAGTATATCCGTCACCGTTGCAGTCGAGGTTTGCATCCGAAGGATCGTTAGGGTTCAAACCATTTGCAATCTCCCATTCGTCTGGCATACCGTCACCGTCGCTGTCCTTCCAAGTTTTATACTTCTTGTATTTAGGGAATCCGCCCATCTGCTCGATGTCGGTGATGATACCATGCTTGTAAGAGTCCTTGTCAAGACGACGATATCTGAAGAATCCTTCCTCGTTCTTCGACTTGTCAGAGAGTCCCCACATGTCACCATAAGGGTTCTTCTTAGGCAGTTTCTTCACATAGTAAGCCTGACCGGTGCGCACCTCTTCAACGATTCTCTGGTCTACGATGTCGCGGCAAGGGAATGTGGCACCAACATTCTCCAATACTTTGTCGAATGTCTGGTCTGAAGGGATGATTGTCATGTAAGGCATGGCGAATGGTTCGTCAGAGTGCATAAGCTGCTTCACGTCGTCTGGAATACCATTAGGTAAATCTTTGTCGGCAATTTGAATACCGCCGTCCCAGTTGTTCTTCGTCACGCGTTCGTTGCCCTCCACGATATTTCCAGTGGCATATATTCTGCCATACTGTGGATAGTCGAAGAGCTTGTTGCTTCGGCTTTCGCTCTTCACGATTCGGTAGCCGATAGGAGTGTCTTTAGGAGTGAGAGGTCCTGGCTTGTAGTAATTGTTGATGAAGTTACTCATTGTAGAGTATTCACCACCATCTGCTGTACGGTGAACCCAGTTGTAGATGATATTGTTCACGAAGTTGAATACACCGCCCCAACCGATAGAAGGATTGCGACCTGTATTGTCAGCCCACAGGTTGCGCATGAATGAAGAATTCTCACCACCAATGGTAGAACCGAAAGCGTGGTTCCATGTGTCGAGAGCCTTGGCTGATATTGTATTCTGGATAGTAACGTTAACTGTAGGCACCTTGCGCTTAGCCTTGCCGTCGTGCAAGTCAAACATGTGGCGGTAGAACGATATGTTCTCGTCGAGACCCCACTCGCAAGAGCAGTGGTCAATCATGATGTTGCCCACAGGGTTACCACCGAATGAATCTTCGCGATACCATACATGAGTGTTTCCGCGGCGGAAACGCATGTGGCGTACGATAACGTCGTGTGTGTCAACTTGGAAAGACTCGCCAGAAATCTGCACGCCCTCGCCTGGAGCTGTTTGTCCGGCGATTGTGATATACGGAGCACGAACGATGATAGGAGTCTTTAGTACGATATTTCCTGAAACGTTGAACACGATAATACGGGCACCACCTTGCTCGCAAGCCCAACGGAAAGAACCTGGACCTGAATCGTTGAGGTTTGTAACGGTCAAAACTTTTCCTCCACGACCACCGAATGTGTACATACCACCACCTTCTGCTCCTGGGAATGCTGGAATCTTAGCCTGGCGGAGGTCGTAAGGACGTGAAGCCCATGGCACATAAGGACGACCTTTCATTGCCTCAGCTTTAACGATAGGCCATGCCACAGTCCATGCTGAATCAGAATGGGCTGTCCAAACAGCCTCGAGAGAGTCAATTTTTTCTTTTGCCTCTTTTGTAATTACTGGGTACTGTGCATGTACCGCCTGTGAACCGACCGTAAAAGTCAGTGCAGCCAACAATAATTTTTTACTGTTCATGATTTTATAGTTGAGTTATTTTATTATCCTTTTAAATCTTTATATAATGACGTAAGCGTCTTCACTTTGTAATCATAAAAATCCCTCCCATAAATTTTTTATGTATGAGAGGGATTATATTTTAATATGCTAATATGTTTTTAGCGGATAAATTTCTTGCCATTTTGGATAAGGATGCCTTTGGCATTCTTGCTTACGCGCTGACCTGCAAGATTGAATATTGGAGCGTTAGCGTTTACCTTGTCTGTAGTAATCTCGTTGATACCACTCTGACCTGTTGTAAACTCAAAACCGCCAAAACCAATTTGAGTGTTCTTGTTGAAAACATAGTAAGTTTCGTTTGCGGCAGCTTTAAATGTTAGATAGAACCAACCTGCTTGATTTCCTGCACCAAGAATGTATGCGTCATTTCCTTCTGTTCCCTTTGTTGCAATATTCTCTTGAAGCATAGGATAACCTTTCAAAGGACTGTCATCAGCAACATCCCAGTTCTGTCCGTTAATATATCCAGATGCTATAACGTCAGTTCCAAAAGCCAAAGCCTTTGCATCGCTTGCCTTTGCTACATATACATCACGGCTTCCTTTGTTAATCCATACTGAAACCTTCAGTGTTCCGTCTACTTTTGGAGTCAAAGTTACGTATGTACCATTCTTTGGTAGTCCTGCAGAACCATCTGGTGCATAATATGAGTTGTCCCATTTTGCACGATAATTGCCTGTTGGGGTATCGTCAGTTATAATTTCTTCGAATTCTACTTTATCAATGTTTACAGGATTTCCCTTTCCTTGTACATAATAGAAAGGAGCAACAGAACCGTCTGAACTCAGGGCTTTGGTGTTAAGATTTCCCCATGAATTGTCAACTTTAGCATCAAGTTTTCCGTTAACAAGTTCACCGTCCTGATATCCGGCAATAGGTCCAGATGTATGTGTGCCGATAACGTTTTCTGTAGAGAATGAAACTACCGACATTGCATTAGGATCTGTGTTTGCTACATAATCAGCTTTTAAAGCTTCACCATCGTTAACGGTCCACACTTCTTGAGCATTCATACTCATTGCGCATAGCGCTACTGATACAAGAGTAAAGATTTTCTTCATGTTACGTTAGTTTTTAAAGATTATTGTTTTGTTTAAGTTCTTATTGTTCGTTTTTTGTTTGATTGTATTATTTACGTTTCAAAGGTACATACTTTATTTAAAATGACAAATAGTAACATTCTTTTATTTAGAAAAATTAACCGTCTGTGTAATTTTGTATTCCTGTCTTAACGTATTATTATGATTATAAATCAGAAAGTTCAGTTATTATTATATTATGTATGAAACAACAATCTATTCAAATAAAGTGGCTGTTGTTTAAAGAAAAAGTTTTAAAGTGAAAAAAAATAATAATTCTTTTGTGGGGATGTCAAAATGTTATATATTTGCAAAGTGTAATAACAAAAGTAGTTTTATTGAGTTTTTTTATTAACAGAAATGTAGTTATGGTGAAAAGAAAAGTTACTATTGCGACGTTGTCCTTTTTATCAGCATTGTCTGTAAATGCTGACGATAAAGTTACGGTCGTTACTGTTTCAGGAGAGACTCTGTATGAAATGGAGAGTATTTCCAAAATTGATTTTTCAGATGCCGGGCTAACAGTTGTTTCAAAAGGTGAAGCAGGAGTTACTTATGCATTTGATGAAATAAAGAAAATCGTTTTTTCAAGCACTTCAGCGGGAATAGAACCTATGACAGCAGTTCAGAAATCAAAACTCTCTCTTACTGTAGATAATGCGGGGCAGAGTGTTTTCGTTAATGGTTGGGGTAATAGAGGTTCGGCACGGCTTGTTGTTTATAGTATGAGTGGTGGAAAAGAAGTCAATATTGGTGAATGGAATGGTACTAAAATTGATGTTTCATCTTTGCCACATGGCATATATATATTGAAAGTGGGCAATGAGGCAGTAAAATTCAAGAAATGATTATAATGATAATTAAAAAAAAGATGATTATGAAAAAATATATACTTTCAGCAGCATTAATGGCAATGGCAACCTTTGCTACAGCACAGACGAGTAAATCAGCGTTTATACACTTGAAGAGTGGGGCAGTGCAGGAAATACCTTGTGCTGATATAGACAGTATAACGTTTGGCAATCATATTACTTATGACAAGGATATTAAAGCGGAGTATACAAGATCTGTATACTATGGTGGTGGACAGTATTTGGTTAGTCTTAGCGATGCTCCTATAAGTTCTGACGGATTACCGACACAGAAGGGACAGATTGTAATTCGTTTTTATGCATTTGCTGAAAAAGATGCAGATCCGAGAAATGCCGTGCTCCCTGAAGGAACATATACAGCGAGTGATTCGTATGAAAAGGGTACTGTTTACCTTTCGGATGATTACTTGTGTGCAATGATATGCACAGAAATAACAAGTGAAGGTCCTAATGGGTATTCTGTACCTTTCTCATCGGCAAAGGTCACAGTTAAGCATAATGGTTCTGGTTACAATATTGAATTTACCGGTGATACTGGTGAAAAATATGAAGAGATTGATTTCCAAACATTGCGTGCAGAATTCAATGGAGAAATGAAGTTTGAGAACCAAGATCCTACAGCTTATGATATGTTGGCAGAGGATGTAACAATGGTTCCAACTATGCTTTCTGGAAGATATACAGTTTCAGATACTTATGGAAATTATTCAGTTGCTCTTCTCAATTGTCCGCTTGATGATGAAGGTTATATTATTGGTGCAGGTGAGTTGGCAAATTTTGAAATATTGACGAATCCTTCTGCAAATATGAATATTAATGATATTGCTGGCGAATACACTGTTGCCTCTGTTCTTGATGGTCCTTATAATCCAGGATCATTCCTTTCAGGAACATTGTATGAATATTATTCTATGTATATTCCTATGGGAACATATTATACAAAATATGGTGAAGATGGAAGTTCAACCAATATGTATGCTTTTGCAACGGGTGGCAGCGTGAAAGTTTCAACAGACGGCAATAATGTAACTTTTGATTGTGATTTGGTTACAGAAAGCCAAAAGCATGTGAAGATTAATTATACCGCTCCGGCAAGTGGAATTGCAGATATGACGCAAAGTTCGTCGTATGCAGTGTCTGCAAAGAGAGATGGAGTAATGAAACTCAGACCTGTTGGAGCTGTAAACATCTATAAAAATGTTCCTACAATTAAGTTGATAAAAAAGTAATTCAATTATTATAGTCGAAAGTCAGAGATTGTGTTGTATATCAATCTCTGGCTTTTTTGTTAGTTGCAGATGTTAGTGTTTGCTTGTTATTCTGTTTTATTCAGATTCTTGTTTCGGTATTCAAGTGGTGACATACCGAATTTCTTTTTGAAACACTTTCCGAAATAGCTTGAATCATTGAACCCTGTAGCATAGGCAACTTCTGCCACACTGTCGTTTGTCGTAAGTATTAACTTCTCCGCTTTGTTTAGTCGAATCACTCTTACGAGATCCACAGGAGCATAGCCTGTCAGTGTTTTCAATTTTTTAAAGAAAGCAGAACGGCTCAGTCCAACACTCTCGGCAATTGTGTCGATATTGAAGTTGTCATTTTGCATGTTCTCTTCTATTATAGAGTATATCTTGTTTATGAATTCCATATCTTTCTTTGCCAGATGCTTCTCATATTCATCAATATTGTTTGAAGTATCATTTTCTGTTTTTTTACCTTGCAAAAGTATTTTGCGCTGAAAAACACATTGCTCTTTTAACAGTTGCCTTATGCGTGCCATAAGCATGTTGCTACTGAATGGTTTGGTTATAAAGGCATTTGCGCCGTTTTCTATAATTTTAGCAATCTCGTCGTCATTGTTCTTTGCTGTAAGCACAATTATAGGAACGTGACTTATTGTGAAATCTTTTCTTACACGATTCAGTAATTCAGCACCATCCATTTTTGGCATCATTAAATCTGTGATAATCAAGTCAGGATGTGTTTCTTTAATTTTTTCAATACCGTCAATGCCGTCAATGGCAGTTACAACGTTGTATGTATGTTGTAGCTGCATGCTTAACATGCTTCGCAAATCTGCATTGTCCTCAACCAAAACGAGTGTCGGACGATCTGTGTTATATGGCTGTTCCTGTGATTCTTTTGTTATGTTGTCGTTTGGAGAATTTATTGCTTGTGGAGTTATAGACACCGTATTGTCATCAATCAGCATCTCGGTATTGTCTTTATTATATACTTCTTTTTCTGTTGGAATTTCAAGAATGAATACAACACCTCCATTGTTTTCTATATTTTCAGCCCAAATTCGCCCATGATGCATCGTTGCAAATTCCCGTGCAAGACTAAGTCCTATACCTGTGCCATTTTGCTGTGAGTCTGCCGACATGACATTATCAGCCATGGAGAATCTTTCGAATATAGTGTCGAGCTGCTGTTCTGGTATACTTGCTCCATTGTCGGCAACCGTTATTCTGCATTTACTGTTTTCACTATTTATTGTTACTGTAATATTGCCACCTGATGATGTGTATTTGAATGCATTGTTTATCAAATTGTTGATTATAACTCCTATTTTTTCAGCATCACACCATGCCATGATATTTTCTTCGGGCTTGATAATCTTTAATTCTATATTTCTTTCCTTTGCTGCTAATTTGTATTCTTCGTAGAATATATCTACAATATCGTTGATGCAAGCATGCGACAGGTGTATCGGCATTTTGCCGTTTTGTACTTTTCTGAAATCAAGTATTTGATTGACGAGATGCAGCATTTTTGTTGCATTGCGGTCAATAAGATTCAGGTATTTTTTTCCTTCATCAGAAAGCTTTTCATGTCTTCTCAATCCGTCTATCGGATTCTTTATCAATGTCAGAGGGGTGCGCAGTTCATGACTGATATTTGTAAAAAAGCGTATTTTCATTTCTGCCAGTCTGTTGTTGATATATATATCATTGCGCATCTTTATCATTGTCAGTGTGATACGTATTCCGCCATAAACGGCAGCTGCAATGATGATGGCATATATAAGGTATGCCCACCACGTAAGCCACCATGGTGGTAAAATGATAATCCTTACTGAACATTCAGGTGAATTTTCATCAAGAGTTTTCACTCTGAATGTGTATTCCCCTGGTGGAACATTGGCATATGATGCCACACGACTGTTGTCGTTGGCATGCCATTGCCGTTCATATCCATCAAGTATATAAGTGAAAGCAGTGTTACTGCTGCTTGTATAATTCACTGAAGAAAACTCAATTGAAAACATATTTTGATTATGTTTTAATTCAATTTCTTTGGCATACTTTGGACAGATCTTGATTATTGGTGGATTAAAACTGTTCAAACTCTTGTTCTGCACTTTGAAGTCTACAATAAAAGTCCTGTAGCTATGGTGTGACTCTTTTTCTATCTTATCAGGCGAGTAAGCCACAATTCCTTCTCTGCATCCGATAAGGATTTTACCGCTTTTTAGGCATATTGCGGTATTGTCCTCGATTTTACTTCTTAGAAAGCCGTCAAGGTATCCATATGAATGCAGCTTATTGTCTTTTTCAGAGATGCTTGTCAAACCATTTTCAGTGGTAAACCATATATTGTGTCTATTGTCTTCAACAAGTGTTGAAACCATATACCCTTGCAGTCCGTTGTCAACAAAAGTGTCAAGAGTGAGTTTTCCTGATTTACTGTCATATCCTGTTATTTTAGCAAGACCGCACCCGAACACACTTAGCCATATATTTCCCTTGCAATCTTTTAGAAGAGAGAAAATATCATTATCTACAACAAGCGGATTGTTGCCGTTGCGGAAACTGTTGAATTTTATATTTCTTGGATTCTTGAAATTTCCATTAAATGACAATAATCCATCTGTAGTTGCAATCCAGAGAGTATTGTTGTTGTCTTCAACAATTTCTCTCGTGCTCATATATAGATCGTTTTGTGGATAATTCTTTAGAAGGTTGTTCTTGTTTATAAATACAGTTTTTCCCTTGTAGGTTGAAATTAGATTAAGTCCTCCACCATAGGTGCAAACCCATATTCTTCCTTTACTGTCCTCAAAAGTATAGTATACCTTGTTGTCGCTGATAGAGAATTTGTCGGAGTTGTTGTGTTTGTAGGTTTCAAAATGCACCCCTTGAGGTGCTTTCTCATCTGGAACCATTTTTGTAAGTCCGTTGCCTTTTGACGATAGCCAGATATTTCCTTTACTGTCTTCAGATATGTTATATATGTTTTCTGTTATACCAGTATATTTGTTTTTTAGCTTTCCTGTCTTTCCGTCAATGCGGTATAAAGTTTTTTGTCTTGTTCCAATCCATAAATCTCCATTTTTGGCTTGAAACAAAGAGCGAATTCCATAGTTGTTGTTTGCTGGTTGTATGTCGTTGGCAAGTATATTAGAGTAAAGGAATGAGAACTGATTGCTTGGAAACCTAACTTTAAGGAGTCCGTCTGTTGTTGACGATAACCATAATATCCCATTATTGTCTATCGACATGTCGTAGAACACATTTTGTTTAGTGTTAATTTGCATAAAAGCATGAGCAGGCATGGCAAGTAATTTGTTGTTTTGTATGTCAACAGGAGTAAATTCTTGCATTGTTGAGTTGACGCGATCAAATCTCATGATTTTGCCATTGCGTAGTAAGATAAACAATCCGTTTTTTTCTGCATCACAAAATTTTACAGCGTCTAATAAGGAATCGTTTGCCCGAATCGGAAAATTCTTGCATAGTTTATTCTGCGGGTTGAACATTGTTATTCCATTATTTTTGCTGTATAGCCATAGTATTCCGTATTTGTCTGCGAATGATGTCTCAGCTTCTGTATTTACCTTTGCAAGTATAGAGCTTGTTGAGTAAATTCCATGTCTGGTAGTTATGAATAATTTGTCTTTTACTGGTGTAACTGTTGTTATATCTTCTTTGGTTCCTGTTGATATTCTCTTAGTCTTACCGTTATTAACATTTATTACAAACACATCACCTCTTGATGTTCCTATATATATGTTTCTTCCTAAAGTGTTGAAACATGTAGCTTTATAGCCGCGTGGAATTGTGCGAAGTATATGCTTTTTTTGTAGAGTGTGTTTCTTCGATACTATTTTTACGTCGAAGTTAGGTCCAAGCCAAAAAATATATTTTTCTGTCTCTCCCAATACGTTAAAGCGCAGTTTCAGCGTATTTTTGTCAATTGCATGGCATGAATTATATATGATTTGTATGTGTGCCATATCATTTTTATCAACGTACACTTCATATATATTTTTATTTCTTGTATATATAAGTGTATTTCCGTTGTCTATATGTACTAACTTTATAACTCTAAGGTTAGGCGACACCTTTTTTAGGTCGCCATACATATCGTGGAATGTTTCTGTGGTTTTGTTAAAACGATAGAAACGGTTGTCTGAGGTTCTAATCCATAGATTGTTTTTGTTGTCTTCTGTGATATTTAGAATCTTTCTTGGTGGAATTTCTGAATAAGAGTTGTGTTTTACGTATGGAGTGAACTTTGTTCCATCAAATGATGAAAGTCCATATAATGTACCAAGCCAAATGAGCCCGTCATGGTCATTTGTAATGCAATTTATTGTATTTGACGGTAATCCGTTTTCTGTAGTATATCTTGAAATGATTATGTTTTGTTGTGCCTTGCAGGTAAGTGGCATGACAATACATAATAACAGTGTATATAATAATTGCTTCATAATGTATATATACCTAAAGGATGGTGTAATGTCTGTTATAATAACTGCCTTTGACCATTTGTATAGCCTGACAAATTTGTGGTCAAAGTTACTTTTTTTATTTTAAAAAAAAGAACGATACAGATATTTTAATATTATCTGTATCGTTCAATTTTATATTAATTGCATTATAATAGATAGCATACTTATAAGAATTAATCTTCTTTTAGTATATGCATACGGCATGCATCTCTTTTTTTTTCTTTGTTATGCTATGCCTAAGCTTTTGATATTCCTTCACCTATAGCAATGGATATGCGCAGCTTTAACTCTTCTTTTTCTTTTGTTGAAAGTGGCTTTACGCAATATATGTTGTCTGTCATTGCTGTATGTGACCTTGAGTAATCAGTGTATTTGTCAGTCATATTAATAGAGTCTTTTGTATGAAGCCGTAGTATTTTTCTTTCATATAATTGACGCTATTATAATTGCTATGTACTCAATGTATATTTATTTTGTTTTATTTTGTAGCCATTTGGCGCAAGCGACTCATACTTCTGTGCATTAGATTACGCACGGATTGATAGTTTATGCCCATTATAATGCAAATTTCATCATATTTGCGCTGCTCTATATAATATAATTGTATAATTTGGCGCTGACGTGGAGAAAGATGACTTATATATTGCGACATTGCAATGTTGCGGTTTCTTTCTTCTTCATAGCGTTCTAAATCATACTCTTCGCCATTGTCACACAATGGCTTCATATTTTGGTCGTTTATTTCATCATCGCACATGTGGGTTTGACGACGGAATTCGTCGTTTATTCGGTTGCGCAATGATACATATAGATATGACTCTATATTGCTGACGTTTTTCAGTTCGTCACGCTTGTTGTAGAGTTTTACAAAAACATCTTGTATACAATCTTTTATTAGTTCGCGGTCTGAAGTGAATCTTGTTGCGAAGATAAATAGATTGTCGATGTGTTTGTCGTAAAGTTGGTTAAAGTTAATCATAGATGTTTGATAATACTGCTTTGCTAAGAAACTATTGTCGCATTTAAACGACAATGACTGATGTTTGATTTTTCACTTGCAAAGATATTAAAATTATGGCACTTGTAGCAACCGAAAATGGAATAAATAATGGTAAAATCTGATTTATATATAAAAAAAACAGGTATCGCAGACTGTTTGCGACACCTATTGTCAAATATTGTGGTTTTCTCTATCAAAAAACAAGGTTTATTGCTTTATATCAAGAAAGCTTGTAATATTGAAATATTTCTATTGTCAATGAGTACAGTTTTTGTCTATTATGAAATATATACTATATTTTTTCTAACCAGTAAACTTGCTCGCTCTTTATTTCGGGAAGAGTATATTTATTGTTTATACTTATATTCTTGTTTATGACTTTCAGGCTTCCGTTGTTTTTGTTTATAATGTAGACATTATATTTTCCCGGAGCGGGCACGATATATTGCTCACGACTGTTGTGAGTGTATATTACATATCCTACGTTTGGATTACCGAGCAAGTCGTAAGAGTCATCGCCACCGTCGTTTGCCATTACATACATCTTGGCGGCATTCTTTAGGAATTTCCCATCCTTTACCGGTATGTTCGGCAGCGAACCGCCAGCCATGAGTATTGCCCAGCCATACTGTGGATATTGCTGTGAGAAGAAGGTTACCGCCTTTTGAGGATACAGATCTTTGTATTCACGCACAGCCTTGTAAGCCTCCTTGTAGCCGGTTTTGCCAACTTTCATCTTGCGCATAAACTGTCGAGGTGCCATGTTCTTGCCGGCAGGTGGAGCCCAAATTCCAGTGGAATTGTAGTGCCAGTAGCGTATGTCAATGATGTCAACGAGCTTCGACAGCTCTGGGTCGGCAAGAATAGAGTCCTGTGCATCTTTCGTGCAGCTCAGTGCAATCATTGGGTGCTTGCCTGTTTCGCGTTCCCATTCGGCTATGGTCTGTAACCAGAAGCGGGTAAAGTGAAGCGGTCCGGTGTATTCCTCGCTGATTAGCTGCACCACGTTGTCGTTGTCTTTCAGTTGGTCGAGACACATGCGGATATATCCCTTGTGGAGTGGTCGCAGGGCAGGGTCGTTCTCGTTGTAGAACTGTTCTGCCATGAACACGCGTTTGTCACCGGCAAACGGTACCGGTTCCGGGAAGCTCGTGTGGTTTATATTGTTCACCGGTCGCCACGGGGCATCCACCCAGTGTGCGCCAGCCTCGATAATGTTGTGCTGGAAATAGTTTTGGTTGAAGAGCAACATTCCCTCTTTTGCTCCGGCGGTGGCAAATTCTCGCTCGCGCTGCCAGTACCATTCATTAGGGCGAGTCAAGTCATAGAGGCTCAGTCCGTCCCAGGCTTTTCCTTTGCCACTGCGTGCAAAAGCCTGTTCATAGAACGGTGCACTCACTTCACCATCGGCACGTTTCACTCTCTCGTGGTCAATTCGTCTCAGGTCATACCACAGTCCGTAGTGCTGGTCGAGCATGCAGTAGCCGTCTTTCTTTAAGAAAGTCACCACCGAGTCGATGCGGTCAGTCCATCCTTTGCCTTCCCTTCCTGGCACGAAGCGAGTTATTGCCGGCTTTGCTCCCTTTTTCGTGAAGTTGTCTTTCGTTCTGCCATTCCACCATGGGATGGCGTAGCGGTTGCCGGTGATTAGTTTGCCATCGAAGGTGATGTGACCGTCTGTGATGGCGAATTTCCCTTCTTCTTTGTTTCCGACTTTTGTCTGGGTAGTGGTGGCATACTTCAATTTGATATTGTCAATATCTTTTAATCCGCTTGTTGACAAGCTTGCGGTGTATGGTATAGAGTCAATCCACATTTCTATCGTCACCCTTGGAGTGGTTACCGATTCCATTGCGAGCTTTTGCGCCACTTCTATTGTAGGACTGCTCGATGCCGTTATGTTCCTATTATATATATAACCATTGTTTGCCTTTTCGCCAACACGCTTTTTCAGTTGGTCGTAAAACAGGCTTCGCGGTGTTACGGCATCGTTGCTGCCTGTCCACTCGCCATTGCCCGTCATAGTGCCCCAACAGGCATTTGCGCTTGAGCGGTCATCCTCGTCGGGCGAGTAGCAGAATAGGGTAGAGGCTGTACATTGCCAGAACATGCTGTTGGCTGTGTTCCAACCCGTTCCCATCTGCCAGTTCTCAAGGTTACGGAACGAGAGGTCATTGCCCTCGATATTCACCACATCAAAGAGCAACCCTGGTGCCCATGAACCCACGCTACCGCTGAAGCTGAGCGATCCTTCTCCATCGCACTGTACAAAGGCATTAGGACCCGGTGCACAGTAGTCGGCAGCAAAGTCATGGTATCCGTCTTTCGACACGCAACGTTGAAACAGGTTTTGCTCACCTCGAGTAAGAAACACCCTTCTGCGCCATCCGCCGATTTCAGATACCGGTTCGCTTGCCACGCAGTCTTCCACGGTGATGCGTCGTGTCTGCTTCTGCAGATTCACGGCGCTGCCGGCAAAATGTCTGAAATCCGTGCGGCGCACCCAGCAGTCCTTGGCGTTGTTCATCCACACACCGTCCCAACAATGGTCCTCGTCCTTAGGGTTCCAGTCATTGTGGGCAGATTCAAGAGTCATGTTCTCCACGCCACATTCCGTTATCTCTCCATTATTATAAGAGGTGATAACCATAGCGTTGCAGTATTTCCTGTCTATAGTCATCGTGAGCGGTGCGTCGAGAGTAGCCGTGTTTCCTTCAACCTTCACTACGGTTCTGTTCCACAGCATGTCGATGTCCGTCGGTTTCCACCCTGTATAATCAAGACCTCCACCGAAGTCATTACACTTCAGCGATTCAATCCATTCCTTTGTTGAAGGGCGCAGAATCATAATATTGTCGCCGACTTTCAACATCCCACCGGCTTCGAGTACTATCGTTCGACTTCCTGCTTTTAGCTTTTGGTCAACAATCTTCAGCGTGTCACCCTTGGTCAATGCGTTCTGTCCTTCTATATAAACAAGAGCCCCACGGTCGAATCCTCGTTTCACGAGCCGTGTTTTCTTCTTTCCAATACCGCGGAGCACCACTCCAGATTTGCTTATTCTCAGCGGTTGGTCAAGATAAAAAGTGCCTTCGCCGATGAGTACCGTTCCACGATGCCCGCTCTTGTCTGCCTTTAGCGACGACACATAGTCTATGGCTTTCTGCAACCGTTGGCTGCAGTTACCCTCTGTATTTCCTACGGTCACCACATTCCTAACATCAGGAATGCTCTGTTCTGAGGCATGATATCCGCAAGTGGAGTAGTCCATAGGGATGAACACCTCTTTTTTCTTTCCTCCAGCCCATGCTGCCGTGCAAAGTGTAAATGCAAGCGACATCAGGACAATCTTCTTACTGTTCATATTTCAATTTCCTTTTTTATTCTCATAGATAATCCAACATTATAACGTATCACCTATTGCTATTGTAATGCTTTCGTGTCGCTAAGTTACAACAAATCTCCTTTTTATGCAAGAATAAGTGTTACACTTTATTTGGATAATCTCTGTAGTAATAGTTTTTTTCCCCCACACTATACGGAAAGTAAAGCATAGGGTTGTCTTCAGTAAACTGCCGTGATACAAGTGGTAAAACGGCAGTTTGCTATTCTTTAGCGGCACTTTTATGGCTGCGAGTGAGGGATGAATTCATCCCTCATATTATCCCTCACTGTCTGAAACCCCGATAAACAGGGTGTATTCGGACAAATTAGTGAGGGATGAGGGTAAAAATAAAAACTTTAAAATAATTCGAATTTTTCATCCAATTTAGGTGACTGTTATGCACCGTTATTCTTTCAAAATATTATATAATGAACGGTATTATTAGATGTAAGTTGCTAATACGAGTTATACCGGGGGAAAATGAAAAAAGGCGCGCAATATTTCATGCGTGCCTTTTATAATGTTTTATGTTTAAATCAGACAATGCTGATTATTCAGCAAGAGGGTCGAAGGTTCCGTTTGCATTGCCGTTGTTTGAATCTTCCCAACCTATTGTCTGTCTAATTTTAGAGTTGTTGTTGAGAGCGCCCTGTGTGAATCCGAAGAAATAATACTTTGCGAAGAACTTGGTATGGAGAGGAACTTTGTTTGAGTCATAAGCATCACCTTTCTTCATCTTGTAAGTCAGGTTCTCCTTATACCAGCTCTTCAAAGTAGCCATCTGGTCGGTAAGGTTCTTGCGCAAGTCAAGAGCAGCACAGCGTGTAACATTTGCTTTTCTCAGAGGGTCAGAAGCTGCAGTAACGTCACCTACGCCATATTTGTCAGCAGTTCTGAACTCAATATTCTCTCTGCGCTGGTTATTGAATGGTTTAACACCAAGCCATGTGCATGTGTTGCCGCCCCAGCCTGTAAGTTTCCATGTAGAAGGAGCACCATCAATGCTTGAAATTCCTTCGCCACCATCAAACAACAGCCAGCGACGCATGTCGAGGAATCTCTTGCCCTCGTAGGCAAATTCTATCTGGCGCTCATAGAGTATAGCCGACATGCAAGCAGCCTGGTTTGAAGAAAGGTTAGCTTGCAAACCATAATTGTTCTCGGCAGTATAACCAGCACGTTTGCGAATTTCTTTAAGCAGTGATACAGCATACTCCATATCGCCAGCACCACAAGCAACCTCAGCAAGGTTAAGCAGCACTTCAGCATATCTCAACTCTGCGTATGGAGCAGCCGAATAGCAGAAACCGCCGTTGCTTACGATTGCGTTGAAAGTGTAGAGAGCACTGTTTACGTCAAGGTCGTCAGAACGTTTGCGCAAATAAACACCTTGTTTGTTGTCGAGCAAGCTGTCAGCAGCATAACATGTGCTGTTCTCTACATTTCCGGCATCGTCAGTCTTTGTATACCATACATAATTCCAAAGCTCATAATCTTTACCGTTATTGTATGATGGGTAGCCAGCACCAAATT
Source organism: uncultured Prevotella sp. (assembly GCA_934217675.1). Lineage (GTDB taxonomy): Bacteria > Bacteroidota > Bacteroidia > Bacteroidales > Bacteroidaceae > Prevotella. The sequence goes on along the minus strand of CAKQCV010000046.1, from coordinate 4,035 downwards.
GCGATAGAGTAGAGTTTCCGTCATAAGCCCAACGCTCGCCAGGGAAAGCGAATGTGCGATAGAAACGTGGGTCACGGTTTTCAAGCGGGAATTCCTCGTCGTATGTCTCAGAGCTCTTCTCCAGAAGACTGTATGTGCCAGCTGTAGCAGGAACTTTTCCGTCAGACATCGGGAACAAGTCGATGAGCATTTTTGAAGGAGTCTTTCCGCCTTTTCCTGATGTATTCTTTGGGCGGATTTGTGCTTCCCATCCATTGTTCTTCTGTCCTGTGCCGCTTTGCACCATATTATACTGTGTTGTGAATACAGCTTCGCAGCTTCCTGGCTGTGCAAACTGTGCAGCAAAATCAGAACCATTGATGTTTGTAGAAGTTTCATACAGTCCATAGCCACAAGCCTTAATAGAGTCAAGACCGGCTTTCATCTCCTGATAGGCTGCTTTCCAACGGTTTTCGTCGTTGCTACGATTGAACAGCGGACTGCACCACAGTTGTAAAACTCTACCCTTCAGAGCAACACATGTACCTGTTGTAATGCGTCCGAAGTCTGAAGCACCCCAACCACCGTTCATAGTCTTTGCTGCAAGCATCTTTGCAGCTTTGTCAAGGTCAGAGCAGATGAATTCAATACACTTCTTTGCTGATGAACGCGGAGTGAACGAAGACTCTACAGGCTCTTGCACTTCTGTAACAAGTGGCACACCTCCAAACCATTGTACGAGTCGGAAATAACACCATGCGCGGAAGAAGTAAACCTGTCCGAGCAATTCGTTTTTCTGTTCTTCAGATAATGTGCTGCCTTCAATTCCGGCAATAACATCGTTTATATTGCGGATACGTCCGTAGGCACTTGCCTGGATATTGTTAAGCTGTCCGTAGAAGTAATCAGGCATATTGCCTTTAGATACTGACATCTCTCCTTGAGGATCAACGAAACAACCGAAGCCACTGTATTCTTCTGTGCTTTGACCTTCATTATCGTTGCTTCCTGTGCTTGGGTTCTGCCATCCTGGTGTTCCACTCGTATTAGGCAGACACCAGCTATAAACATCACTAACACGTGCATTGGCACCTTCATAGTAATTATATACATCCGTATTAACGTTGTCATAATTCTTCTTGTCATCCAAGAAGCTGTCGCTACATGCTGAGAACGCCAACAGAGATGCAAGTCCGATACCAAAAACCTTATATCTGTTATTTTTCATTTTCCTTAATTTGAATTTTTGACTTAAACTATTAGAATGTAACGTTCACACCGATTGTCCATTTGCGCAGTGCTGGATATTTGCTATAGCTACACATTGGGTCGATGAAGTTATCTGGGTATGGATTGTACAAGCTGAGCAAGTTTGTTCCTGTTACGTTGAAGCGTACGCTCTGCAAACCGATAACTTTAGTATACTTCGACGGAATACTGTAAGCAAGAGTAATTCTGTTCCACTTGATTCTTGTTCCGCTGATGCGCCAGAAATTAGAAGTGACAGCATTTACACTGCTGTAAGCAAGGTTAGGCAGACTTCCGTTTCTGTTTTCGTTCATTACAAGGTTGCCACTTCCGTCATATATGTTTTGGTAAACATACATATCGTCTGGATTCCAGAACGAAGGCATGTTTGTATATTCCAGTCCGTTGCTGCCAGCTTTTAGCATAGAACCGTCGAGGAAGCTGTATCCGCCCCAACTTGCCTGAATCTGTGTTGAAATAGATAGGCCTTTCCAGTCGGCACTGAGATTAAGTGTAACTCCATAAGGATTAGAACGCTTGTTCAACTGAACTTGGTCATTATCCTTGTCGACGATTCCGTCTGGTGCACCATATTTGCCGGTAGACTGGTCGTAAGCACCGCGCACATCCTTATATATAAGCATACCTGGACGAATCTGGTCTGGTGTCATACCCATATAAGATGTGATATGATATTTGTCAACATATTCCTGAATTTCCTGGAAACTGCGGAACATACCGATACATTGCATACCCCATCCTGATGCATAATCAGAACGACGACCGCGTGTAACCTGACGGTACAGATAATCTGTCTTCCAGTCCATGAACAGAACTTCGTTGTCGCTGTAGCCTGTGTTTAAACCGATACGATACTTGAAGTCTTTTCCTATCTTGTCTTTCCAGGTTAATGACAATTCGTATCCCCAAGAGTTCATCTCACCAAGGTTCAGGGCTGCACTCTGGGTTCCAACAGTTGCCTGTATAGATTGTGCTATATTCATAAGCATCTCGCGGTTCCATACTCGATAAGCATCAAATGTTACACCCAAACGACTGTTCAGGAAGTTTGCGTCAATACCGAAGTTGAACTTATAAGACTTGTCCCAATGAACATTACGGTTCACAGCAGAGTTGTTCTTGTTTATAGTGATACGGTTGCTTGAATCAACTGTTGTTCCGGTTCCGAAAACAGGACCTTTGTCGGCATCCTGTGCGTAGATTTGCATCCACTGCCAAGGAGCAGTGTTGTCACGACCTGTAAGACCGAATGAAGCACGCAACTTCAAGAAGTCCATGAATTTCACGTTGTTCTGGAACCATGGCTCCTCGCTCATCACCCATCCTAAGCTACCAGAAGGGAATGTTCCCCAACGATGTTCAGGAGCAAACTTTGTAGAAGCGTCAGAGCGTACAAGGAATTCTGCAAGATATTTTCCTGCATAAGAGTAGTTTATTCTTCCGATGTAACTCAGCGATCCACTTTCTGCACGTGTAAATACTGCTTCTTTTGTCTTTGCCTCGGCAGAGTTTGACTGACCGGTTGTGAATGGATACGGATCGCTAACCTTGCTCAAGTTGTATTCGCTCTCAGCTTCACTTCTCTCTATTGAGAACATTGCACCAACATGGTGCTTGCCAAAGTCGCGAGCATAGTTCGCTGTGAAGTTTATCTGGTAATTGTCTGTACGTACCATACTTCTTGACAAGTATGATGGGTCACCATTGGATATTGTTGTAGAGCTGAAGTTTGCATCGTCGGTCAGCATAGAATTGTCAGCACCCTCTCCTGCAATAGGAGTATATAAGTGGCTTCCGCTTCCGGAGCGTTGCTGCAGAGAATAGAGCTTAAATGAAGAACCATACTCATTGTTCTTGTCTGTAGAAACACTCTTTGAATAGCTCAACGACATGGTGAGACCTTGCAGAGGCTTCAGCCATCCCCAGTCGTAGGAGATGCTTCCGTTTACTGTCATGTTCTGACTCATGTTCTTGCTGTAGTCACCGTTGTTGTGCATAACATCATAGTTATACTTGCTGCTACCGGAAGAACTGTTGCTGATGCCATTTGCCATGATAGGATAACCGTTCACGTATTCAGGAATGTAACGAGGACGTGTGAGAAGCAATATATAGTCGTTCTCATCGTTACTGCCACCAACCTTTATGTTTGCTTTGTTGTTCTCGCCGTTGTCTCCGCTTACTGTCAAGTTTGCTTTCAACCACTTTGAAATTTTAACGTCAACACCAGCACGGTAGTTGAAACGGTCGTAATCAATCTTGCCCAAGTTACCGTCTTGGCTGAAGTAGCTTAATCCTGCAAAGTAGCTTGCCTTCTCTGTTGCTCCACTGATATTTACGCTATGTTTCTGAGTGAATCCAGTTTTCCAGTATTTGTCGAGCAAGTCATAGTTAAGCCCCTTCATGGCTTCAAGCTCATCAGCTTGATACAAATCTTTGGTAAGGTTCAGCGACGACATGTTGGTTGGGTCTGCTGCCTTCACTGCATTCCAAAGTCTACCATAATTGTATGCATTAAGCATCTTTGGTGTAGACACAGCATCTGTTATACCGAACTGTCCGTTGTAGCTGATAGATGGTGCACCCAGTTTACCTTTTTTCGTTGTAACGAGGATTACACCATTGGCTGCACGTGCACCATAAACTGCTGCAGACGCATCCTTCAGTACAGAAATACTTTCGATTACAGAAGCGTCAAGATTGTTGAAAGCTTCTTCGCCAAGGTTATGGTATGTGTTTCCTATCTTCACATCATTAGGATAAATGTATCCGTCAATTACATATAGA
>CAKQCV010000045.1 GCA_934217675.1 uncultured Prevotella sp. | reverse complement strand
AGTATGTATTCATGTTTCTGCTCAGCCTGACATCTATGGTGTCTATGGCGAGAGACAGTATTGTAACTGCACGGCAACGATGCCAAATTGAAGCAAGGGACAAATCCGAGTTCCTTGCTCCCATAACTCCGTCTTACCTTGACGGCGTAACATCTACTATTGGTTGGGATAACAACTGGTTCATAGAAGCCAAAGGTGGAGCATCCGCTTTCATTGGCACTCCAATAGGGTGTGGAGACCTTTTTGACCGAGTTATGCCAATGCTGCAAATTGGCGTAGGCAAATGGTTTACCCCTACCATTGGTGGCAGAATTGGTTACCAAGGACTGAAATTCAAAAATGCCAATTTGCAGTCAATGAAGTATCAGTTTGTCCATGCCGACTTCATGTACAATCTCACGCACAACCTGCAATGCAATGAGTATGGTTTGTCAAAACTTGATGTAATCCCATATGTCGGTATCGGTATGATACGCAACTCATCAAACACTCCTGGTTATTTCCTTACGGACAATGTTCCGTCAGGCAATCATCCGTTTGCCTTCAGCTACGGCATAGAACTTCGCTACCTCCTTGCCGACCGCCTTCATCTTGTCGGTGAAGTGGGCGGTATGACTACAACGAAAAACTTTGATTGTGTCGGCACGTCAAGCCGATTTGGAGACCACATGCTCAGTGCTTCGGTCGGTCTGTCGTACACCATAGGCAAGAGAGGATGGAAGAAGGTCATTGATGCACGTCCATATATCAATCAGAACAGCTATCTTATGGAGAGATTTGCGGAACAGTCCCAACAATTCAATGACAACAAGAACGTGGAAGCTGCGTCCACCGATAAAAACAACTATAGCGGTCTTAATTCCCTCCGTTATAGAATGTCATTAGGCAATGAGAACGCAGACAGTGCATCGGATAGTCTTTCGCAAGGTAATAAAGTAGCCATCGGTGTCCCCATTTACTTCTATTTCAAGTTGAACACAGCAAAATTGGTGGACAAATCACAATTGGTCAATCTCAATGAGATTGCCAAGATTGCGAAAGAGCAAAACTTAACCATTCACATATCAGGTGCTGCTGACAAAGCTACCGGCTCCAACAAGCGCAACCGCCACCTGAGTATCGAAAGAGCCAAATACATCTGCAAACAGTTGATGAAACGAGGAGTTGATAAAGATGCTATGAAAGCCACAAGTTTAGGCGGTATTGAGCAGTTTTCACCGAAAGAAGCCAATCGCTTTGCCGTAATCTTGCTAACTCAATAGAACTCATTTTTTCATTTCGCCAATATTAGACCTGTCTGCTATTATAGCACCCAGGTCTTTTTTGTGCCTCAAATATCAAGATTTGTGGCCTAAAGCAGAAAATAATTCTTTAAACAGGAAAATATTTATCGTATTTGGAAATTTTCTCATATAAAAGCCTTACCTTTGTAACATGAACATTCTAAAATGATATAGTAATGGCTGACAATAAAGCTCTAAATCGAATTAAAGTTGTTTTAGCAGAGAAAGGGAAAAGCAATAAATGGCTGGCTGAAGAATTAGGAAAAGGCCAAGCCACAATTTCCAAATGGTGTACAAATACTGCGCAACCAAGTTTGGAAAATCTTATAGAAATTGCTAAATGCCTTGAAGTGGATGTAAATGAACTGATACGAATGGAATAGGTTAATCAAAAATAGCGATAAAAGAATATGCCTGTAAATAAAAACGCTTACTTACGTTATCAGATACTGGATCAATGCTTTAGCAACAAGCATAGGAAATTCAGCTTTGATGACTTGGTTGATTTCGTCAGTGATAAACTGGGGTACAATATTAGTCCACGACAAATCCGTGATGACATAGCGAACTTGCGGATAGGTCCATATTATGCCCCTATAGAAGCAACTCGGTATGACGGCAAGAAGTGTTATTATCATTACAGTTACTCTGATTTTTCTATATTCAAGAATGAACTGACAACAGAAGAACTTACCAATCTTCGCTCCACCATTGAAATGCTCAATAGGTATCGTGGTATTCCAGCAAATGCTTGGTTGGAAGAAGTTATATCCAATCTTGAATATCGTTTTGGCGTAAAGGCAAACTCCGAGAATCTGATTTCCTTTGAGCAGAATGATATGCTGAAAGGATTGGAACACCTCTCTGGCTTGATAGATGTTACGATTAACCACCAGACCATCGAACTGTCCTACAAATCATACGGAAAAGACAAAAGGCAGATAATGGTATATCCTTATTATATAAAACAGTACAATGGACGTTGGTTCCTTTTTGGCATGAACGCCATTAAAAACAGAATTGAAAGTTATGCCTTAGACAGAATTGAAGAATACGGCGTGTCTGACAAACCTTTTGTAAAAAATGAGAGTGTGGACTTCTCTACATTTTTCGATGAAGTGATAGGCGTGTCTGTACCATACAACAAGGATATTGTGACGGAAGAGGTCGTTCTAAGGTTTTCGGAAAAGAGATTCCCTTATGTCGTTTCCAAGCCCATCCACCATACACAAAAGGTATTGGATGAACCTTATACAATAAGCATAAAGGTTAAGCCCAATCGAGAACTCTCACAACAGATTTTCTCGTTTATTCCAGACGTGGAAGTAGTCTCTCCAGAATGGCTCCGCAATGAAATCCGGGATAAAATACAAGAAAATCTAAAGAAATATTTATCTGTGCAGAAAGATTGCACAGGATAGTGCGAACTTTGCACCTGATATTTGAAGTTGTACCCTAAATTGGATTGCATGAATAAGAAATTTGAGACAATGAACACGAGTGTAGAAACCGAGAAGTTCAACAAGGCTGTTGAGTTGTTCTTCGGTATGAATCCGGCAAAGAGATATTGGCTTCTTTTAGCACTCTATTTTGCCAAAACAAAGAATCTCTATGCCATTAATAATTATGATGGCAAAAATGATGGCTTTGTTATGACCTCAATGTCCATTGATCAAATTGGTAACCAGAAGGTTGTAAGCGAATGGGTGAAAAGTAACATTAGAAATCGTTCAATCGTGGCTTTTGTGTCAAATGACCAGAAAAATATTATAGATAGAATCTATAATGGTTTCGACGTTGATGCAATCAATGATTTTAACTCCAAAGGAGATAATGTTCTTGACCTATGGGGGCTAAGACAAATGGAACCAACCATTCTCGTGGAAGTGGCTGAAACGCTAATTGACTTGTCTGATACTTGGTATGAAGATAATTCTCAGTGGGCATTTGACATACTCCTAAGAAGAGCAATGAGAAGCGATGATAGAACAAGTGGTATGTACTATCAGCCAAAAGAATTGACTCAGTTGATGGTCTCGCTCCTTGATGCCCATAGCGGCAAGGTATATGATCCATATGCAGGAAACTGTTCATTTGGTGCTACACTTGATACAGATTGTACATATTACGGGCAAGAACTATCTGATAGCTATGTTATTGGTATGCTGAATTTGCTGTTCAATGGCAAAAGAAACTCCGTTTGCGAACAAGGTGATTCTTTGCACAACTGGAAAATCAATGAAAAGTTTGACTATATCATTAGTGTTCCACCATTTGGGGTTAGATGTGACAATGCTTATCGAATGGTTGAAAAAGACTATTTGTATCGTTCGTCACAATACGCTCAGCACAAAGCCATTGGTTTGTACCCATCAAGCGTATGCTTTGAGAGGGGAAACTCATTGACTGCTACACCACTTCTTAAAGATCTGGTGGAAAAAGACTTTATCGAAGGAGTTGTACTCCTTCCTACAAATATTTTCCCTTCTACAAGTATAGAGACTGTTATCATTGTTGTCAATAAGCAGAAATCTCGCAAAAACGAGATTCGCTTTGTTGATGCAAGCGGATTGTTTGTGAAATCAGGAAAAGTCAACAAATTGGATAGTGAAAGTATTCTAGCATTATACAATTCTGATTGTGAGAAATCAAAGAGTATTTCTGTTTCTGTTATTGAGAAAAATGATTATAAAATCTATCCTAAGTACTACTTAGGTAAAAACTTTGAAGTACCAAAAGGCATGCAGGCTATTTCCCTGCATGATGTTCTTACGCCTATGCGTATGCAATATCCTACCTGTGACAAGGGACGGGTGCTTACATTCTCTGCCAAAGGAACATATAGTGCTAATAATACTGTCAAAGCTTCTGATTTAGAAATTCGAGAACTGAATACACCAAACTTTCGTTACGTAAACGAAGATTGTCTTGTTATCAGTAGAGGAGGCCGCCTTTCTGCGAGATATCTTTTGACATGTGGTGAAAACGTCTATATGAGACAAATGTTTAGGCCATTTCTTGTTGATTTGGGCAGGATTGACCCCATTTATCTACTCTCAGAATTATCGAAAGACTATTTCACGGAACAGGTAGCTCGTTTTGGTTCTGGTGTAATTGGTCCAAGAATCTCCGTAGAAGAGTTCTTAGATTTGAAGGTTCTTATACCGTCAGTTCGAGACCAACAGGTATCGATGTCTCTTGATTCTATAGAAAAGAATTTTGAGACATTAGAGAATAAAATAGACGTTGAGTACAAAAACAAACTGGAAAGTTTTATTCTGAATCAACGTCAGAGGAAACATGCTGTTGCTCAGGTTCTAAATGAAATTGCTCCTTCCGTAGAAAACGTCGAAAGCTACATCTTGGAACATGAAACTGTTAGTAAAGATTCCATTGTTTCTCGCCGCTTTGGCACTACTCTTGAACAATATCTGGCTTCTATCCGTAAACAATTAGATAAGATTGCAACTATGGTGGACAACTTTACTAATTTAGAACAATTTGGAGAGCCTGAATGTATTGGTCTTGTAGATTTTCTCACGGAATACAGTAATTCCAAGAGAGCATTGAATATCAATGTGGTATATAATCACAATTACGAAGATGAGGAAATTGAGCAAGAAGTTAAGATCTCGAAGAAGGATCTTACACAAATGTTGGACAATCTGGTTTCTAATGCCGTTAAATACGGCGTTGGCAGAGACTCAATCCAAGTGTATGGAAGTTCTGAGGAAAATCGAAAAGATTTTCAGATTCGAATTGAGACATTCGCAGTCCATGACTACAAAGATCCTGTCGTCATCAAAGTTAGCAATAACGGAGATTTAGTATCTAAGTCAATCTCTTTGGAAAAATTATTCACGTGGGGGATTGGACAAGGAACTGGCATCGGCTGCTGGCAGATTAAAGAGATTGCTGAGCACTTTGGAGGTTCTGTTTCCTATCAAGAATATCCTGAAGACCCAGAAGGGTTTGCCTGTGAATTTAGTATTGTTTTACCCCTTAATGAAGATTAAACATGGAGATAAAAGCTCTTTGGATAGATGATCAGCCTAACAATGCATTTATTGACCGGGCTGATAAAGAAGGAATTTACATTGAAGTATTTAAAAATGTTGATTCTGGAATAAATGAATTGCTTAATTCTAAAAATAGCTATGATGCTATCATTCTGGATGCAAACTGCTTGAGCCATGATGATGGCTCAAATGAACCTGACGTATCTTCACTTGGTTATGCGTTGAGAATGATAACCAAAAATAATATTGTACTCCCTTGGTTTGTATATTCTGGAGGGGGCTTTTCGGGTGAAGAGTCTATCAGTATCATTGTCAAAGGTTACGAGAGAGAATACGACAATAAGGATTGGTATAAAAAGCCAACAGAAAAGAATGACCTCTTTGCTAAAATCAAGGAAGTCGTTCCAAATTCTGAAGACTACATTATAAAAAGTAAATACCCAGAGATATTCTCATGGTATCCTAACGTAAAAGAACTACTAGATATCGTGAAGTATTACGAGTATAATAAATCAAATGATGCCGATGTATTTAACAAGATTCGCAAAGAACTTGATTGGGTAATGGGGTCTCTGTATGAGTATGGTCTTTTGCAAGAACCATACAAAGGAAGCAATCTCGGAGAGTGTAGTGCGTTTTTAGGGAAGAATAACTTGCAGAGTTTAGTTCCACTTCATATCCAACGTAGTTTTCATTCTACGACATCTATCTGTAATGAAGGCTCACACAGACTTGTCATTGACGAACTTGTAAAGAGTGGCAAAGCTCCACATCTTGTAAAGTCAACCGTTTTGGAATTCTTGAATATACTTTATTGGTTGAAGGATATGCCAAAGTCTCCTGAGGGGATTGAGTATCTAAAGGCTCTTGTCGAAGAGCTTCTAAAAGAAGGAACTTCTGACGAAATAGAAAAATATGAAGGTAAAGATTTTGTCGTTGAACAAGATGAAAAAAACAACTTTCATTGTGGGCAATGCCGGCTTTCTTATAAAGCTGCCCAGGGGTTAAAAGGTAAAACGGTTACTCTATACAATGTGACTGTTAATGATGCGAAAAGCAAAGATAATTATCCGTTATTCGCAAAATTCTGCATTAAGGAGAATAGACAAACATCTGTGCAGATATAATGCATAATATGGATGTAATTTTGCACCAATAATAATAGAAGACAATATATGAACAAGCAACAACTCGCAAATAAGATATGGGCATCTGCAAACAAGATGCGCTCAAAGATTGATGCCAATGAGTATAAGGACTATATCCTTGGCTTGATATTCTATAAGTTCCTCTCTGACAATGAGGTGAACTATCTCTTGAAGGACGGATGGACTGAGGATGACTTGGTGAATCTTGTGGAGAATTATGAGGATGACAATGCAAAACTCATCATTGAGTATTGCAAGAACAACATCGGCTACTTCATAGAGTACAACAACCTCTTCTCTACATGGCTCAAGCCCGACAGCGACTTTACTGTTGCTAACCTCAGCGTGGCTCTCAACTCCTTCGACCGCTTGGTAAGTCCTAACTATAAGCCTGTGTATGACGGCATCTTCAAGACTTTGCAGGCTGGACTTAGCAAACTGGGTGAAAACCCTGCGAGTCAGACTCGTGCACTTAAAGACCTCATCAAACTTATAAAGGATATTCCCACAGACGGCTCGCAGGACTATGATGTGCTGGGCTATGTGTACGAATACCTGATTGGTAACTTTGCAGCCAATGCCGGCAAGAAGGCGGGCGAGTTCTATACCCCTCACGAGGTAGCCATTCTGATGTCGGAGATAGTGGCAGAACACCACAAAGACAAGCGTCAGATAGAAATCTATGACCCGACATCTGGCTCTGGCTCCCTGCTTATCACAATCGGTAAGTCAGTTGGCAGACATATAGCCGACAAGAACCGCGTGAAGTATTATGCCCAGGAACTGAAGGAAAACACTTATAACCTTACTCGTATGAACCTGGTGATGCGAGGCATACAGCCAAGCAACATCAATACCCGTTGTGCCGACTCGCTCGACGAAGACTGGCCTGTGTACAAGGCTGGGAGCGAAATCGGTCAGCCGCTTTATGTGGATGCCGTGGTCAGCAATCCGCCATACTCACAGCATTGGGACCCGACAGACAAGGAAATGGACGCTCGTTTCAAGGACTATGGCGTAGCCCCAAAGAGCAAGGCAGATTATGCCTTCCTGCTACACGAGCTCCATCACATCAAGCCCGACGGCATCCTGACCATCGTGTTGCCTCATGGCGTATTGTTCCGTGGAGGTGAGGAAGAGCAAATACGCACCAATCTCATAGAGAAAAACAATATCGACGCTATCATCGGTTTGCCAGCCAACATCTTCTTTGGTACAGGTATACCTACGCTCATCATGGTGTTGAAACAGCACCGTGATAATGACGATGTGCTGATAATAGATGCCAGCAAGGGGTTCATAAAGGATGGCAAACAGAACAAACTTCGTGCTTGCGATATAAAGAAAATTGCCGATACCGTGCGCGACCATAAGACAATAAAAGGTTTTTCTCGTACTGTCAGTCGTGATGAGATACGCGAGAATACTTACAACCTGAATATTCCTCGTTATGTTGACTCAAGCGAGGAGGCGGAGCGGTACGACATTTACGCTACGATGTTTGGCGGTATTCCTAACGAAGAGATTGACAGCCTACAGAAATATTGGGATGCTCTACCGTCGCTCCGCAATGACTTGTTTGTACCTGATGCAGACAAGCCATATTCTCAACTTCGTTCTGAAGACACGCAAAGCATCATTGAGAACAATCGGGACGTTAAAGCCTTCAAGGAGCAGTTTGACGCTGCCTTTAATGATTTCGCTGATGCTATGCACCATCGGCTCATTGACAACGTAATGTCTGTTCATGAACTTACGGCACAGGACGAGATAGCACTCGATATATTCCATCGCCTTGAAGACGTTCCTTTGGTGGATAAGTATGCTGCTTACCAGGCGTTGGCAAATAACTGGCAGATGATTGTCAACGACATCGAGACCATTCAGCAGGATGGACTTGACGCAGCGCGTGAGGTGGAGACGGCATACAAACTCGTGAAGAAGAATGACGAGGAGATTGAGGTTCCTGATGGTGTTAGGGGTCGTATCATTCCCTTTGATTTGGTTCAGCACGAGAAATTCCAGACTGAACTGGATGCCCTCAGCGCATTACAACAGCGCATTGAGTCAATCAGTAGCGAATTGGACGAGTTGCGTGAGTCGTTTACAGACGAGGAGACGGAGGCTTACCTCGATAGCGAGAAGGACAACGCCTTCAACAAGCCTGCTATCAAGGCGGATGCCAAGCCCAAGGCGGATGTGGAGCCTGAGACCAAGGCAAAACTAAAGAAGATTGTGGCACTTTGGGACGAGCAGACGAAGAAGAACAAGCAGATAAAGACCGACCGTCAGGCTCTCGTTGACAAGACGGTGGAGGCTGTTCAAAGCCTAACAGATGACGAGGTTGCCAACTTCCTACACATGAAATGGATTGTGCCTGTTTGTAGTGGTATCAACGACTGCTTACACTCTGAATTGTCTAACCTTGAATCTTCTGTCCTTGCCATAAGCAAGAAGTATGCTATTAGCTACCAGGAGATAGAGAAAGAAAATGTTATTGCTAACAATGAATTGGAAGGGCTTGTAACCCAACTTGTTGGTGATGAGTTTTCTATTAAAGGTCTAACTGGGTTGATAAAGGAGTAAGTATGAAGCCAAATGTTAGAATTAAAGGGTATGCAGATGCCTGGAAACGTGTTTTTCTGCATGACTGTCTTGAAATTTCAACAGAAGTGAATTGTCACGATGTCTATGGCAAGAATGATGTCCTCTCTGTTTCAGATGATTTTGGGGTCGTTAATCAAATTCAGCATCTTGGTAGAAGTTATGCTGGAAAATCTGTATCTGGATATAAAATTTTGTATCCAGGACAAATTGTATATACTAAATCACCCCTTAGGGACAAACCTTTTGGCATAATTAAAGAAAACAATTTCAAAGCTGGGATTGTTTCCATTTTGTATGCTGTTTATAATGTCAAGAATGGCATATATTCAAAGTACATTCAGAGATACTTTGACCCGAAAGAACGTATCAACAAGTATCTTTTGCCATTAGTCAATAAAGGTGCTAAGAACACTATGAATATAAGTGACGAAATGGCACTCAATGGAGAGATATCAATACCAACCAATATTGAGGAACAGAAGGCAATTTGTGATTTCTTTGACAATATAGACACTCTAATTGACAAGGCAAATGCTAACCTTGCCTCCTTAAAGCAAGTGAAGGAGGCAAGTCTGCAAGCTATGTTCCCACAAGAGGGAGAGACTGTGCCTAAGATTAGATTCAAAGGGTTTGAGGGGGAGTGGAGGAAAGTGAAGTTGAATTCCTTTGCAAAAAGAATTATGCGCAAGAACTCAAATTTGGAAAGTACACTTGCACTCACTATTGCTTCTGCATATGGTTTAGTCTCACAAATAGACTACTTTAATAATAGTGTTGTTGGAGCAAACCTAAGGAATTACTATCTCCTTAAAAAGGGAGAGTTTGCTTATAACAAAAGTTACTCAAATGGTTATCCGTTTGGCTCGGTAAAACGATTGGATAGATATGAGAAAGGAATATTATCAACGCTATATATTGTATTTGGCATTGATGACTCCATATCATCTGATTATCTTACTCATTTTTTTGATACAACCTTATGGCATAAAGATGTTGCAGAAAGAGCTGCGGAAGGTGCAAGGAATCATGGATTGCTTAATATTGGCGCGGAAGATTTCCTTGACATAAATATATGGAAACCTCAAACAAAAGAAGAGCAGCGTGCCATCGCCTCCTACTTCACCGCCCTCGACCGCCGCATCTCTCTCCAGACCCAGCGTTTGGAGAAGCTAAAGCAAATAAAAGCTGCGTGCCTGGACAAGATGTTCGTATAACAGAAAGGAAAGAACACTATGACAATAGACGAGATAATCAGCAGGAAGGAAGACCAGACTTTCGACTGCAAGAGCATACAGATAGACCCGAAAGCATTGGCTGTGCCTATTGTGGCAATGGCTAATGCCGATGGTGGCGTGCTTGCCATCGGCATATCGGATAGGACGAGGCGCATAGAGGGCATCAATCAACATACAAAGCAACTGAACGAACTGCTCCGTGTGCCAATGGATTTCTGTATTCCATCGGTGAGGGTTCGCTATGACTATATGCCTTGTGTGGATTGTGAAGGAAACGAAAACCGTATATTGTTGATGTATGTTCCTGCCAGTAGCCATTTGCACACCAATCAAGCCGATGAAGCCTTTATGCGTGTGGGCGACAAAAGCCGTAAACTTGGCTTTGACGAGCGCATGCAACTGATGTACGACAAGGGTGAGCGCAATTACGAGGACGAAGCAGCCTATGGTGCCACTATCGACGATGTAGATATGAGAGCCGTGGAAGATTACATCAAAGTGATTGGCTACGGCAAGTCGGCTTTGGAGTACCTTTATGAGAACAATGACTTTGTGAAAGAATCGGACGGCAAACAGAAGGTAAGCAATGCTTGTATTCTGCTTTTCGGCAAAAAACCACAGCGATTCTTCCCACGTGCAAGAACACGCTTTATCCGATATGAAGGCACGGAGGAAAAGGTGGGTACAGAAATGAATGTAGTGAAGGACGTGACTTTTGAAGGTTCTATACTCAACCAGATAGAGAAGACTGTAGCGTATCTTGAAACACAGGTGCGCGAACATTCCTATCTCGGACAGAACGGACAGTTTGTGACCAACCGCAACTATCCCAAGTTTGCCATACAAGAGATGGTGGTCAACAGCGAATGTCATAGAGACTACAGCATCAAGGGAACGGAAATACAGATAAAGATGTTTGACGACCGACTGGTGTTTGAGTCGCCCGGCAAACTGCCAGGACTTGTAAGGGCAGAGAATATCCGCCATACCCATTTCTCTCGCAACCCTAAGATAGCCCAATTTCTGAAGGCATACAACTATGTGAAGGAGTTTGGCGAAGGCATTGACCGTATCTGCAACGAACTGGAAAGCCGTGGTGCAACCATCCCTTCATTCTATACCGACGCATTTATCCTGAAAGCCACCTTGAAAGCAGAATTTGTGGAAGAGGATACGGTTAGGGGAAGAACAGATACTGAGACTAATGTCCCATTAAATGTCGCAGTAAATTCCGTCAATGAACTGACTGAAAGACAAAGAGATATATTAAAATTAATAGCAAGTCAAGAAACTATAGAGATTGAAAATGTCCCATTAAATGTCCCATTAAATGTCCCATTAAACACGAAATCTTTGGCGGAGTATCTGGGCTTGAGCAGAAAGACCATACAACGTGAACTTAATTGGCTGCAAGAACAAGGAACTATATGTAGGGTCGGATCTAAAAAGAACGGACATTGGGAGATTGTAAAAGACAATCCTAACAACAACTAAAAACAGAACATCATGGCAAACGACATACAGAGTTTCATCAAGGAACTCTCCTTTGAAGAGGCATTGACAGAGCACCTACTCCATCACGGATGGAACGAGGTGATAAAGAACCCGACGGATGAAGAACTCGTACAGAACTGGGCAAACATACTCTATGACAACAACCGTGGCATTGATAAATTGGGCGACTATCCGCTTACGCCGAGCGAGATGCAGCAGGTGATAGACCAAGTAAACATGTGCGACTCTCCTTATGCCGTCAACAAACTTATCAATGGCCAACAGATTAGTATAAAGCGAGACAATGAAGCCGACCGGAATAACTATGGCAAAGAGGTATACCTTAAAATCTTTGACCCAAAGGAAATCTCGGCAGGTCAAAGTCGTTATCAGATAGCCCGCCAACCTAAGTTCAAGACAAAGGAGGCAATGGCGGGCGACCGCCGTGGCGACTTGATGCTGCTCATCAACGGTATGCCCGTGGTACATGTGGAACTGAAACGCAGCCGAGTGGATGTGAGCCAAGCCTGCTACCAGTTGAAGCGATACACACATGAGGGAGTATTTGCAAAGGGCATCTTCTCGATGGTGCAGATATTTGTGGCAATGACGCCAGAGGAGACGCTCTACTTTGCCAATCCTGGAGCGGAAGACCGTTTCTCCACACAATTCTTCTTCCACTGGGAGGACTACAATAACACGGTTGTGAGCGACTGGAAACAGGTGGCAACCGACTTGCTCTCTATCCCGATGGCTCACCAGATGGTGGGATTCTATACCATTGCCGATGACAAGGACAAGACGCTGAAAGTGCTCCGCAGTTACCAATACTTTGCAGCCAGCAAGATAAGCGATGTGGTGAAGAAAACCAACTGGGACGAGCACCAGCACCGCGGTGGCTACATCTGGCACACAACGGGTTCGGGCAAGACGATGACATCGTTTAAGTCGGCACAACTGATTGCCAACTCGGGCGATGCCGACAAGGTGGTGTTTCTGCTCGACCGCATAGAACTGTCGGTGCAGTCATTGGACGAATACCGTGGCTTTGCCGATGACCCCGACTCCGTGCAGGACACGGCAGACACAAGCATACTGCTTGCCAAGCTGAAAAGCACGGATGCCGACGACCGCCTTATCGTGACATCCATACAGAAGATGAGCAACATTAAGGAGGGTGTGGGCATATCGAAGGAGATTATCGACATGATAGGCAAGAAGCGGTTGGTGTTTATCGTTGACGAGTGCCACCGCAGTGTGTTCGGCAGCATGCTTATCAGCATCAAGAACACGTTCCCCCGTGCCTTGCTTTTCGGCTTTACGGGCACTCCGGTGTTTGAAGAGAATGCCAAGAACGAGATTATGACAGAAACGCTCTTTGGCGATATGCTTCACAAATACACTATTGCCAGTGGCATACCCGACGGCAACGTGTTGGGCTTCGACCCATATATGGTAAATACCTATGACGAGGATGAACTGCGCGAGCTGGTGGCATTCCGTCATATCGACCTTAAACTGAAAGACCGCAATCCTGACGAAGAGCCCAAGAAACGCACAACAGAGGAATATCTCCGACTCATTGACGAGGACGAGGAGCTACAGAAGATATACAACCGTTTTGTCTCGGAGTTGAAAATGCCCGACACCTATACGGAGAACGGCAAGCAAGTTCACGGCATAGAGCACTATTTGCCAAAGAACATCTATCAAACGGACAAGCATCATCTTGCCGTGGCGCAAGATATCATAAAAGGTTGGGACAGACTCAGCAAGAACGGGAAGTTCCATGCCATGCTCGCAACAAAGAACATCCCGGAGGCGATAGCCTACTATAAACTGTTCAAGGAGCATTATCCGTCGATGAATGTTGTGGCGATATTCGACAACAATATCGACAACTCTGACGAAGGCATTGCCCGTGAGGATGCCATTGTGGAAATGCTCAAGGACTACAACGCCAAGTATGGCATGAGTTTCAAACTGGCAAACTATGCCAAGTACAAGAAGGATGTAGCCAAGCGCCTTGCACACAAGAAGCCATACATCGGCATAGAAAACGACCATAGCAAGCAGATAGACCTGCTTATCGTCGTCACACAAATGCTGACTGGCTACGACTCAAAGTGGGTGAACACGCTATATGTGGACAAGACGATGAAGTATGTTGACATCATTCAGGCCTTCTCGCGCACCAACCGTCTTTTCGGTCCCGACAAGCCATTCGGCATCATAAAGTATTATAGCTATCCATATACTATGGAGCAGAATATCAATGACGCCTTGGATGTGTATGTCGACCGTCCTTTGGGGGTGTTTGTCGACAAGTTGGAGAAAAACCTCTCCAACATCAATCAGCGTTTCCTCACCATCCGCGATATTTTCCACTCTCACGGCATCAAGAACTTTGAGAAGTTGCCTGACACTCGTGAAGACAGAAACATGTTCGCAAAATGTTTCTCTGAGATAACTCATCTGCTTGAAGCTGCGAAGTTGCAAGGGTTTGTTTGGGAAAAGAAAGTGTATGAGTTTCAGCATGGTGATACCTATACAAAGGTCATCATGGAAATAGACGAACATACCTATTATATCCTGTTGCAACGCTACCGTGAACTTTTTGAGGGCGGAACACCTGGTGACCCGAAAGATACATGGGAATATGCCATAGACACCTACATCACGGAGACGGGCACTGGTACCATAGATGCAGAATACATCGACTCAAAATTCCAGAAGTTCATCAAGAACTTATACATGGAAGGACCAGGAAGCGAACTTACGAAATCAGCATTGGAAGAACTGTGCAAGACATTTGCCACACTCTCACAGAAAGACCAGCGCACGGCTCTCATCATTCTGCACGACATACAGAGCGGCGACTTGCACCTTGACAAGGGAAAGACCATCTATGACTATATCGCCGAATATCAGATAAGCGAGTTGCACAAACAGATAATGACTCTTGGCGAGGCGACTGGGTTGAATCCAAGCCAGCTTATCAACATCATGAGTTGTGATGTGAACGAGCAGAACCTGAATGAGTTTAATCGCTTTGAGAACTTGAAGCTGACACTCGACTTGCAGAAAACCCGTTTGTTCTTGAACAGAATAACAGGAAAAGCGGTACCTCCGTTCCTTGTTATGCCAAAGGCTGACCAGATTCTGCGTAAGTTCATTCTCGACCCGATAACGAGAGCTCATATCCTCCTCGCATGGTTGCATGATGAGGTGACATTGGAAAATGCCGAAAACTACCATGAGGAAGAGAGAGAGAACAACAATACGCCACATGACGAAAACGAGGAGGTTGTACTCAATATCGAAAAGATTAAGTTCAGTATAAAAGACATTCTGAAAGAGACTCTGTCTGGTGTAAGTAAATACATGCGCCCACAGGATGAAGTGCTTGACAGCGTGTTCTATGTATTGGGCAAGGAGTCGCTCGAAAGTCTGGATGGTGTAGGACTATTCATTTCTCGTGCCTTCTCAAATTTGTTTGTCAAGGACGCCACTATAGTTGACAAGTTCGTCAGTTTCAACTTGTTAGTGACAAAGTTTGAGGCGTACCTGAAAAAACTATTCTTCTTGATAAATGGCGAGGAAGTGAAACCTCAATACGAAGGACAAGATGTGACATGGAAGGATGTTATCCACGCCGTGCGTCCATTATGGACATTGAAGTACAGCGATAATGATGAGTATCAGAAGTTATATCAGTACTTGATGCTGGTAAAGGGATGGCGCAACGATGAGTCGCACATTTCACCTACAGCTTCAGAGCAAGAGATTGACACTGCCATCAAAATCATCATCACCATGTATTTCTTTGCCACCGGCTCATGCATTACGGAATTGGAGTGTGCCGGGCATGACGTGGAAAAGCCCAATGCAAGCATGCGCTACACCCTGCCAGAGAATGATGACTACTCCAATTGTGCTTTTGCAGCAGAAAGTGACAATAATAATTAAGTTTAAGGTGCACCAGAGTCTTTAAGATTTATGGTGCACCTTTTATCAATTTATAAAGAAAATATTTTCATGTGCAGATAGACTGCATAAGAAGCGAGTACCTTTGCATCAGAGTTAGATAATATTACTGTAAAACTTAATTTTATAACTTATGAGGAAGGTAATTCTTTTGTTTGCATTGCTACTTTCTGCCATCGGTTCCAATGCTCAGAACACGGCGAAAAACTGTTATCGTGGGTATGTTGATGCAGGGTATTCTGTCGGAATAGGCGACTATGATTTCGGTCGTTTCGAGGTGAACACGTCGCATGGCTATCAAATTAATCCATACCTGTTTATAGGTGCAGGAGCAGGATTGCATTTTATGGCATCCTACAAGACGAAAGACATGGACATTCCCCTCGACGTCAGAGATAGCAAGGTGGATATACCGGTATTCGCCAACATTCGCTGCAACTTTCTGAAAAAGAAGGTTAGCCCATTCGTTGATGTCAAAGGAGGAACCTATGTAACAAACAGTGGCGGTCTGTATGTCAATGCCTCAGCCGGTTGCAGGTTTTCCATCAATGAGAAACAGGCCATAAACCTATCTGTTGGCTATACTACAGAAAAATTGCAATTCGAGACTTTCGACCGTTTCACAAGTCATACAAGTATGGAGTATACAAGGTACACCACTTTGTATGACACAGAGGCCATTACCGTAAAACTTGGCTTTGAGTTCTAATAAATATGTATAACCGTAAGATGAATTTATGAAAAAGATTCTGTTTATTTTGTTTGCGTTTATTGCGGTAAGCGCATCCGTGAACGCTCAAATTTTGAGAGCTGATGAACTTGAAAAGTACGCTAAAGAAAAATATGGGGAGAAATGGGTTGATGCAGCAACTAATCTTGGTTCTCAGCTCACTCTCGACAAGAACAACGCCATTACCTATGTGCAGGTAATACCTGCTGAAGGCAAGACCAAAGAACAACTTTATGTGTTGCTCAACTATTGGTTTACTGCGACTTTCAATGATGCTAACTCGGTCATTAAGTTGAATGACAAGGAGCTTGGAACAATTATTGCACAAGGTTATGTTGCAGACATTGCCCAACATGCTGGAGGCACGAGTGCATACAATGTGAGCATCAAGCCAGTCATCAAATGTGACATCAAAGATGGAAAAGTAAGAGTTACTTATTCAGTCCCATTTTATGATGTGGTTCGCATGATAGGTGGAGGTTGGATGGGAGCTTTAGCTGGTTCAAACACACCTCCAACTCGTTCCGATGAAAAATGGACATTGGATTCATGCTTCCCTTTCGCAAAGAAAGATGCTCACAAGAAGACTTCATGCAAAGCTCTTGTGATGGCTCATGCCTATTCTAATGTTGTCATGGACAAAATCGAAGAGTGTATAAAGAATGGTCTTTCTGGAAATGAAGGCGATGATTGGTAATAATTTTTGTGTGTCACTGACTTTTAATAAAGCAGTGGCACACAACTTGTTGGCATAATTATTGAAATATAAGAAGTATGAGTAAAACGTCAATTCCTTCAAAAGTGAAAGCTGAACTTTGGTGGAGAGCTGCTGGCAGATGCGAGTTTAAAGGTTGTAACAAGCCTTTATACTTACATGGTATTACTATGGACAACTGTAATCTGTCAAATTGCGCTCACATTATTGGAGATTCTGAAAATGGACCAAGAGGTACAAAAGACTCCAAAAGTTTAGCACAAAATTTTAATAACATAATGCTGATGTGTCCAGAATGCCATCATTATATAGATAATGAAGGAGTAGGAAAGTATGATGCTCAAACATTGTTTGACATGAAAAAGAAACATGAAAAGCGTATGGAGTATCTTACTGGCTTCAAGGAAGACCTTCAAGCTAATATTGTTACCTATGGGGCAAATATTGCAGAGCATATAACACAGTTTTCATTTCCTGAGCTACAAAAAGCCTTATTGCCTGATTTCTACCCAGCCAGTACGGATATGATTCAATTGGGTGTCAATTTTTATGCCGGAAAGGATTGGGATAACTATTGGCAACGGGAGGAAGATAATCTTGTTCATTTCTGTAAGTCAAAGGTTCTTGACTGCATAGATAGATGGGAATACAAGAGAATTGCTTTGTTTGCATTGGCTCCAATGCCACTGTTAGTTCGTTTGGGGACGATGCTGAACAATAAGCATGATGTCATCGTATATCAAAAACAGAGAAAAGGGGGTTGGAAATGGCCAGTGAATGACGAAACAGCCGATTTCATCATACATAGACCTTCCAAAAAGGATGGAGTTCCAGTCTTGGTTCTTTCATTAAGCTCTTCCATAATAGAAAGAGTGAAGAGGGAAAATGCAACAGCCAGTATATGGGAGATAACTATAAACAATCCTCAACCAGATTTCCTTCAATCAAAAAAAATGCTGTATGATTTCGGACGAAAAATCGAGATGATACTGGATGAAATTTCAAAAGTTTCAAATCATCAAGCAATAAATCTATATTTGGCATCACCGGCATCTTGTTGCATTGAATTTGGGCGTGTTTGGATGCAAAAGGCCAACTCTCCATTAAACATATTCGATTACGATATAAAATTTTCTAAAATAGACAAGTTGGCAATAACAATTAATAATAAAGATAATGATTAACAGTACCCCTGAATTGAAAAAGGAACTGGGTGACATATTTATGTTGCTCTCTCAAAATCTTGACATTACAAAAACTCAGTACGACAACCTTGTAAAGAGTTACAGCGCTGTAGGTCGATACCTTGAAGCAGACCCTGTATTTGCTCCTTACCACCCTGTTATCACACCACAGGGCTCTTTACGACTTGGCATCATAATACAACCTATAACAGATGATGATGATTTAGATGTCGATTTGGTATATCGTTTGATTGAGAAGAAAGCTACCTGGACGCAATTTAATATTAAAAGTCTTGTTGGCAATCGCCTTAAAGAG
Source organism: uncultured Prevotella sp. (assembly GCA_934217675.1). GTDB lineage: Bacteria > Bacteroidota > Bacteroidia > Bacteroidales > Bacteroidaceae > Prevotella. The sequence continues at coordinate 3,261 of CAKQCV010000045.1, read as the reverse complement.
CATGGTATATACAAAGATATGCTTGATGAAGAAGGACGCAGATGCTGGACACTTCTATATAGGCAGGATTCCGATAATGCCAAAGAACATTATCATATGGACATTCTTCCTTGTGTCGCAGATACAGGGTACACAGAACGCTTACAAAGAATGGTCGCTTTGAGTTTTTCAACTGCAGAGGTTGATAAAATAGCTATTCGAATAACGGACAACAAGACTCCTGAGTATTACACTTCTACAGACAAAGGCGATTGGATGAAGAGCAATCCTGATGGATATGCAATGTGGTTCGCTTCTCGCTGCAAAAACGCGACAGAGGTACGTGCAACTATAATGAACTCCATTATGCCAATAGGAACTTATGTCGCAGAAAAAAGCATCCTGCAACGCATAGTACAGATACTAAAGCGTCACAGAGATATAATGTTCAATGGTGAGGAAGATAAGCCAATATCTATCATCATAACGACATTGGCATCAAGAGCTTATCAAGGAGAAACAAATCTTTTCGAAGGTTTAAGCAATGTAATAGACAATATGGAGATGTACATCAGGAGAAATGCAGAAGGAACATATCTGATTGAAAATCCTGTGAACCACGAAGAGAATTTCGCAGACAAATGGGCTACTCATCCAAAAAGAAAGGATAATTTCTTCAAGTGGCTGCGAAAGCTGAAAGAGGATAAGAACGCTATCATTAGCTTGAAAGGTGTGCAGCTGAGAGAAAAATTTGCTGGGTCATTTGGCAAAAATATCACAACCAAGATTTTTGCAGAAATGACCAAGTCTCATAAAGACAATGCTTCTAATGGCAAATTAAGAATTTCTACAACTGGAGCGATTGGCGCAATAGGTAAAACACTTAATGCTCATAATACATATTTTGGCAAAGAATAAAAAATACACTGCAATGGAACAACTCTCTTCATTGAGAGCAAACTTCCAAGGAGACCGTTGGGTTGTCAGACCCAATGGTTTCACTTGGTGGTTTACCGTGACTCCAACATCGTTGAGTGACACCTATACGTTGAAATTTGTTTACGAGCAAAATTTTAGTCCAAAGGTTTATGTTGTAAAGCCGAAACCATTAAAGTTGGCAAAAGGTGCAAAAAAACTTCCCCACACCTATGACACAAACAAACAGCGTTTATGCCTGTATTTACCTTATAATCAAGAATGGACAACTTCAAAGCTCATGTCCCTAACAATTGTCCATTGGGCTGTAGAATGGCTTATTTATTATGAGCAGTGGGCTTTTTCTGGAGTGTGGCATGGTGGAGGACATGGCTCATGTAATGTAGAACCCAACAATAAATAACTCATAAAATAAACATATGTCATCACATATTACAATACCAGAATTAGAAGAACGAGGCTTGTCTTACAAAGAATTTTTCAAGGTACTTCTAACATTAATTAAATATGAACTGAAATACCTTGGTGAATTACATAATTCAACCTATATAGACGATATTGACTCTTACATTTTATGTAATGCAAGACGAATTCATAAAACAGCCAATACGTTGTGTACAGTAATTGAAAAAGAAAGAGATTTCACTACAGCCAATGCAATATTAAGAATGTTAGCTGATTCATTGGCGTCGTTATATCTGATTTATAACGAAGATGGTGATTTGTTAGAATTACGGCATTACCTATACATCATCGATGGGACAAAATCAAAATTGTGCAGATTCCCCAAAACTATAATATATAACGACAAGGTAAAAAGAGAAGAATATGATTCCTTATGCAAACAGATTATGAGCAGCAAACAAAATTACGAAGATGCATTTACACATTGTGTAGATAAAATCCATTCATGTCAAACATATCAAGGTCATGCTGCACTAATTGACAAATTTATCGAATATGGAAATTGGAAATTCAAAAATCTTTCTTCATTCAACATGAATAAAAACAAATACAGTTGGAGCGAAATGTATAAAAACCTAACTCCATTCACAACCAAAGATAATTTTAGTTTTTTATCTGAATATATTCATGGGTTAAGCACATGTAATATGTTTGTAGAAATCGACAATACCGTGTTTGAACCAATATACGGCATCGCTACAGCATTGTTGGGGCGTTTATTGAATTTCATCCACACAAAATTCAATAAAGAACAATGTATTATACATTCACATTTGATAAATGCTCTTTTTGATGAAGATATGCCAAAAGGATATGCGGAACAAATAATCAATCAATTTTGCAATACACACACAAGTGATTTTTATCAACCAATATAATTTCATGTTAAATATATTGGTTGATAAATTACCCATATTACTCGTATTACCCATATTTACCGTCCACGCTTTCGTTTGTTCATTGCAGGTCGCATCATGGCTGCCGATTGAGCAATGCATCGCCGCCACCAATGTTCATCGTCTTCATCTTTGTCACGTCCCCAACCAGTACCAGGTGAGCTGCCTCCGCCACAAGATTGGGCATAAGTTGTGGCCTCACTGACAAAACCGAGAACCAATAACACGGCACAATTGATTATGTTGTCGGTGTTTGTTGTAAGGTCGTTATACCCCGACTCGTCAAGAATTTCTTGTTGGCGGTCTGAGAAAGAAGGGATAAGTGGCTCTATGGAATTTGTAAGCATCTTGTTGTATGTCCACAGGATGTTTCTCTGAGCTATCGCTGCCTTCAAATCATTGTCTTCCCCAAGGGTTTTAAGCATATCATGATGTTCCTGCCTCATTTCTGCAAGTCGAGCTTTCGCCTCGTTGATTGTTTCATTGGCATCATCAAGCATCTTGTAACGTATAGCCAATTTCTCGTCTATACCTTCCATCTCCTTGCGCAACAGAGCCAGCTTGTTAGCCAATTCGTCATTGTCGACACCTGACTGTCCAAACTGCTGGGCTATCTGGTCAATCTGCGTCTGTATGTCATCTTTTCGAGCTTGCAGATTGGCTATCATGGTAGAGATGCCTTTCAGTTTGATTTCCGCACGGTGGATTTGCTTCAGCAAATCTTCTCTTGTAGACTGGAGATTGCATACTTCTGATACAAGCTCGCGTTTGTATTCCTCCGTAGAACGATGTCTTGCCTTAGTCTCTTCCATGTTACTGCCACGCTCCAGTCCCCACTTCTTGCTTACAGCCTCCTGCAATTCACTGTGAAGTTTGGTCATGTTTGCCGACTCTGCTTCCCTTCCATCCCCAAATACGCTTTTCCATGAGATGCGATTTTTTATTGGGTCAACAGGAACCAACGTGCAATGGCAATGAGGATTTT
>CAKQCV010000044.1 GCA_934217675.1 uncultured Prevotella sp. | reverse complement strand
CTGGAGGATAGCACCCGTGCAGCTCACCTTGGTGGCCTACTCCGCTCACCAAGGTGACCGGCTCTAAGATGGCCAACAAAACAGGTTAATTATGACGCTTCTTGGCCATGATTCAGGCGGAGCGTTATCAAGCCGTCTGCCCGTCAGCGGCCACTATTCTTGTTATGGTGCGGTGAGACACTCCACTCTCTGTCTTTTCCTACCGCGGAGATTGAAAGAATCCGCAGCGTTCCCTCCTTTTCCAAAGTATGGGATGATGGAATGAAGCAATGTACAAACAACTGGACTTATTGTATATTCCGCCAACAAGTAAAGTGAGAATAATGAAGTTGTCATATCCACATGCTTTTGCAGGTGCCCCAGAAAAAGACCGTTTCCCGTAAAAGCGGATACGACAGAAGATAATTCATGTGCAATCTTAGCAGTTATTATCAGCATTGCCTATTATGCTTTTTTAACTAACCTGTCACACATATTGATACAACAAGGACATACCTTTGCATCTACATTATAAAAACTAAAGATATGAAAGAAAAAGACATTAAAATAATGAAACAAGCATATGGTACGCCTTCTCCAAAGAGTTTACATCCTATATTCGTATATGAGAGCCATTTGGACGGTACTCATTCTTATGGTGATGCAAAAATTGCGAAGGAGAAATATGGGGCAATGGATGGTTTCTGTGTAGGCAGGCACGGAAACAGTTATGCCATACCAACTGATTTTGATACGGTAGAGGGAGAATTTACTTCTATCGTAGAAAGCTTTACTGCCTATGCAAAGCAACATAGTGAACTGACGTTTATTATCAGTCGCATTCGGTGTGAGCATACGATAATAAACGAAGAGGACATCATCCCCTTGTTTAAAGACGCTTTTGATTTACCCAATGTTCAAGTGTCAGACGAATGGTTTGATGAACTTCTCAATTTAGAGACTTTTGATGATTATGAAGTTTGCCCTATTCGAACCGATGAAGATTTCACTTGCACCACACAAGATGACAATAGCCTTTTTTTCTTGTGCAGGAAATTCCGTGTGGAGATAGGCTATAATTTGAAGAAGAGATTGCCGAAAGTACGTATTCGTTACGTTATAGACCGAAACAAATTTGGATATGCCGAATTTGGCGACTATTTCTTTTGGGTGGACAATGGGTTGTATGTATGGCATAAAGATGAGGAGTATGAGGAAGACCATAACCCAGACATTGTGGAGGATTATTTTGGGCATGCCTGTAAAGGTCGTGGCTATACATGCCGCCATATATTTGCTGGCATAGATACTGGCTACGATGATTGCGAGGGCTGCCGTATGTTTACCGGTGACATTGTACAAGTGATTTATCCTGGCGGCAATGAAATGGGAACTTTCTGTTTGGCATCGATAGTCAGTAAATACGGAGACGGCTTTTATGGCTTCCCTTTGGACAATCACAGTCTGACACTTGATATGTGCAAAGAGGAGGGCTATCACTTGAAACGTATCGGCACAATATTTTATCAACTTGATCCATGTGATGAACCAAAGCCTATTTGGGAAAAGGCACTCACATACAACAATGCCTTACACGGTGAGGATGAAATCAAGAAAATAAGAACCATGGCTAGGTATACTCCCAACTTCGATAAAGAAGTATGGAAATACTTAGGATTGGAGATACTTGGCATAGAAGAATTTAACTGGAGGGAAAATTAAATATATATATGATGAAAGAAGAAAACTTACAAACAAACAAAACAAGTCAGGCAGAGAAAGCACGACTTGGCGCAATAGGAGAAAACCAAGTTGTTTCAATGCTTATGCAACATGGATGGGATGCGTTTAATGCAAATTGCACCATAAAGAACTTTAAATCCATAGATATAGTCTGCCTTAATAGCGATATTCCTGAAAATGCGACATGTTGGTGGAAACCTAAATCTTCGCTCATACAGGTAAAGACAAGCGTGCAAAGAAATATACCTACAGGATTTTCCATAGAAGAAAGCCTTAATGTCGCTTATCTTGAAAAACATGTTAAGGGGGCATATGTATTTGTGTATGTAGACACCTCAAAAGATGTTTGGTCGTTTAGGTATTTCATAATTTCACGCCAACAATTTATAAAATTGCTTTTTGCCGCTCATGATTGGTATGACAACGGATATAACAGAGAAAAACCTATCTCCAAGAAAAGTCCTGCGGGAATAAAGATTGAATGGTTGGAAGGAAAGGATGAAAAAGAAACCGCCAGACACATCGCCTTCCATAACCCATTGCAAGGCATTTCATGTGAAAACTGTTGGGAAAATATCTGGAAAGACTAAACTCCATGTCGCTAATTCAAAAATATATTTGGGTTGTAAAAACTATTTATCGTGCAGAGCGCATCACATTGAAAGAACTGAACCGGCTATGGCAGGAGAACATTGATCTTAGTGGTGGCATGAAACTGTCACGACAAACCTTCGACCGTTGGAAAGGAGGAATATTGGAAATGTTTGGCATTATCATAGATTGTGAACAGCGAGGAAGTTACAACTATTTCATAGCCAACCCACAAGCGTTGAGAGACGGAGAAATACGCAATTGGCTACTTGATACCTACGGAACGGTTGAAGTTCTGTCTTCAAGTTTGTCTCTCCATGATAGAATAGTAACAGACGACATCCCGTCAAGTAGGAATCACCTTCCGACAATATTGGAGGCAATGAAATCAAACAGTGTTTTACGCATAACCCATAAAAGTTTTGGAGAACAAATTGATAATCCTCATCTGTGAGCGAGAAGTCGAACACGCTGATGTTCTCCTTGATGTAGTCGTGGCGTGTGGCACCGGGTATTACGGAAAAGCCCTCCTGTATGTGCCAGCGGATGATAATCTGTGCAGGAGTCTTGCCATGCGCCTTGGCTATCTTCTGGATGGTGGGGTCTTCGAACAAGGCGCCATTCGACATCTCGCCGCCAAGCGGGAACCAGCACTCGAGTTGTATGTTGTTCTCTTTGGTCTTCTGCTGCCATTCCTTGCGCTGCGCATAAGGGTGGCACTCAATCTGCATCACGGCAGGCTTTATCTTGGCAAACTGCATGATGTCGTTGAAGAGCGAGTCGGAAGCGTCGAAGTTGCTGATGCCGAGCGAGCGCACCTTACCTTGCTCTACAGCCTTCTCCATATCGCGCCATGCACCACGATAGTCGCCCATAGGCTGGTGGACATAAAGCAGGTCAATATAGTCGGTCTGCAAGCGTTCGAGCATCTTGTCGATAGCATCCATTGTCTTGCCCTCGCCATACTCCGTTGGCCACAGCTTGCTCGTAATCCAAATCTCGCTGCGCGGTATGCCACTTTCCTTTACCGCTTTGCCCACTCCGCGCTCCACACGGTAGGCATGGGCGGTGTCGATGTGGCGGTAGCCGCATTTGAGGGCGTAGCTCACGGCATCCTCTGCTACGCTGTCGCCTGGCACATTGTAAGTACCGATACCAAGCCTTGGCATCCACTCGCCGTTGTTGAGCTGCACGTATGGGATGCCGTTGACAAGTTTCTCTGATGCATTAACGGTTGTTGGCATCAATAATCCTCCAATAAGAAGGAATAGCAATCTGAATAGTTTCATTTACCAAATCTCCTTTAATTTTAATAAATACAGGTTGCGCCATATCAGCCAATGCCTTCCAACGCAACCTGTACCAAATTGTTGGCGTAAAATATGTTATGAAAAAATTATAGTTTCTCCTTCAGCTTTCTTGCCTGATTCTTGTCGTTTGCCATCCCCTCGTAGGTGAAGCCGTACATTCCGGCAAAGCGGCTCATGGTATATTCACCGTCGTCGAGCATCATCTTTGTGGGGGCGGCTCCTTGGTAGAGGAAGAACAACCTTTTGCCCTTGAACGTGCCCGGCTCTATCGGACCATAAAAGCGTTCGAGAAGCACGCGCACCGAGGCACAGATATTGTGCCAATACACGGGCGAGCCCATCACTACAATGTCAGCCTCCTTCATCTTCTTGTACACCTCGTCAAACTGGTCGCCCTCCAAGGTCTGACCGTAAACGTTGATGCGGAAGTCGGTGAGGTTGAGGGTCTCATACTCCTTGCCTTCGAGCAGCACCTTGGCGAGAGCGGCTGTGTTGCCGTCGCGGTTGGGACTGCCGTTGATGACGAGAATCTTCTCTGTCTTGTCTGTCGGTTTGTTCATACTTTTGTTGTTTGATTTGCATGTTGCGCCAGTTGCCAACATGAGCAGCATGGCGCAGAATGTCAATATCCGTTTCATTTTCATTTTTACGTTGTTTTTGGTTTTCGTTGCAAAGTTAGTGTTGCCACCCAAAATCCTTGTTACACAGAATACGGATGAAATTTCACATTTCGCATAATCATCGGTTGCCGCAATCTCAGCATGGTTACAGCAGCCAGGTGGAGGAAATAAATTTCTGCGGAAAGGCGTAAAAACCGAATTTATGGTAAAACAATCTGTAATTTGAATAATGCCTGTTTCGTATAATGTTTCTATTTTTGTACTAAAAAAGAATATATAGACAAAACAACGTTGGCAGAGACAATTGTCTGCCCGACGGACAAAAATTATAAGACTATGAACAAGATTACATTGAGCAACGGCGTTGAGATGCCGCAAATGGGGTATGGTGTTTACCAAGTGACTCCTGATGAGTGTGAACGATGTGTGATGGATGCCATCAGCTTGGGCTACCGCATGATTGACACCGCACAGGCCTACCACAACGAGGAGGCTGTGGGCGAGGCTTGGAAGAAGAGCGGAGTGAGTCGTGACGAGCTGTTCCTTGTCTCCAAGGTGTGGATTTCCAACTATGGCGAAGGACAGACAATGAAGAGCATCGACGAGAGTCTGCGCAAACTTCAGACCAATCATATCGACCTCATGCTTCTCCACCAGCCATTCTGCGACCGCTACGGTGCCTACCGCGACCTTGAGAAGGCCTACAAGGCTGGCAAACTGCGTGCCATCGGTGTGAGCAACTTCTATCCAGACCACTTGATAGACCTTGCCTCCAACGTGGAGATTGCGCCAATGGTGAACCAGGTGGAGACTCATGTGTTCAACCAGCAGCGTGAGGCTCGCAAGTTTATGGACGAGTTCGGCACGCGCATCATGGCGTGGGGACCTTTGGCTGAGGGCCGCAACGGACTGTTCACCAACTCCGTGCTTGCCCAAATTGGCGAGAAGCACGGCAAGACCGTGGCACAGGTGGCATTGCGCTGGCTGTTGCAGAGTGGTGTCATCATCATCCCTAAGAGCACCCACAAGGAGCGTATGGCAGAGAACCTCAACCTCTTCGACTTCGAGCTGGACGACGAGGATATGCAGGCAATAGCATCGCTCAACACGAAGCGCAGCCTCTTCTTCGACCATCACGATGGCGAAGTGGCAAAACAGTTTATGCAGTGGCGTGGGCTTGTAGCACCAGCCAAATAATTAAGTGAGGTTTAAAAGCACAAGCAGGTGTTCAGAATAATTTGTCTGAACACCTGCTTGTATTTTTTCTTTAGTCGTGTTCATCATGCTCATGCGTTGTTATTCCTTTGAAAGCATGTTTATCTGTTGCAGCCATGCCTTTACATTATCTGCCGAACTTGCTGAGCATTCACGCGACACGCTGAAGCCCATTGTCATGGTTGCCTCTGGTTCCAACTGTGATATGACATTCAGCAAACCCGACCAACCGCTGCCGCCATGAGACGAGAATGGAATAATATTAAAAAGTGATGGATGAGGGGATGTTTTCTTCCAAAAAATTGTATAATCACTTTTAGGTATTTTGCCATAAACCCTAATTTTAGGTATTGCACCTGTTCTTTAGATGTTATAACTTTGCAACCGTAAAAAGAAAACAAGTGAAAATGTAAAAGCCATTTTAGCTTGGATTCATTACGATAAAACTTATAATATACGAGATAAAATGAAAAAGACATTAGTAGTTTACGGTTCCTCTACAGGAACATGTGAAGGTATCGCCCAGAAAATAGGCGATAAGCTTGGAGCAGAAGTTGTTGATGTTTCAGCACTTAGCGATGATTTGGTTAATGGTGCAGATAATCTTGTGCTTGGAACTTCTACTTGGGGTGCCGGTGAGTTACAGGATGATTGGTATGATGGACTAAACAAACTGAAGAGTCTTGATCTTAATGGAAAGACCGTAGCATTGTTTGGCTGTGGAGATTGCGAATCATATAGCGATACATTCTGTGGCGGTATGGACGAATTGTATAATGGATTGAAAGACAAAGGAGTTAAATTCGTAGGTGCAGTACCTACCGATGGATATACATTTGATGACTCTGCAGCAGTTGTTGATGGCAAGTTCGTAGGCTTGGCCCTCGACGATGTAAATGAAGATGACAAGACAGACGAGCGTATTGACGCTTGGGTTGAAGCAATAAAACCAGAGCTGTAATCAGGTTAAGACAAGGCACCCGTAATGATAAGTTTCCTGTGGTGATTCTTTGTTGAATGTTGGGGAACTTAATTGCGGGTGGCTGCCTGACCAGTAATAATAAATTAAATAAAACAGATTTTGTTATGCAAGAGACAACAGTAATGCCAATAGACATGAAGGTCCTAATGAATCATATATATGAATTCAAGAAGGGCGTTAGAAAAATGGTTTTATTCACATTTAATAAAAAGTATGAAACTTTCGCATTGGAACGACTCAAGCGACAAAATATAAACTACATCATACAGCCTGTTGGCAATGATCGCATGAATTTGTTCTTTGGAAAAAAAGAATGTATGGATGCAATACGGCTTATGGTAACTCGTCCCCTCAATCAACTTACCCCAGAGGAGGATTTTATGCTTGGAGCATTATTGGGGTATGATATATGTGCTCAGTGTGAACGCTATTGTGAGCGCAAGTGTCGCAGTTTTAAAGTGGCACAATAATATTAAAATTGAAAATTCTTTTTAGTCAAGTTATATATTTCCCTTAATGATGATTGTTCATTAAAATAAAATTCATAATGTTTTTGTATTATATACCCATGTCGGACTGGCTGTGAAGCTGGTCCGACATGTTGTTATAATGGTTCTTGATGATTGAATTTCCTTAGAATTAAAATGAATGACATTGCTATTGTCGTGTTGTGTAAAAAAATATTGTATAAGAGTATACTTTTGATTTAATTTTATGTAATTTTGCATGTAACTTCTATAATAATAACATATTAAAACCAAAATGAAAAAGATTAGTTATTTATTGTCGGCTTTGGCAATGCTGACAATTGTATCGTGCGGAACATCAAGTACAGTTCCGGTAACAGGTCGTAAGCAACATCTTCTTGTAACTGACGAGCAAGTCTTGAGTCTTAGTAATCAAGAGTATACGAACTATATGAAGACAGCGAAGCTGTCAACAAATGCTACTAATACAGAAATGGTAAAAAGAGTTGGTCAGCGTTTGGCAACTGCTGTAGAGCAATACCTTAAAGACCACAATCAGTCTGCTGAGATAAAAAACTACAATTGGGTGTTTAATCTTGTTCAAGACAATTCAGCAAATGCTTTCTGCATGCCAGGAGGAAAGATTGTTGTTTACGAGGGACTTCTTCCGATAACACAGAATGAAAGCTCACTTGCCATAGTGCTTGGACACGAAATAGCACATGCTGTGGCAAAACATTCCGCAGAACAGCTTAGTACACAGATGCGTCAGCAGTATGGATCACAAATTCTTGGAGCTGTGTTGAATGGTGCGGGTGTAAGTTCAAATACATCAACAATAGCTCAAAATGTGTTTGGACTTGGAAGCAAGTTCAGCAGCTTGCATTATTCTCGCAAGAATGAGAGTGAAGCTGATTATATGGGACTTATTTTTGCTGCTATGGCAGGTTATGACCCAAGTGTTGCTATCAGTTTCTGGCAGCGTATGGCAGCAAGTTCACAAAACAACACACCTGCATTCTTGAGTGATCATCCATCTGATACTAAACGAATTTCTGATATTGAAAAATGGTTGCCTGAAGCAAAAAAATATTATAAACCTGTTGAAACAAAAACAACTTCAACAACAAAGACGTCTTCAAAGACAACAACAAAGACGACAAAGAAAAAAACAACTACAAAGTCGTCTTCTAAAACAAAAACAAAGACTTCGAAGAAGAAATAATTCTGTAATTTATTAAACAAAAGACTCCTTCACTGTCAGTTCCTTAATAAAACATGGAACATGGTGAAGGAGTTTTTCTTATTCAGAACCCACAGAAACCCTGAGAGCAAAAAGACTTATTCTTTAATCTTTATCAGCAGATTTGAGAAAATTGCGAGTAGTCCGCCTGTTGTAATTCCTGAAGAGAATATGCTGCGTAGAGTATGAGGAAAACCAGACAGAATCTCTGGCATAAACTCCACACTTAATCCACCAGCAAGACTTATGGCAAGTACTAAGATTTCTTTTCTTCCTAATTTCTGTGATGCAATAACTTTGATTCCAGATGCAGCAACCGTTCCAAACATAAGCAAAGTAGCACCTCCAAGAACAGGTTCAGGCATTAAAGAGAAAACTAAACTTACGGCTGGAAATATGCTCAATATTACCAAGAATGCTGATATAAAATATCCTACATAGCGAGATGCAACACCTGTGAGCTGAATCATTCCGTTGTTCTGTGCAAAAATAGAATTGGGGAAAGAATTCAAACCGGCAGAGATGAAAGATGAAACACCGTTTGCCACAACACCGCCAGACGCACGCTTCATGAACAAGTCTCCCTCTACAGGTTCACCGGATATCATGGAATTTGCCGTTATGTCGCCATAAGCTTCAATAGCAGTAATTACAAAGATAATGCTTAATGAAATAAATGCTGAAAGATCGAAATCTAATCCGTATTTGAACGGTACAGGCAGATATACACCGCCAAAACTCTTGACAGAATCAAAATCAATGTATCCGAAAATCCACGAAACAATGTATCCAACGGCGAGTCCAATTACAATAGAACTCATTCTCAAGTAACGGTTCTTGCAACTGTTGAAGAAAACAATAATAGCAAGAACCAATGCTGCAAGTCCAAGATTGTGCAGAGCACCGAATGTACCGTTTGCCATAGCGGCATTGCCACCGCCACAAGAAGATATACCGACTTTGATAAGACACAAGCCGATGAGTGTTACTACTATTCCAGACACAAGTGGAGTTATAATTTTTCTTGCATACCTAAGAATGCTTCCAACAAAAACTTCAACAACAGAAGCTGCCATACACGAACCGAACACCACTGCTAACCCTCCACTCATTCCTGCTGTTATTATAGGACCAATGAAAGAGTAACTTGTACCTTGTATGCATAATAATCCGGTGCCCACTCCTCCAAACTTCTTGCATTGTATAAATGTTGATATACCAGATGCAAACAACGCCATAGAAACAAGGAAACTTGTTGTCTCAATGTCAAGACGCATTTGTGAAGCGATAATTAGTGGAGGAGTCATAATAGCCACGAAGATGGCAAAAAGATGTTGAAGTGCTGCAAATACTGCCTCAAGGAAAGGTGGGCGATCATTAAGCCCATAGATAATACCGTTTTTTTGTTCTGTCGCCATAAAATTTAATATTGATTTTATATAACTTTATGGGATGCAAAGATAACAATTAAATTTCGTATATTAAACTTTATAAGCAATTTTATATAAAACCCAATAGAGCCACATGCAAATGCATGCAGCTCCATTATTTTTCGTTTCTTGCAGTAATCAATTAGTTGTTTTCCGGGCGAAGTTTACGTACAGTAACACCTGTACGCCACATTTCGCTTTCTCGCATAGCTTTCAATTCTGCGTTCAATTTCTCACGATAGTCAGGTTTTGAGTTGCTGTCGATAGAAATCTGTGCCTCATTGCCAGTCTTTACAGACAGATATAGCCATTCCATTACAGGCTTTATTGCCTCGCGGAAACGAGGAGCCCAATCAAGAGCACCACGCTGTGCTGTAGTAGAACAGTTAGCATACATCCAATCCATACCCTTTTCTCCGAACAGTGGCATAAGACTCTGTGTCAACTCTTCAATTGTTTCATTGAAAGCCTCAGAAGGCGAGTGTCCATGTTCACGCAGCACCTCATATTGTGCTTCAAATAATCCTTCGATAGCACCCATCAGTGAACCACGCTCACCAGTAAGGTCAGATGTAGCCTCACGCTGGAAAGTTGTCTTGAACAAATATCCTGCACCGATACCAATACCAAAGGCGATAGTCTTCTCTTCTGCCTTGCCTGAAGCATCCTGATAAACAGCGTATGAACAGTTCAAACCGCGACCCTCACAAAACATCGTACGAAGAGAAGTTCCAGAACCCTTAGGAGCAACCATTATTACGTCAACGTCGCTTGGTGGAACAACACCTGTTCTATCATTCCAGTTGATAGCAAAGCCGTGAGAATAATATAGAGTCTTACCTGCTGTAAGATATTTTTTAATTTTAGGCCATACTTGTATCTGACCGGCATCTGACAGCAACATGCAAATTACTGTACCTTTCTCTGCTGCCTCTTCAATTGAAAATAAAGTCTTGCCAGGAACCCATCCATCAGCAACAGCCTTTTCGTATGTTTTTCCTTCACGCTGACCAACAATTACATTAAAACCGTTATCGCGCAAGTTGCAAGCCTGACCAGGACCTTGAATACCATAACCAAGTACAGCTATTGTCTCATTCTTTAAAACTTCACGTGCTTTCTCTAAAGAGAATTCCTTGCTGGTGACAACTGTTTCGATAACGCCACCGAAATTCATTTCTGCCATAATCTTAATTGTTTTAGTTTTATGTGCTATAATTAGCACTTACATTTATATATTTATTTCTTCTTAAAACTTATCATGCATCTTACAACTTCTGCATCTTTAACATCATTGTTCGATTTTGATATTCTAATGTGAAGTGTATTCTCGTTGACTTGTTCTTTATAAAAATTCAATTTATCGCCACAATAGCTCTCTGCTACATAGGCAATATCAAATCGCTTGATAGTGTTTTCTTTATGCCAGTCTATCGGAAACAAGTCAAGCACATGTTCTATATATTTAACGCTGTTTATATGTCCATTCACATCTACATCACTATAATGGGTACCAATAGTCTGCAATAATTCTGTTTCTTTTCCCATTTTCACCCTTGACAGCGGTGCTATCGGACAAACCTCTTCTGTTTCTATATACTTCTCTATTTCACCGTCACGTATGCTGAATATGTTTTGAGGCTGTCGTGTCTTTGTATCTATCATCGCCCAAATACTACGCCCGTAACCATAAACCTTCTTACCGTCGGTACTGCTTATTTTGAAATTGCGGTTGGTGAAATATTTGATAGCGCTTTCAACCCATGTCTCTATGCAGAAATTTTCGTATGCAGCAGGCATATCGTCCATTTCTATTGCAAGTCTTGACAGAACCCATGTCTTATGTATTGGGTTTAGATAATTCATTCCGAAATCACGGTCGTTAGAATGAAAATCTGCAGCATTCAACAGATGATTCCCCAGGTGACCAATGAAAAGCTTCTTGGAGAAATCACAGTGGAACGGTTCTGCCAGGAAATTATATTTTCCGATTTTTCCTAATGTCGCCATAAAATAATTTTATTTTTCAATTCTTGTATTTTCGCGCATATTCAAGAAATCGTTAACCTCTTCAACAGGATTCCTCGTTATTGCAATTCTTCCGCTTCTTGTATACTGCAATACACAGTTCTTTTCTTGTAGAGCTTTATAAAGTGCCAATATATCCTTAGTCACTCCACTTAGCATTGCTGTACAGAAAGTTGGATTAACCTCAATGATTTGAGCATCTGCTCGCCTTATTATCTGTGATATATCCGGATTATCCATTACGACAGGCGTTGACAACTTGAATAAAGCCTCTTCACGAATAAAAAGCTGTTCGTCTGTATAGTAGTCAGCTTTTATCACATCAACTTTTTTTTCTATTTGCTTTGTAATGGTCTTTACTTGTTCCTCATTACTCCAAGTTGTGATTGTGTATTTATGTACACCTTCTATACTTGATGCTGATGCGTTAATGCTTTCTATATTAACCTGTCTGCGTGTAAAAACAGCAGTAACTTGGCTCAGCATTCCAACCATGTTCTCTGTATATATGAGCAGAGTATACAAAGTATTGTTGTCTTTATTCATGATTATTATTTCTTAAATTCAAGAATCATTTCATTGATAGGCTTTCCAGGAGGAACCATAGGCATAACATTGTCTTCTTCCTTAACGGCACATTCCAACACATAAGGTCCGTCGGTGGTGAGCATCTTTTCAATTTCAACCTTTAACGCCTCATGAGTCATGGCAAATCCATACGGAATGTTATATCCAGCACATATAGATTTATATTTCGGATTCATCATTCTTGTGAAAGATTTTCTACCGCCAAAGAACATATCTTGCCATTGTCTTACATTGCCGAGATAATTGTTGTTCATCAATATTACTTTCACAGGAGACTGCTGTTCCATTATTGTTCCAAGTTCTTGAATGCTCATTTGGAAGCCACCGTCACCGGTAAACAAGCATACAGTGCGTTGTGGTGCACCGAATGTAGCGCCTACTGCAGCAGGAAGTCCGAATCCCATCGTTCCCAGTCCGCCACTTGTCACTACCGACAAAGGCTGTGAGAATTTGAAATACCTGCATGAAAACATTTGGTTCTGTCCTACATCGTTCACAAGTATAGCCTCTCCATGTGTTGCCTCTGCCACAGCATTTACAATTTCACCCATAAGTAGCAAGTCACCTTTGGGATGTATTGCAGGTTCTATAACCTGTTCCTTTTCCTTTTCGTATAATGGTTTGAAACTGTCAATCCATTCTTTATGTGAGTTCTTTTCTACAAATGCTGTTATAAGTGGCAGCGACTCTTTGCAATCAGCAACAATGGCAACATCTGTCTTTACATTCTTGTCAATCTCAGATGCATCAATATCTAAGTGTATAACCTTTGCCTGCTTTGCATAAGTGGCAACATTACTTGTTACTCTGTCGCTAAATCTCATTCCTATTGCAATGAGTAAATCACATTCTTGTTCTTTTACGTTTGGAGCATAATTGCCATGCATGCCTAACATACCAACATTCAGAGGATGATTTGTTGGCAAAGCGGATAACCCCATAAGTGTCCTTGCTGCAGGGATGTCTGCTTTCTCCAAAAACTCCTTCAGCTCTTTTTGAGCATTTCCTATTTCTACACCATGACCAACAAGAGCAAGTGGACTTTTTGCATCGTTTATCAATTTTGCCGCCATTTTTATCTTGTCCATGTCTGGGTGCGGATAAGCATTGTAGCTTCTGATAAAATCCACTCTCTGCGGTAAATATTCAGTTTCGGATTGCTGTATATTCTTTGGGAAATCAATAACTACAGGTCCTGGTCTTCCAGACTTTGCTATATAGAAAGCTCTGCTGATTGCCCATGCAATATCCTCTGCACGCCTAATTTGGTAGCTCCATTTACATATAGGCTGAGCAAGGCATGCAAGGTCTACTTCCTGAAAAGCATCAGTGCCGAGAGCACTTACACCCACTTGTCCCGCAATTACTACTATAGGAGTTGAATCCATCAGGGCATCAGCAACGCCTGTTATTGTGTTTGTTGCCCCAGGTCCACTTGTAACAATGCATACTCCAACTTTTCCGCTAACCCTTGAGTAGCCCTCAGCAGCATGTGCAGCAGCTTGTTCATGGCGTACGAGAATATGGTTGAATGCTTTTTTCTCACCACGAGTATAATCATAAAGAGCATCGAACACAGGCATGATGGCTCCACCAGGGTAACCAAATATCGTGTCAACGCCTTCGGCTACTAATGAACGCATTAAAGCCTCTGCGCCAGTAATTTTTTCTTTTGTCATTCTTCTCTCTTTAATCGATAATTCTAACTCCTCCTTTGTCTGCAGAGCTCACACTTTGTGCGTATGCCTTCAATGCTTTGCTTACTGAACGTTGTCTTGTCATAGGGCGTTGTGCTCTGTTATCAAGTTCTTCGTCAGAGAGTTTTACATTAATTTTTCTGTTCGGAATATCTATTTCGATGATGTCCCCATCAACAATTTTTCCGATATTTCCTCCTGCTGCAGCTTCAGGAGAAATGTGCCCGATACTGAGTCCTGATGTTCCTCCACTGAATCTTCCATCGGTGATGAGAGCACACTCTTTTCCCATGTGCATACTCTTTATATAAGAAGTAGGATAAAGCATTTCTTGCATTCCTGGTCCGCCTTTTGGTCCTTCGTGGGTAATGACTACACAATCGCCCTTATTAACTTTTCCACCGAGAATACCATCACATGCATCCTCCTGCGAGTCAAACACTTTGGCTGGTCCTTCAAAATGCCATAAAGAAGCATCCACTCCAGCAGTTTTCACTACGCATCCGTCTTTTGCTATATTTCCAAAAAGTATGGCAAGTCCGCCATCCTTTGTATACGCATGTTCAATGTCTCTGATGCAACCTTTGCTACGGTCAGTGTCAAGTGATTCCCACTGTTCTGATTGTGATCCCATCTGGGTAGAGAATTTTCTTCCTGGAGCACTGCTGTATATTCTTTTGGCATCTTCGTCAATAGTGTTTCCTGTGATGTCATATTTTTTTAGCTGTTCACCTATAGTTTTGCCATCCACACGCTTCACGTCTTTATAAATCAGCCCTGCCTTGTTGAGTTCATTCATTATTCCGAATATACCTCCTGCCCTATTGCATTCCTGAACACTATATTTTTGTGTGTTTGGTGCTAATTTGCACAAACAAGGTGCTTTCCGACTTAATGCATCAATATCTTTCATCGTGAAGTCAGCTCCAGCTTCCTGTGCCACTGCAAGCAGGTGTAACACTGTATTTGTACTGCCACCCATGGCTATGTCAAGAGTCATGGCATTCAAGAAAGCCTCTCGAGTTGCAATGCTGCGAGGCAGAACAGAATCGTCTCCCTCTTCATAATAGCGCATGGCATTTTTCACAATGAGTTGTGCTGCATCCTTAAACAACTGTATTCTATTCTTGTGTGTTGCAAGAATTGTTCCGTTACCAGGAAGACTCATTCCAATTGCTTCCGTAAGAGAGTTCATGGAATTTGCAGTGAACATTCCTGAACAACTTCCGCATCCTGGACATGCACAAGCCTCCAATTGCTGAAGTTCTTCATCGCTAACGCTGCTGTCAGCACCTTTTATCATTGCCGTTACGAGATCGGCATTCTCTCCTTTCCAGCGTCCTGCTTCCATCGGACCGCCACTGCAGAACACAGTAGGTATGTTTAGGCGCATTGCAGCCATAAGCATTCCAGGGGTAACTTTGTCGCAATTGGATATACAAATCATGGCATCAGCCTTGTGAGCGTTTACCATATATTCAACGGAGTCTGCTATAATGTCTCTTGACGGCAAAGAATACAGCATGCCGTCGTGTCCCATTGCTATTCCGTCATCAATGGCTATTGTGTTAAATTCGGCAGCATAGCAGCCCATTTTTTCTATTTCTTTTTTTACGATTTGTCCTATTTCATGCAGATGGGTGTGACCCGGCACAAATTGTGTGAATGAGTTTACTACAGCAATGATAGGTTTTCCAAACTGTTCATGTTTCATGCCTGTTGCCACCCATAATGCTCTGGCACCAGCCATTCTTCTACCTTCTGTGCATACAGCACTTCTCAACTTGTGTTTCATCTTATTTCTTTTATAAAGTTATGCAATATTATTGCTGATACCTATTTCTTATGTAAAATGCTTCATTCAAAGAATGCTTTTGCATTAAAAGTATAGTATTGAATTACTATGCTATGTACAAAGGTACGTGTTTTTCTTAAATAAGAAACAATTTGTTAGGTTTATTTTTCCGAATAGTGTGTTTCTAAAATAAAAAACGTTAAATGTGTAATAAATTGAAATAAAAACAACACAAAAAGATAGAAAGTGTGCAAGATAACATTTGGGATTATATAACAATTTACATGTGAAAAATGCTAATAATTTATAATCTTATTTTCCCATTATCGTTGAAAACCTCTTCATTGAATTCCATTTCTGAAAGAACTTTGTCTATGGCGTCAATGTCATTGCTGATATTATGCAATTCTGTTATATTATGAGGTTTTTTGTCGGAAAGCAGGTCTATTATACAAAGATGTATTTTCTTTTGTTTTTCCTTGATTTCTTCAGACTGTTTTTTGTTACCGATACACACATCACATTGTCCACAGTTTTTAGATTCTGTGTCACCGAAGTATCGAAGTAATTGTCGGCTTCGACATATATAGTCATCTTCTGCATATTTTATAACATCATCGATTCGTTTTGCAAATAATTCCTTGCGCAATTCGTAAATATTTTTAGGGATAACAATTTCGTTTGTTTCCACTCTATTTTGTTTATATTTTATGTATGGTGTTTTCTTCTGCGGTATAAAGCTGATAATATTCTTTTTATCCAAGCCTTTCATTATTTGGTATACTTCTTCTGGGCATATTTCTGACTGTTTTGCTATAAGTTCATCATTTATGTAAACATAATCAGTGAATAATCCGCAATAGCACCTCAATGCAGCAACAATAACTGCATTTTCTTTTTCTGACAATTCATTAAGCATGTACAAGTCATTCCTCCCCACCAGGAATCTCATTCTTGCACGATTGTCCGAATCTTCGTTATATTCTATATATCCGGCTTTGTCGAGAATTTTCAGTGCAGAGTTCAATTTAACAGGAAAGTGCTTGAAGTAAACACAAAATTTATTTATATTAAATTCAAACGTGTGGTTGTATCCATAACCAACAGCAAGTTGAAAGAAATACGCTATATGTTCATAAACTTTCAGAATATAGTCTTTATCAGGAAAATTGTCTACTATTCTTTTTTTTAGAGTAGCTTTGTCGCTTTCATTATACAGCAACACGGCATAAGCCTTTTCTCCATCTCTTCCGGCTCTTCCGGCTTCTTGAAAATAAGCTTCGATGGAATCCGGGCAATCTATGTGTATTACCACTCTTACATCGGGTTTGTCTATACCCATGCCAAAGGCATTTGTCGCTACAATAACCTTTACCTTGTCTTTTTGCCATAAAGTCTGTCGCTCATCTCTCACATTGTGGTCAAGTCCTGCATGATAGAATGTTGCACTTATTCCACATTTGGATAAGTATTCTGCTATTTCCTTGGTTTTCTGTCTGCTATAAACATAAACGATGGCACTGCCGGAAATGGAGTTTATTATATGAACCATCTGCTCCTGTTTGTCGTCAGCATGCCTTACAATGTATGCAAGGTTTTTCCTCTCGAAGCTCATCCGGAAGACATTATTCTCCTTGAAGTTCAATTGCTTCTGTATGTCTTCTACAGCAGAAGGCGTAGCAGTTGCTGTAAGTGCAAGAATTGGAGCCTTTGGTTTTATTTTTCTTATTTCAGATATTGCAAGGTATGATGGACGGAAATCGTATCCCCATTGGCAAATACAATGTGCCTCGTCAACAGTTATAAAGCTGATTTCCATGTGCTTGAGCTTATTTTTGAATAGCTCTGACGAAAGTCTTTCTGGCGATACATACAGTAGGGTGACCCCTCCCAATACTGCGTTGTCAAGGATTTTTATAATTTCGGCATGTTGCATACTCCCATAAATAGCATATGCCTTAATACCTTTCTTTCTCAAGTGTTCCACTTGATCCTTCATTAGTGCAATAAGCGGTGTGATAACAATACATACGCCACTCATTGCAATGGCAGGCACTTGGAATGTTATAGATTTGCCTCCACCGGTAGGCATCAGTCCGAGAGTATCTTTCCCGGAGCTGATGCTGTCTATTATATCACGTTGTATGCCTCTGAAGTTTGGGTATCCCCAATATTTCTTCAGGATACTTCTAAATTTATCTTCCTCCATTTCTGCATTTATGAATTGCTGCCGCAAAGTGTTATCATGAATTGCTTTCGCAAGGTCGGATATCTTCTATTTGTAATTGCACGTCATTATGTTTAAAAACATTCTCCTCTATGGTGTATGCAATATCAAAGCTTCGTTTCGATTTTATGTAGCGTGCTGAACCACTTTGTCCAAAAGCAATACCATTCATCACATTATTTGATTTTGAGTCTACAAGTTCAAGTTTGATGTGTTCTTGCTCTCTTCCCACCACCTTGCTTGTACCAAAGTCGTACACGTCTGTGGTGCAAAATAGTGGTTTCGGGTTTCCTGGTCCAAAAGGTCCAAACTTTTTTAGCTCTGCATGCATCTTCTTTGTAATATCCTTAAAATCGATTATTGCATCAATATTTAGAGAAGCCTCTGTATGTTCTGGCAGAATATGTTCCTCTACATATTGTTGGAATCTGCGTCGGAACTCTTTTACATCGTCCCATTTCAGGGTAAGTCCAGCTGCATAAGTATGTCCTCCGAAGTTCATCAGCAAATCACGGCAGCTTTTTATTGCCGAGTAAATATCAAACCCAGCAACACTTCTTGCTGAGCCCGTGGCAAGATCACCGTCTCTTGTCAGTACAACAGTAGGTCGCACGTAGATTTCCGTTAGCCTTGATGCAACAATACCGATAACACCCTTCTTCCAATTTTCATCATACAGTACAATGCTTGAGTGCTTTTGCTGGCTTTCCAGTCTTGATACTATTTGGTTCGCCTCCTCGGTCATTTGTTTATCGATATCCTTGCGTTGCTCGTTGTATTCATTTATATGTTTTGCTTTTTTCAATGCTGTTGCAAAATCTTTCTCAACAAGCAAGTCAACACTCTCTCTTCCGTTCTCCATTCTTCCTGAAGCATTAATGCGTGGTCCTATTTTGAACACGATATCGCTCATAGACAAAGTTCTTCCGTTAAGTCCGCAAATGTCAATGATAGATTTAAGCCCAATATTCGGATTTTGGTTCAGCAGTTTAAGTCCGTGATAGGCTAATATTCGATTTTCTCCTGTTACAGGAACTATGTCGGCAGCAATACTTACAGCACAGAAGTCAAGTAGAGGAATAAGTTTAGAGAAAGAAATACCATTGTTTTTGGCAAAAGCCTGCATGAATTTGAATCCGACCCCACATCCACACAAGTGTTTGAAAGGATAACTGTCGTCAGTGCGTTTAGGGTTAAGTATGGCAACGGCATTAGGCATCACATCGTCAGGAACATGATGGTCGCATATTATAAAATCAATGCCAAGACTTTTTGCATATTCAATCTCATTGATTGCTTTTATTCCGCAATCAAGAATTATAATTAGCTTCACCCCTGTTTCCTTGGCATAGTCAATCCCCTTACGGCTTACTCCATATCCCTCGTCGTAACGGTCGGGAATGTAGTAGTCGATATTTGAGTAATATTGCTGTAAGAATTTGTAGACTAAAGCAACAGCTGTGCATCCGTCTACATCATAGTCACCATACACCATGATGCGCTCTTTGCGCCCCATAGCGTCATTAAGGCGTTCAACTGCAGTCTTCATGTCTTTCATCAAGAACGGGTCAAGCAGGTCGCCCAATTGCGGATGGAAGAATTTTTTTGCATTTTCTTCCTTTATTCCGCGCTTTGTCATTATTAATGCAAGCGGTGCACTGATGTTGAGGTTTTCAGTCAGTCTTTTCGCATCTTTCTTTTGTTCTGGTGTAGGTGGTTCGTATTTCCATTTAAAATGCATTTATATTGTTTTTTTTATTTCCGCGTGGAGCAATAATCGACCTGTATTCAGTGTTTATGGCGTTTAGCAGCATTCTTCATAGTAATGTGTCTTTCCGCCTTATTTATTCGTGTTCAGGTCAAAGTGCGTGTAAAGTTACAAATAAAAATCAGAATAAGCATTAATGAGCATTAAATTTTAGATAATTTTATTTGTGTCCTTTCTTCAAAGAGTGGAGCTTATACTAATATCATATACATTTAAAATGGAAACAGCAATGGCAAAATTAATGTCATAGCTATACCTATCGTTATCTGTAGAGGTAATCCCACTTTTATATAATCCATGAAAGTGTAGTTGCCGGCTTTCATAACGAGAGCATTTGGAGGTGTTGAGAATGGAGAAGCGAAACACATGCTTGCTCCAAGTGTTACTGCAAAGAGAAATGCGTATGGGCTAACTCCTGTCTTTTGTGCGGCAGCAAGGGCGATAGGTGCCATCAGTACAGCTGTGGCTGTGTTGCTTATAAACATTGTTATGATTGACGTGGTGAAGTATATGCCTGCCACAAGCAAAGTCGGTCCAAAAGCTCCCAAACTGTTCACCAATGATTCAGAAACAATTGCTGAAGCACCTGTCTTTTCAAGTGCTGTAGACATTGGCATCATGGCTGCAATAAGGACTATGCTCTCCCAGTTTATTGTTTTGTATGCTGACTCGACATTGCGGAAACATCCGGTAAAAACAGTCAGAAGACCGGCTATTATGACAGCAGTAACAGGAGCTACAGGTATAAAGTCGAATACCATCAAAATAACCATAAGAATCATTATCGCAGCTGCCACTGGCGCTTTATAGTCAAGCAACACTTTATCAACTGACTTGTCTGGCTGACTTAACATCACCCAGTTGCTGCTGTCTGTACTGAGATGTGACAAGTTTGTCCATTCTCCCTGAACAAGCAACACGTCTCCTGCATGCAATTTCGTATTTCTGATATTGTCTGTTATATATTTGCTGTAATTTTCTTTATTTTGCCTGGTGCTTCCACGCTTTATTCCGAGTACATTAATTCCGAATCTTTTGCGTAGATTTGCTTCACTGATAAGCATTCCTATAAAGTTTGATGTTGGCATGACAACAAGTTCTGTAAGTCCGAGATCATAAAAATCAATCTTCACATCATCCATTCTTTCCAGATTATAGTCTTCGGCAAACCTCAAGATATTTTCGTCATCGCCGATAATATACAGAATATCATCCTCGTGAATGACACTGCTGCTTTTAGCCATATTTTGGCTTATTTCATTAACTAAGTTTAATCGAGATTTCTTATTACTTCTGATTTCAATAATACTTACTCCATATCTTTTCTGTATACTAAGCTCTTTGAGACTTTTTCCTATTATATTTTTCTCCGGGTCGTTTTTTTCTGCATCAATATGCTCGTTATGATATGCCGTTACTTTATATCGGTGTAGATTATCGAGCAACCTGTATTCATTCACCAGATCATCAAGCGACTTCATGTTTTGGGTACTTATTTTCTGCTTTTTGTTAAGAAACATCTTGCTTAGGGGCAAAAGTATAACTATGCCTATGACTATTACTATTATTCCAATTGGAAAGAATGAGAAAAATGTCAGAGGCTTGTATCCTGCCTCTGTCAGAACTTCGTCTATTACCAGGTTTGGCGGTGTTCCTATTAGCGTTAACATTCCGCCCAAACTTCCGGCAAAAGCCAAAGGCATAAGGAAACGAGATGATTGTAGCCCAGATGCAGCTGCGATGCTCATTATTATTGGCATCATTATTGCCACCGTACCAGTGTTGCTGACAAAAGCCCCTATGAATGATGTTACCAATACAACCAACAAGAAAGTTGTTGTTTCATTACCATGTGACATTGCCATAAGTTTCTGCCCTATCAGTTTTGCCAGTCCTGTCTGCAAAATTGCCCCACCAACAACAAACAGTCCGATCATCATTACGACAATTGGTGACGAGAATCCCGCAAGAGCCTCTGCTGGAGTGAGAACCCCTGATATTATAAGTGTAGTCAACGCTGTAAGAGCCACAATGTCTGCTCTTACTTTGCCCCATATAAACATGGCAACAGTTGAGATTAAGATAATAATTGTTATTGTCATGCTTGTATAAGCTTTTAAATTTGTTTGTAAAGTTAATACTTTTTCTTTAGATATACAATGGTATGACGTAAAATATTGAAGTTTCTTTAGTTCTTCCCCATTAAAGTGGAGGCAGTGGATGGGAAGACTACAAACAAAACAAATATCCATCAAAACTTTCTTACAAATGGTGAAAGATGCCGAGGTTAAAAAAACTAACTCACTCTAATTTGGACATTGATTGAATATCAAGAAGTTGGGCGTTTGCCTAAATAATATAGGTAACAATATGGAAACGAGCGGACTTCTGCTCGTT
>CAKQCV010000043.1 GCA_934217675.1 uncultured Prevotella sp. | reverse complement strand
AGCAATGTGATAGAAGCAAGAACTCAATACATGATTTATAGGAGCGAATATGAAAAATTGGTCGAAGGATTTTGATCTTATGAAAATATTTTTTTGAAAAAGAAGTATCATAGTATCATAAAATGAAGAAAGATTTTAGGCAATAACTTGATTTATAATGATATATAAGAATAATACTTCTGAAAAGTATATTTTTTATTTTTAATTGCCACTATTGCCACTATACTATATAACTTGCTTAGTTATAGCTGATTAAATGTATTGCAATTAATTATAAATTGCCACTTTATTGCCACTAAAATGATTAGATATGGTATTATATGCCACTAATAATTGAAAGAAATAAGGCTTTTTTGTCTGAAATTGCAAAAATAACAAGTCTGTTTTCTTGCAAATTTGTAGAATATTTAGTATCATTTACTGCATAAATGATACACTTACAAAATAAAAATCAAACTATTAAAATTGAAACGTATGAAACTGAATTTAAGCGGTGAAAAATTGGGGAACAATGTTGAAACCTATCGGCTTGGAGGGCTTTACCTGCCTTGTTATATACAGAATAACGGCAGGAAACAAAGAGTGACAAGGCATAATTCGAAACTTTAGTTATTTAAAGACTGAAACATTAAAACCGTAAAATATGAAAATAACATTCGTACATTATAAGCGTTCAAACGAACTTAAAGTGTCTTCTGATGACACTCGATGAGGCTCCATATTATAACCATAAGGCGTCGGCTCTGCGGATAAATAAAAATGTTGGATGACAAACACTCGAATTTCAATCGGCAACTGTTGATGTGGTGAAAGTTGGTAATAAACATTGATGGGTTGAAACGCCGTAGAACATCTAAAGGTACTGAGTATCTGGTTGTTAGATTATGAATGTAATCTTTCTGGTTATGGCAATATGGTGGCAGATTAAAATAATCTGCCACTAACGTAAGTGGTTGATAAATAATATGTTATGCTGATAGTGGCAATATGGCAATTCTTTATTCAAAAAATAAATACATAAGAATTTAAGCTTAACCTAATTCTATTTTGTATTTTCCCCTCCCCCGCCTTCCCCTTTGGGGGCGGAGCAGTTACTCTCACTATTGATAATGCTGTGTGATTTTCTTTTGATTAGAAAAGCAAACTGCTTCGCCCTTTTTAGTATATGTATGAAAATTTGCGAAATAAAGTATCATTAGAAGTATCCTAAATGGGGTAAGCGTATTTGCAATGCTAATATACGCGTTAATATTATATGCACTTTTGTACTGTCTGTTGACATGGTGAAGTGATGCATTGTCTATATGCCCCGCACCTTTTTAACAGAGTGCCCAAGCCGTGGGCAATGCTTTTCCATTATGTGGGCATTGAAGTACATGTGCTTAGGAAACATTACATCATGTTGGTGAACTTACTTTACCAATTCTTAGTTTGTTCACTTTACGAAAGCATTCTCAAGAGTAAGAGTAACTGCTCCGCCCCTGTTAAAGGGGAGGCGGGGGAGGGGAAGAACAAAATCCGAAACTTCAATAAATATAATCACTCCATATTCTGGATAAATCAAAATTAATTATTCAACAAAATAATGTATTAGCTTTGGCGTGTCATTTTATCACCTTCCGTTATGGTGTAAAAATTGGGACTTAGATTGAATTATTTAGGCTTTATAGCCTTCGCCTCACAGGAAGATACAATTTCACTATCTACAATAGTAGAAATTATTTAGGCTTTATAGCCATATGATAGTATCGTTGCCGCTAATATATCTACAATAGTAGAAATTATTTAGGCTTTATAGCCTGACGGACGGTTGCCTGTTATCAGTAATATCTACAATAGTAGAAATTATTTAGGCTTTATAGCCATCTACTCTCACGAGCCGACACGAAGAATCTACAATAGTAGAAATTATTTAGGCTTTATAGCCCACCATCGTCAAGACTACAGTTGATACTATCTACAATAGTAGAAATTATTTAGGCTTTATAGCCTTCCTACAGGTATATCTTCTTGTTTCTATCTACAATAGTAGAAATTATTTAGGCTTTATAGCCGAATCTACGTCTAAAGGCAAGAAGAACTACATCTACAATAGTAGAAATTATTTAGGCTTTATAGCCCAGTGAAGAAGCCAGGCGAGACGGTGGAATCTACAATAGTAGAAATTATTTAGGCTTTATAGCCGATACATCTCTATCTCCAATAACGATAGAATCTACAATAGTAGAAATTATTTAGGCTTTATAGCCCTTCTTTTGTGAATCCTGTTAGCATATTCATCTACAATAGTAGAAATTATTTAGGCTTTATAGCCGACTCATAGAGGTTAAAAAAAGGCTGTTATCTACAATAGTAGAAATTATTTAGGCTTTATAGCCAACCAAAGAATTGAAAATCAGCACTTTTAATCTACAATAGTAGAAATTATTTAGGCTTTATAGCCGACAAGATGTACGACCTCGGAAAGAAGGTTATCTACAATAGTAGAAATTATTTAGGCTTTATAGCCACTAGAGATTATAGCTAAAATGATAGAACATCTACAATAGTAGAAATTATTTAGGCTTTATAGCCTCTATAGGGATAATATATTTATCGTTAGAATCTACAATAGTAGAAATTATTTAGGCTTTATAGCCTTAAGAAGATTGTACGCTTACTTGGTTGTATCTACAATAGTAGAAATTATTTAGGCTTTATAGCCGCCAAACCCAAAGCGGTTAAACCCTCCTTATCTACAATAGTAGAAATTATTTAGGCTTTATAGCCTTACCCTATTGTTTACCCTATTGTTTACCATCTACAATAGTAGAAATTATTTAGGCTTTATAGCCCAGTCTCCTGGCGGTCTCTATTATTGAAATCTACAATAGTAGAAATTATTTAGGCTTTATAGCCTGCTCAAGGTGTGCATCATGCCCGTCCACATCTACAATAGTAGAAATTATTTAGGCTTTATAGCCTATCTTTAATCAAAGAAATGCGCTCTTGATCTACAATAGTAGAAATTATTTAGGCTTTATAGCCTCGGAAAGAAACTAAGCTACATGTTGCAGATCTACAATAGTAGAAATTATTTAGGCTTTATAGCCATTACTATTAGAACTTGCAAGCAAAGAATCTACAATAGTAGAAATTATTTAGGCTTTATAGCCAAATAAAACAAATATCAACGAAAACCTTATCTACAATAGTAGAAATTATTTAGGCTTTATAGCCGTCATCAGTATATAATTTTAAATTCTTACGATCTACAATAGTAGAAATTATTTAGGCTTTATAGCCGCTTCTTATATGTGCGATTTGCAAGAATCTACAATAGTAGAAATTATTTAGGCTTTATAGCCTTTAACTTTTGCAAAGTTACTCAAAAAGTTTTAATATACAAATATTTGTGAGTAATGTTTATTGTATAATTTACTCCCCATAGTAGAAAATATAGTATATGTATCTGATGTTAATATCTTGATATATAGCTTTTTATGTAAGAAACGTTATAAAACATATAGACAGGGGTTTGTAATTAAAAATATACCACGTCTTGATCTCTATGTATTGCATTACCATATTTTTTGATATTATCTGATGTGACGTCAAAAATAACAACGCTATCATCAGGGGTAAAATGCTTGGAATACGCTTCAATCTTGACAATTAGGTTGTCCATGATTCGTTTGGTGTTCCTGACTTCATACACAGAGAATTGAAGACGTATTGCTCCATTGCTTTTTAGCATTTTGGAGAAATTAGTGCGCATCTTGTCATTTGATATGTCGTAACTAATAATTATCATTCTAAACTTCAAAAGTTGGATATTTTATAACAGATTTACACCCCATGAAACAACGGTAGTAATTTTGCATAAAATTAAAGAAACTCATTTTCCTTTCTATCAAGGCATCATAAAACACTTTGTAGTAGTCTGCGCACTTTTCATATTTAAGATGATACTCTTGTTTAATGAGAGTGAAATCCTTTTCAGAAAATTGTTTTCTGTTAAAAGCTAATAATATGGTATGATCGATGATGCATCTGAAAGGTTCTATAAGGTCGCATACAAGAGATTTACGTTTGAACCACAAACGATGATATATTCCGACATATAAATCGAAGCCAAACATGCGGATGAAACTTTCCATAAAATTGAAAAGTATAGTATATCCTATATCAAGTGTAACATTAAGAATATCATTTTTCATTCTTGGGTGTCTTCCTTTCCAATTTAGATTTTGATAATATGCAGAGAAAAAGTTCTTGGCAATAGTGCCTTCCAATCCCATTAGTTGATTGTAGTCTTTAACGTCTTGAATAGTATTCAGTGCTGCTGTGCATAAAGATATTGCTTCTGTTGTAGAAGTATCTTTTTTCCTCGTTTTTATTAATAATGCTTTTTGGTTTAGAATTTTATTGTGAATGATTATCTTGGCGATGCTAATATCATCTTGTTTGAATTCATATTGTCTTTTCCTAAGCAAATAGTTTGCCTCTGCAGAGTTTTCCCAAAAGAACACAGGGCGAAGATTTGGTTTCATTACGACAAGGGCAACACCATATTTCTTGCATTTTTCAATAAGTGGAGTTGTAACCGTAATATGCCCGATGATGAAAAGCGCCAATAGCTTTTGAAAGGGAAACTTGGTGAGGGTTTTCTTCTTGTCCCCATCAAGTTCCTCCAACATCAGTTCACCACTATTCACTCTCAGGCTTCGGTCATGCTCTATGCAATTCACCACAAAGATGGTTCGCATTTCTATATCCTTATGTGTAAACATTGTCTGTTTCTGTTTTATCGCAAAGATTGCAATAGATGCAATGGATGCACTTGTTTGGATTGACTTTAAACATAGTAGAAGCAGGATTGTAGTTTTTGAATTGCTCGATAAATCCAACAAGTTCTTGTTTGCCTGATGCTCCAGGCAGTTCCACATCTATCATTTTGTTTGTGGAGATTTCGTAGAATGCAAGTTTATCAACTTCATATCCCATTTCTTTCATGCAGAAGTATTGTCCCCAAAGCTGGTATATCTGACCACGAAAGATGCGTTTCAAGTTGTTCTTCCGCTCTATGAGAAGATGCCTGTCTTGTTTATAAACATCTATCTTGCCAGATATTCCCAGTTCGTCACAATATACGGGGAGCGACATAATATCACTCTTTCGAGTGCTACCTTTCTTCTCATCCACACCTTGGTGAGCAATAGTTCCCTTGGTTTGTGGAGTGGCTTTATACAACTCTTCATCCGACTCCATATACACGCTGTGCAAGTATATGGAGTACGGACAGAAGATAAAGTCATTCAATGTTGAAAGTGAAATATAATCACTCATTCTCGTATGGCTTTTGCTGTGCAAATTTAAGCCACTCATTGTTTTTGATGGCTAAGTTTAGACGCTTACCAGCAGGTGTTCTTTGTATCTGGCGAATAGCCCAAAGACCTTTTCTTGCAATATTATAAGCACCATTGGCATCAGCATCTACAGGCCAATTCGATATCCAGTTGCCATTAGAATCACACCCTTTGTCTGCTTCATTTACACTATAAAAATAGTGGCCATTAACTATAACAGGTGAAAGCATAAAATCTTCTCCTGTTTCTGCATTGCTATTCCGCATCTGCAATGTTATCTTAAAGGCATAGAACAATGAGCTGAAGAAGCTTGCATTAGTGTTATTTGCCTCTATTGTATTTATAATAGGCATCATTTCCATCTTCGGCTGTAAATTTACACCTATCTTTTCAAAAGCTTCAATTAGCATTTCTGTCGGATAGACATCTATCATTTGCTTGTGTCCGTTCTTCTCATTCATCACAATGCGTTTACCATGAGTGAAGACACTCCAACTTTTCTTGAAATCTTCCGATTGGGTCTCAAAATTATCATAATTGAATGTAAATTCAAAACCATCTTCTTTTGACACAAATCTAATAGAATCAAATTTTTCAAAGAAATCTTTACGTCTTTCCGAATTAGTAATATCTCTGAGTTTAAATAGATTGACAAATCCTGTCACTGGATCTATCTTGCTCGTATTCCATGCTGGAATATAGAAGAGACAGCCGTTCTGTATACTAAGTTTTTTAGAAATATTTGTCAACTGCAAAGCATGGAGCAATCCACCGGCTTCATTGATACCTTTCTGTTTGTCAACATAATAACCCAATTTGTCAATCAGAGCTTTCTCGAACTGTTTATACACATTGCGCTCGATTTTCTGTCTGCCTCGCACAAATCCCTTGTTCAAGTCCTCAAGTACAACAATGGCATCATACTCCACCATCATTTTACTGATAATATGAACAACCTGGCTTAGGTATCCTTGCTTGATGTCTTTGATGTTCTCTATCTTCTTCCAGTTTTTACGAGCCTCGGTACGATTGCCTTCACGTTCAGCCAATAAATCTCTGTAGTTAGTGGCATAAGTGTTACCATTGTACTCATTCACAATATCATTCAGTGTCATCTGCTTGACGATATTTCCATTCAAGTCAATGAGTGAGAGATAAAGCAAATGACGTTCACCACGGTCTATGCCGATGATATGTTTGATACCACCATTACGGATGATGTCAAGAACTTGTGAGTTCACATCACATTTCTCTGGCTTTGAATAATTAGCAACTATAGACAAATGAAACAGAATTTTATCCTCTGTGAAACGTTTGTTCTTAACCAATTCATATTTGAATGTACTGGTTTTCTTTTTATTGAGCTTATTCTTATTGCGTATAGCTTCATTAGGCTTGTGTCTCGCTGTTCTTTCTGATAAGTGATCTGTTTGTCGACGGAAGAATACTTCACCAGATCCAATATCATAAACTCCTTGAATCATACCTAAAAGAGCTTTGAAATACATTGTATGAAGGTTTTCTTTGCCTCTATTTTTTCGCAACCCATTAGAATAAGTAGTAGAATAAGAAAGGTCTTTGTTGCTAATCTTGAATAAAAACAAAGGCTTTTCCTCTCTACAGTTTGCTTCTTTTATTGAGTCTGAAGAAACTGGATAATAGCCAAATGATTTTGATGGCAAATTATCAATTCTATCAAATAACTCATCGATGTCTAACTCTTCGTGAGTAGACAAATCAATTGCTGCAGGAACACGAGACAATGAGGCTAAAGTCCCAAGAATGTGATGTTTCATATTTCCATATGCCCCAACAACCTTCTCGTCATTGAGCATGGCTTGGTATGCTTCAACGTGACTTTTTTTTATGCGCTTAAGATAAGCTGGTACCTTTTCTTCGGTAGTTGGTGCTATCGATTCATCAAACCCTTGTAAGTTAGCACTATTTTGAAAAGCTGCGAGAAGATTTCTTGCATCTTGACCATAGTTTCCCATATAACTACTACCATAAATAGTCTGAGACTTCAATTGATAATAATCGAGTCTCTCATACATTTCTTTTCCACTATGTAGTTTGGCATCAAGTCTAAACAGTTTTTTATCAGAAGAAATACCCAGATAATAATCATACTCATCTATTTCATTTTTCTTCCTGAAAATGTAGCCTCCATATTGAGTCCCGTTGTCAGACTTTTCTGTTTTGCTATCTACCCAGCCTGATAACAATACTCCATTATTCTCAAAGTTCAATTTAATCTTCTCTGTGCTATAAGGCTTACGTGTGAGCCAGTTGCGCACCTTATTATATAGAGGTGTCACAATATCCAAAGCATTCCATGCTTCACGAAGTTTGGCATCAAACTCGTTGTCTTTATCAGTCTCATCTCCGCTACCGAGCAAAGGTTTAATGAAATGCTGCAAAGACTTATAAGCATCAAGGAGATTCTTAATGATAGCAGTCTCAGCATCAGATTGACCTATATTTCCATGTTTGCCAGAAAGGATGTCTTTAGCAGCAATATAAGCCATCTCTATCTGTGTAAACAAGTTTACACGTTGTTCACCGTCACGGTCGTAAGCACCCAATTGCTTATAGTAACTCTGAGCAGTATGATCCAAATCTACTAATGAATTGAGATATGAGATAGAGAAGCTCTTTGCAGATTTGAACAATTTGTTTATACGTTCATCATACAACTCAGGATCACGATGTTCCTTGGCTGTAGGAGAAACGCTATTACGCAGTTCTTGCTTGATTGCTGCTGTATATACATCATACTGCCCAAACAGTTGTTGAGAGATGTCTGTAAGTCCAAGATCATTGGCAATATAAATATGCTCAACATCATACTTGTCAATATTAAGAAGTAAGTTACGAAGACTGTTATCACCATCACCTGTCAAGACTTCTTTAAGTTCATTATATGTTTTAGTGATTGCATCAATCATCTCTTTGTCACTTGTGAATCCATCGCTTCTCCACGACAAAGCTACCCTATCACTCAATATCATCTTGTACAGAGGCTTTAACAATGGAAGACGATTGTCCTTATGCTGCTGATTATAAAGGTTGACATATTTATTAATCTCGCCAATTACCGTATTGTAGTTTTCAATTTGCTTTTGCGTTAATGTACTATTAAAATTATTAAGCAAGAACATTTCTGACAAATGCTCTACGTTGAGATATTCAGAGAAAGAAGACTCTATTTCTGTAAAATGAAGATGCACATCACTATCTGCAATTCTACCAAACGATTTCATGTTATCGATGAACATCGGAAGATTTTCATGGATAAGTCTATAAGCTATTGCCGTAGATTTTTCCTCATCAGAATACATGTTCTCTCTGTTCTTATTGAAACCAGTGAAGTAAGTAGTAAACTTACTAAAGTTCTCAACCATCTTCTTTTCCTCTTCATCGGTAACAAATTCTGGAAGATGTTTCTGGATGAGTTTTTCCTTAAACAAGTCAGAATATGAACCACCTTTCTTAAAAGCCTCAACAATCTGCTTACGCAACTCTGCCTTAACCTGTTCAAATGCTTTCTCGTCTCTTTGAGAGTCCTCTGCCAAAGAAACATATTTGTTCAGACTATCCATGCTGAGCTTTAAACTACTGAGACACATGGTTATGAACTTTTTGTGGTAACGATCAATAATGTCCTTCACCTTTTTGTATTCCTCAGCACGTTGTTCATCTTGGGTAATAATTCCCTTGGCCTCAATATGTCTTAGCGTGTTGCCAATAGGTTCCAACTCAAATCTCAGAGTCTTGCTTAAAGAATATAAGCCAGTTAGTTCTTTTAATTGTTTCATAATTATAGAATTTAAAATTAATTTATGTTTTCACTTATTCCTCCCAATTGCACAATCGAACAATGTTCCGATTATCCAGATAAAAATTAAGACTGTCATTATATGTCGTTGGTTTTAAGGTTATTGTTTGAGTTTATTCTCTTTTCTCTACCGATTGTTTCAGGGAAGACATAGGTGCCCCAGCCTTTTTCACTCTTGTTCTTCTTGATACGTTCATCATACCACCAGTCGTAGTGCTCACGAGAGATGATGCGGAAGTCCCATAACTCGTGGACGAGGGCTGCAATAGATACACCATAGACTTCGTGAAGGTCGATAAGCTCTTCGAGTGTGACGGTCTGGCGTGTATCGCTTCCAATCTCTTCTGTCAGGGTGGAGTGGGGGAGAAGGAAACATCCGGCAAATTTGTTGCATAACTTTTCACGCTCTTTGCCGACAATTTTTTGGGGAATGTTTAATACAAGGTGAGCAAGTTCGTGGGCGGCAGTGAAACGCAGACACTCTACGGTCTGCCTTTCGTTTGCTGTGTCGAGAATAACGAGAGGGTATTTCTCATCAGCCCAGGTGCTGAGACCAAGGACATCGTTGGGCAATCGCATGTCAAGAATCTTTATACCCTTTCGCTCCATAAGACGGAGAATGCTCGGTATAGGACCGCTGCCGCAGTTCCATGCCCGGCGCAGAAAGTCTGCAGCTTCGCTTACATCGGAGAGATCGGAAACATAGATATCTTTCAGAGGATTGATGAAAGACAGTTCCATACCAGCTTTTTTCTCCGCTTCGATATATTGTTCCGACCAGAAAGCAAGTTGAGCCTCAATTTCCTCAATATTTTCAGGCGGAAGGGAATTGTTGAAGGCATTTCTTAGCATTGGTGTGTTAATACTTCTTCCATTTCCAAAGAGATATTCTTGACTTATGTTCAATGCTGTGGTTAAAATTTTCATAGTCTTAGCCTTAGGCTTCATCTTTCCCTGTTCGTATTTCATTATACTTTGTTTGCTGACTTGGTGTGACATCCTCTCTGACAGTTGTTCGAGACTCAATCCCAACATCTGTCTTGCTGCTTTTAGTCGTATTGAAAATGTATAGTTTTTCATATCTTAATTATTTTTGGTGACAAATATAGATAAAATCTTTTATACTGTTAACAAAAATATTAGATATGTGCAATGTTTAACAAGATTTACGAAAAAACAATTAAATTGTACTCAACGAATAGGGTAAATAGTACTTGACTGTAGTACTGCTACCCTTTGTGTGCTGTGCAGATGATTAGATGATATTGCTGCAAGCACAACAGAGTAGCGATATGAGTAAAAATTACAATGTAATGGTTTCAAGATCGTCTGGAACAAAGATGTTTCCATGATAATTCTGTCTTACCTCTCTCGAATAGTTTTCTTTTCGATGTTTCAAGTCGGTGTCTTCAGTATGGTAGATAATTAAATTTTTCACTGATAATCTTTCTGCAATTTTTCCAGCATCAAGTGCTGTGCTGTGAAATTTATCATATGGCTTGAAAATATCACGGTCGGCATAGAGACAGAAAGCTTCACACATCATCCAATCTGCATCTTTGGCATAGTGTAGGGTAGCGTCGTTGCATGGTTCATCGCCCATGCATACAAGTTTCTTTCCGTTGTTGAAGCAAAGCGTGAATCCATATTGCTTTTCTTTTTCCGACATTATATCAAAGCATTGCAGTTTCATGCTGCCAACTGAGAAGCTGTCGCCATTATCAAGTTGATGTAAGATTATTTGTTTTCCAATCTGCCTTGAATAATTTTTGTGTAGAGTAAGATCACATATAGTTCTAATGACTTTCATGACCTTATCGTTGCCATATACATAGAGTTTATCGGTGTATTTTCCTGCGAGTACCTTTTGCATTATAATTCTTATAATCCATATAGCACCTAAGATATGGTCAGTGTGTGCATGCGTGATAAAAAGATGATGTATGTTTATAATGTCTACATTTACTTTTTCCAGTTGACTTAATATTCCGTTGCCACCACCAGCATCAACCATCAGTATGTCATCTTTTGATTTGACAATGAAACAAGTATTATAGCATTTAGTTACGGTAGCATGCCCCGTACCAAGCATTATGATTTTTTTTTGTTCGTTCATACTAAAGACTAAAAAATAAATGTAAGGACAAAGGTATTTGTTAAAAAAATAAGAGAAACTTACCGAAGTAAATTTCTCTTCCGTGATCCGCTTGGGGTTCGAACCCAAGACCCCAACATTAAAAGTGTTGTGCTCTACCAACTGAGCTAGCGGATCATTTGTTTTTGCTAATCCTTAAAAGCGAGTGCAAAGGTATGGATTATTTTTCATACCTCCAAACTTTTTCCGTGTTTTTTTTATTAAAACCTCATTTTTTTATGTTTTTCGTAAAAAAAGTATGTAAGAGTATTGTTGTTTTACATTTTGTTGTATATTTGCATTGCTATAAAAAACATAGATATACTTGTATAACCTTTACTTAAATCATCAATATGAGAAACATTATAAAATCTTTGTGTGTAATCTTATTTCCTGTGACTTGTGTAGCACAGGAAACGATGCCAACTGTTAATATTGATGCTCAGGCAAAAGTTGGATACTATGACGATAGGGTGGGTAGCGAAAAGTTGCATAATAGTTCTGGGTTCAAAGGTGACTACTTGAATCTTATTATAAATGGTAGAATTAATAATCAATTCTCGTATTCGTGGAGGCAACGTCTGAACAAGAAAATAGAGAATAATGGCTTCTTTGATGCCACGGATTGGATGTATATATGTTATCAAGCTAACAAGAACTGGAATATTGCTGGAGGAAAACAAATTGTTCTTATTGGCGGATATGAGTATGATCGTGCACCTATTGATGTATATACTTATTCTGAATATTGTAATAATATTGGGTGCTATCAATTTGGAGTGAGTGCAACATACATTACTGACAGCGGAAAGGATAAGTTTAGTGTACAGTTCAGTGAGAGTCCGGTTAGATATTATGGAAAGCGAGATTTGTATGCTTATAATGTTTTTTGGAATGGTAGCCATGGGCTTTGGCATTCTTTGTATTCTGTAAACTTGATCCAGTATGCATCGGGGAAATATATATCTTATATTGCTTTAGGAAACAAGATAACAATGGGGAATGTGTCTTTGGAACTTGATGTAATGAACCGTGCCGCGAGAAAACAAGCATATTTATTCAGAGATTGTTCTGTTATGGCAAATGTTGACTATAGGGTATTGCCGAAACTTAATGTATATGGAAAAGTGACTTATGATGTGAATAAAACAAAAACAGAAGCGGACAATTGTGTAAAGTCGGGTACGGAACTGAGGATGATTAGTGGTGGCTTGGAGTTTTTTCCAATAAAGAACAAAAATGACATAAGACTGAACATAGGTGTAGCACACACACACGGAAAGAACAGTAATCCAGACGGAACATTGCTTAATGATAGATTAACGGCACAAATCGGAGTGACTGCAAAGCTACATTTGCTTAGTTATGGGAAATAAAAAGTAAATACCAATGTAGTAAAGAACATAGATTATGGAAAGAAAAACTGTAAGTAAAAAAATGCTCATGCCTAATGGATGTTTGTGCCTGATTATCGTGATAAGTATATTTGGGTATCTTGGTTATGTTATGGGATTGCCCAATATGCTTAATACAATTATGAAGACAGCACATGATTTATTGTTGTATACAGTGTTTTATCTTATGAGTATCTGTGTAATTACAGGAGCGATAGGAAAAGTTTTTGTGGAATTTGGTGTGGTAAATCTTTTGGAGAAACTGCTTCGCCCATTGATGAAACCCATATTTAATTTGCCTGGAGTAACATCACTTGGAGCTGTAATGACATTCCTCTCTGATAATCCTGCCATAATATCATTGGCGCACGACAAAAGGTTTGCAAGTTATTTCAAAAAGTTCCAATTCATATCGCTCACTAATTTTGGAACAGCGTTTGGAATGGGACTGCTTGTTATGGTCTTTATGATAGGTAAGGGATTTTATGTTTCTCCTGTTATTGGTTTGTTGGGAGCTTGCTGTGGATGTATTTGTTCTACACGGCTTATGCAGTACTTTGTGCTTAAAGCTTATCCACAGTATAAGAATGAGGACGCTATTGATAATGGGATTATAGAGATGGAAGGAAATGATGATAAGAAAGAGCAACAAAAAACTGTTTTTATTAGATTATTGGATGCTCTTCTTGACGGTGGTCGTAGTGGAGTAGAGGTAGGGGTAGCTATAATACCAGGAGTACTCATAATCTCTACATTTGTAATGATGTTCACATTTGGAGCTGGTGCTAATGGATATGACGGTTCTGCTTATCAAGGTGTGGAGTTGTTGCCTTGGCTTGCAAATAAGGTGGATTTCGTTTTTGACTGGCTGTTTGGTTTCCAAGATCCGCATCTTGTAGCTTTTCCCATTACTGCTCTTGGAGCTGTAGGGGCATCACTTAGCCTTATTCCTGGATTCATGGAGCATGGATGGGTTGACGGCAATGCAATAGCTGTTTTTACTGCAATAGGAATGTGTTGGAGCGGTTTCTTGAGTACTCATACAGCGATGCTTGATTCTTTAGGATATAGAGAACTTACTCCGAAGGCTATTTTGGCACATACTATAGGTGGATTGTTTGCGGCTATTACAGCCCATTGGATGTATGTGCTTTACTCTTTGTTTGTGTAAAACTGATTATTCTTGTTTTTTCGTATCTTCGGGTAAGGTTACTTTCGCTTTGTCTTTAGTGACATAGCGTTGGTAGTAAGCAATGAGTATCGTTGTTAGTGGAAGAGCTATGATCAGTCCGATGAATCCGAGCAGTGTTCCCCATACAGATAGAGCAAGAAGGAGAATTGCAGGATTTAACCCCATGGCTTTTCCCATAATCTTTGGTGTAACGATCATATCGATAATAATCTGTACAATACAGAATACAGCAAATGCTCCTGCAAAGATTATCCAAAAATTCTGTCCCGTATCTGCTGCTTTTAGTAGGGCAAGAAATGCTGTGGGAATGAGGGCAAAGGTGTGTAGATATGGCACGAGGTCCATTACTCCTATAAGTATTCCCAAACCGATTGCCATAGGAAAGTCTATTATTGTAAAGCCAATGCAGAATAGTATACCCATTGTTAAGGCAACAAGCGATTGACCACGTATATAATTATTCAACTCCTTTTCAACATCTTGCATTAGTGATTGCCAAAAAGGACGTATGTTCTTAGGAAATATCTTTATCCATTTAGTGGATAGATATTCATAATCGAGTAATATAAAGAACATGTATAACAAGGTGATAAGTGAAGCCACGATGCTGATTATCACGCTTGCTGTTTGACCTAACACACTGAAGAGTTTAGGCATGGCTTGCTTGATCGCATCTGTAACATCCTTGCGCTTAAATATCGATTCTATCGTTTCCTTGTTTTCATGCAGCCATTGTTGTACCATAGCCTGAAATGTTTCTCCTTTGGAACCTTGGGTGATGTATTGTGATGCTACATCTCCAAGCTTTTCAAATTGTTCAAGCATTGGCGGGATGATAAGATAGAAAACACCACCAATTATGGAAAGCACAAATACGAGTGTGACAATAATCGACAATGCCCTTGTAGGAACATGGAGCTTGTACTGTACGAACTTTACCAGTGGATACAAAAGATATGCAAGTAGCCATGCTATGAAAAATGGTAGCAATACATCGCTCAGATAATTGAGCATATAGAGTACACCTCCTGTGAGGAGTACTACACCCATCATACGGATGAATCTGTCGAATGTTATTTCTTTTTCAAGCATATCTTTTGTCTTTATATTCCTGTTTATTTCTTCTTTTCTTTATTTATAGATTTCATGTAGCATTCCCTACACAGAGGCTCGTATTCTGCTTGCTCACCCAATAAGACTCTTTTGTCATTAGCTACAAGTCGATGGCTTACATAAGCCAATGCACCGCATTTTACACATATAGCATGAACTTTTGTCACTTCATCGGCAATAGCACAAAGTGCAGGTATTGGTCCAAAAGGCTTACCCTTGAAATCCATATCCAGACCTGCTACTATAACTCTCACTCCACGGTTGGCAAGTTCATTGCATACATTTACTAGTCCGTCGTCGAAAAACTGGGCTTCGTCAATACCAACAACATCAATTGCGGATGACAATCGGGAGATTGACGCTGATGTATCTATAGGAGTACTTGGTATTGAATGCAGGTCATGGCTGACTACATCTATCTCGGAATAGCGAGTGTCAAGTGATGGCTTGAAAATCTCTACTCTCTGTTTTGCAAACTTTGCACGTTTCAATCTTCTTATCAATTCCTCAGTTTTGCCTGAGAACATTGAACCGCACACCACTTCTATTCTGCCGGGACGGTGTGTTTCCCCTACTAAATTGTTGTCCATTTAGGCGCAAAATTACAAAGACGTTTTAAAAATTGCAAAGAAACTGCCTGTTTTTTTGTTGTACATGATTAATATCCTTATATTTGTGGCTACATATGGGAACATTATATATAGTGCCGACACCTGTCGGTAACATGGAAGATATTACACTTCGAGCAATACGCATTTTGAAAGAAGCGGATTTGGTACTCGCAGAGGATACACGAACATCGGGTATCCTGTTGAAGCATTTTGATATTAGGAATCAACTGATGGCGCATCATAAATTTAATGAGCATGGAACAACGGCTGGCATCGTGGAACGGCTGAAAGGAGGGCAGACTATAGCTCTTATCAGCGATGCTGGAACACCTGGTATTAGTGATCCAGGGTTCTATCTTGCTCGTGAGGCGGTGGCTGCTGGGATAACTGTACAATGTCTTCCTGGTGCAACTGCTTTTGTTCCGGCGTTGGTTTCATCAGGATTACCTTGCGACAGATTTTGCTTTGAGGGATTTTTGCCTCAGAAAAAAGGACGTGCTACAAAATTGGAGAGTTTGCAGAAAGAGACAAGAACAATGATTTTTTATGAATCTCCATATCGCGTTGTAAAGACTCTAAAACAATTTTCCGAGTATTTCGGAGGTGAACGTCAAGTAAGTGCTTGCCGTGAGATATCAAAGATCCATGAAGAGAGTGTTAGGGGAACACTTGATGAAGTTATTGCCCATTTTGAGGA
This sequence comes from uncultured Prevotella sp., assembly GCA_934217675.1. Classification (GTDB taxonomy): domain Bacteria; phylum Bacteroidota; class Bacteroidia; order Bacteroidales; family Bacteroidaceae; genus Prevotella. Next base: position 7,345 of record CAKQCV010000043.1, on the reverse strand, counting down.
AATTCCGCCAAAGGGTGAGTTTGTAATTGTGCTTGCCGGAGCTGCATCTGATAAAGTAAAGGAAAATGATGCTGGAAAAACGGAGAAGGCAAAGGGGAAGAGCAAGAAACACAGAAATTATGCTGATATTGTGGATGTTGAATAATAATATGGAGACATCTTGGATATAAATAAACAGAGTTCTAAAATTACATAAGATTATGAAAAAGATTTTGTTAATTGCTTTTTGCATGGCAACGATAGTTGCTTGCAAAAATGAAAAAGCGCAGCAGTCGCAGACGAATATCGTTCAGAATGACTCGCTGCAGAAGATTATTGAGCAACGAGACAATGAGATAAATGATATGATGGGAATCCTTAATGATGTTGAGGAAGGTTTCCGGGCTATTAATAAGGCTGAGGACCGTGTTACTATTGCTAAGGATGGTGAAGGCGCAAACAGCCAGCAGCAGATAAGGGAAAACATAAAGTTTATACAGCAGAGAATGGAACAAAATCGCGAGCTTATTGCAAAATTACAGCAACAGATGAGAGAAAGTTCGTTTAAAAGTTCTGAATTGAAGCGTACTGTTGACAATCTAATAAAACAGCTTGAGGAGAAAGATTCACAATTAAAGGAATTGAGAGCTGAACTTGATGCGAAAAATATTCATATTGCGGAACTTGATCAAACAATTAATACTCTGAATACTAATGTTTCTGATCTGAAATCGGAGAGTGAACAAAAGAGTCAGACTATTGATTCACAAGACAAGCAACTTAACACTGCATGGTTTGCTTTCGGTACAAAGAAGGAGTTGAAAAAACAGAATATACTTGTTAAAGGTAAAGTGCTTCAAGGTAATTTTAACAAGAACTATTTTACAAAAATTGATATTCGTGTAGACAAGGAGATAAAACTTTACTCTAAGTCTGCCAAGTTGCTTACTATGCATCCGTCAAGCAGTTATTCTCTTTCAACAGATGCAAAAGACCAATACGTGTTGCGTATAACAAATCCTCAACTGTTTTGGAGTACAAGCAAGTATTTGGTAATACAGGTAAAACAGTAATATAGTTTTCGCAAGCATTGGAAGAAGGTGTAGGTTTTATTCTGCACCTTCTTCCAATGCTTTTATTTTCTTTTTAGGTGTTACGCCATATGATTTCAAGTTTTCAACTCTTCTCATCACATTGCCACTTCCTTCATACAGCTGGTTGCGTGCCTTTGTATAATATGTATTCAATTTTGTCAGCATATCACCAATGCCGTTGAAAGTATCCTCAAATCCGGCAACTTTGTCATATAAATCTGCTGCTGTCTTCACAATTTTTTCAACATTCTTGTTTTGGCGGTCGTATTGCCATAGATTGTATGCAAGCTGCAATGCCATCAAGAGATTGCTTGGCGATATAATTATAACTTTTTTGCTGTAGGCGTATCTACTTAGATTTGGTTGTAGTTTCATTGCGGCAATATAACTTGTCTCGTTTGGAATAAACATTAATACGAAGCCAATAGCATCGTCTACAAGTTTTCCGTAGTCTTTTTCTGCCAATTCATCAATATGTTTCTTAACGCTTAGTGTATGAGCTTTCATTAATCTGTCGCGTTCTGCTTCATCATCAGTAGATATAGCATCCGTGTAAGCGGTGAGAGATACTTTAGAGTCAATAATTACGGATCTGCCTTCAGGGAAACGCACTATAACGTCTGGGCGATAATTCTTTCCGTTTTCATCTTTTGTATTTTCCTGAATAAAGAATTCTTCGTCTTTTCTAAGTCCACTGTTTTCAAGAATTGTTTCCAGTACCATTTCTCCCCAGTCGCCTTGCATCTTGCTATCACCTTTCAATGCTTTTGTCAAGTTAGCTGCATCTGAGCCTATTTTTAGTGTCTGTTCCTTTAACAATGATACTGTTTGTTGCTGTTCTTGCTGAAATAGTTTCATCGTTGTCTCAAATGTGCTTTGAAGCTCTTTTTTGTTGACTTCATTCATTGTTTTGCTTTCTTCTACAGTTCTTTTGAAGTCGGCAAATTGCTCTTTGAGCGGTTTCAATAGTTCATCTATCTGTATACGGTTGTTTTCTTGAAGGTCTTTTTGTTTTGCTGCAAGTTGTTCTGCTGCGTTTTTTTGCATTTCTTGTTTCAGAGCTTCGAATTTTTGCATCCACTGCTTATCATTTTCTTCTCTCATTTGTGTGGCATATTGTCTTTCACTTGCAATTTGCTCTTTCAGTTGTTGTGCTTGCTTTTCATAGCTTTCTTTTATATTTGCAATTTCAGCTACATGAGTTTTGCGTTCAGTGCTGATGATTTGTTCATCGTTTAGCCTTATTGCTTGTTTTTCTTTTTCTGCAGTCTGCTTGTTTTCTTCAATTTTTTTGTTGAGATGATTGATTTCTGCTTCTTGCAGTTTTTTTTGTGCCGTAGCTTTTGTGTTGCTTATCAGTATGCCTGTTGCAAGACCAATGATTATACCTATTATTATGTATATAGTAAATTCCATGAGTTATAATTTTTATTCGAAATAAAATGTCAGTGCAATTATTTTGCTCCTACATTCCTTTACGCTGTTTGCATACATATAGCGGTCTGCCATACTTGGATCCTTGAATCTGTCTGCATGTTTCGTGTCTAAACAGTTTGTTAGTCCGTAACTGAATTTAAGTTCAGGTCGGAGTTTGAAGAATGGAAGGTAAAAGTCACATCCAATACCAACTTCAAGAAATAGATCATATCCTTTTAACTTTACATAATCGTTGTCTCCTCCAGATAGATTCAACATTGGGTTAAAGCCTGCCATTATGTATGGACGGTGGTTATTGAATCTTGGTGCACTGAATATTAAATCCATAGCTGTAGAAATGTATATGGTTTTAAGCTCTTGATTCCTTGTTACATATTCTCCTGCTCCTGTCTTTTCGCTGAGATTCATAAACTTTATATTTCTTGTACCGAAATACATTGCAGGAGCAAGTCGAAAAGCAAAATTGCTGCCCAATCTTGTTTCGCCAAGTACTCCAACGGTAAATCCTGGATCCCAACGGTCTTGGTCTGTGGTGATAACTCGTTCCACAACACCATCGTCGGTAGTTATAGTTTGTGGACCAACATTCATAAATTCCAAATCCTGAAGATGTGTTCCTACCATAACACCAAAATGAAATGGGCGTAAGTCTGTATAAGGTCGGTTCTGTACCTGTGTGTCTTGCGATTTTGCGCTTATAGACAGTAAAAGTATTGTTAAACTGATTAGTAATCTCTTTATCATGTTCTTTCTATTTATTATATAACGATAAAATAACTGTGATATTGTATTTGTATGCATATAGCTTTTTGAGTACTAAATATTTGTTATTTGTTTAACAGCCTTTGATACCTATTTATTGGTGCTGTTTCTCCTGTTATTGTAGTTTTTTTATCTTAAAAAGTTAAATTTTGAAAATAATAATACCAAATATTAGGTATTAAAAATAAAATTACTACCTTTGCATCGTACAAACAAATAAGTACGAAGAATATTATTAACGATTAAAATATAAAAACATTATGGCTTACGTAATTGGTGATAACTGTATCGCATGTGGTACATGTATTGATGAGTGTCCTTCAGGTGCAATTTCAGAAGGCGAAAAGTATTCAATTGATGCAGATGCATGCACAGAGTGCGGTACTTGCGCTTCTGTATGTCCTTCTGAGGCTATTAGCCTTGGTGAGTAATTTAAAAAGGGCAACTTTAAGGAGAATAAAATCTCATATATTATTAAGTTTTAGAAACTATGGAGCATTTCTTTCGGGATTTGCTCTTTTTTTGTGCTTAAAATTATGTTGTTAGTTTAGTTTGAATTAATGATATAGTCATCTTTATTTTAAAAGAGTGTATTTGCGGCATCGTTGTTGGATGTTCTATTTCTTTCCTGTGAGGATGTTGCTAATTAAGAAAAATCACCGTATCCTTGATTTGAATAAGGATACGGGGATTGAATTAATGGTGTATTTTATGTATTAGTATGTTGCAAGAACTTGTTTTGCAGTAGCATTCTCTGGGTCAATTTGGATTAACTTCTCAAAATAAGGTTTAGCAGCAGCAGCCTCATTTTTGATCTTGTATAGATAAATGCCAAGATATGTATAAGCCTCGCTGATGCGTGCTTTGTCAGAATTATCCTTTACACCCTTTTGCTCAATAATATTAGCCAATTTCTCGTAGTATGGTCTTGCAAGACCTTTTGCTTGTGTCGGGTCAAGTAAGCCAAGAGTACGAGCTGCCATAAAGTTGCAGAAGTCAGCATTGCTTGGATATTTCTCTTCCATTGTCTTGTATATTTCTACAGCCTTGTTTACAGACGCAACCTGTTCAGCACCCTTTTGGTTTGCAGCTTGGTTGCGATAGATGTTAGCAAGTCCGTTGTAGTCGTTGATTCCTACTTTTGGATTTAACTGTAGATACTCTTCATATTTAGTCAGAGAAGTTTTGAAGTCTCCCTTTGCTTTATAAGCATCAGAAAGGTCTTTTAGTACGTTTGCTTTCTGTGCAGGCTCTGTTGCGCTCTCAAGCTGTTTGTTGTAATATGTTATTGCTGAGTCATAATCTTTCAACGCGTTAAAAGTAATTCCTGCAAATTTGTAGTCGTTAGCTGTTAAATCAACAGAGTCACTTTTGTTGAATAGAGCGTCAACATATCCCTTGGCCTCGTCAAACTGTTTTAACTCTACAGAGTTATAAAGAGCTAATCGGTTGTAACCAGCGTTACGTGGCTTCTTTGACAATCCAAACAAAGCAAGTTTCTTTGAAATATCATTTTTCTGATTTGCAAAAGCTGCAAGAGCATACTCTGTAAGATAGCTTGGGTCATGTGCGTAGAGTTTCTCTGGCGAAACTTTGCCGTAATACTCAAGTACTTTTTGCATGTAGGCACCATTTTTCTTTGCTGCCTCATAGTAAATATGTGCAGCCTCGGCATCAACCGGATAATTAGGGTCGAGAGAGCGAACTTTCTCTAACTGTTCAACTGCCATGTCAGGAGAAACTCCACGCATTACACGTGCATACTTTACATAAGCATTGATGTTGTTAGGCTCTACATAATATGCATTTTGGTACATAGCTGCAGCTGCACCAGGATTGTCTTTATAATATTCAAGATCACCCATCAGCATAAATCCATCGCCAACCTTTCCGCTTTTTGCTTTGTTTGTAATAGTAATAGCCATGTCTGCATATTTGCGAGTGTTTGCAGTATCCTTAACATCAAGATATGCACGTCCGATAGCAGAAAGTGCTTTTGCATCTTTCTTGCTCGCTTTTGTTGCTTCTTTGACTATTGCTGCTACTGCAGCCTTGTCTTTGTTTGTTTTGATGGCATTAACAGCATCTTTTGCTGTTGCTTGTGCCATAGCCGAGCTACTGAATGTTGTTATCAGTGCTCCCATTAATAAATATTTTATTGTTTTCATAAGTCGGATTTGTTTAATTTGTTTTTACAATTCTCTATTTTATATATGCAAAGATAATTACTTTTTATTTTATCTAACAGTATATTGTGGAATAAATTGTATTCTTTCTTCAAATATTATTGAACTTTTAATTATCATTAACTTGAACACTGCGCCATTCGAGATCTCCACGATATGGAAGGAGAGCTGATTTTAGTATTATCTTCTGTCCTTGTGGAGACTGCATGAAATTAGCCACTCCTACAGGAAGTCCATGGAATGGGTCAGCAAGTAAGGCATATATTGTTCTTGCAAAAGGGTAACGTCCGTCAAGGAGATAAAGTTGATAAGGCTTCCAACTGTTCATTTCTGTTGCTCTTTCCATTTGACAGACAGACATTACCGTTATGTTTTTCTTGAAAGTGACATTTGTTGTATCTCGTTTGTCATTTAGCCAGTTACTTCCGATTATTCCAATTGCATTAGGAGTTTTTTCAACATATTTTATTACCTCTGCGCTTGTTTTTACAGCAGAGATGTTAGGACTGTTTATAGGCTTTCCTCCAAGTATGGAATCTACAGCCCAGCGAACAGCAGCTGACTGTTTGTTGTCAAATACAACATCAATAGTTCCAAGTTTTGACCCTTTATTTATTTCTGTCCATTTTGTTGCTTGTCCTGACAAAATTCTTTTTATATCTTTTACTGTTATGCAAGAGTCAACGTTGTTTCTGTTTATTATAAAGGCAAGTCCATCGTATCCTATTGGAAACCATCTCGGCTGTATCTTGTTGCTTTTGAAGTATTCAAGTTGCTTTGCTGAGAAATTTCTTGCTGTTATTATCAGATGCACTTTTTGTTTCATCAGTGCGTTGAATGCATCTATTTCATTTGTGTATTTCGCTGTTACATGTGCATCCGGATACATTGCATGGAATACCTCAAGTTCCTCCTTTACGATGGGGCTGAAGCTTTCGTCGCACATCAATGTCATCTTACCGGAAGCATAGGTATCCGTTCTGGCATTCTTGGACTTCTGTCCACCACAAGTGCAGAAAACCAATAATGACAATGTCATAACAATATATGTGAATGTTATTCGCTTCATGTTCTTTTCCTTTATTTTTATTAGGTTTTATATAAAAAGAAAGGTAGAGAAATACCTCAAAGATGAGACATTACCTCTACCTTTCCATGTTAGACTATGATTTTACTGGAGACGGAATGTTACAGGTACAGTGTATTTAACACGTACTGCAGAACCATTCTGCTTACCAGGAATCCACTTAGGCATCTGAGAAACCACGCGAGTAGCCTCTTTGTCCAATGATGGGTCAACACCACGAACAACATGTACACCAGAAACTGAACCATCACGCTCAACAACGAACTGAACGACAACACGTCCCTCAATACCGTTCTCGGCAGCCATTACAGGATACTTGATGTTGCTTGCCAACCACTGGTTCAGAGCACCCATACCTCCAGGATATGAAGGCTGTTGCTCAACAACGTCGAATACCTTGTTCTGTTCTGCTTCTTGCTGTTTTGGAGGCTCTGGGGTAGCAATCTCCTCAACAGCCTTCAACACAGTACCGCCTGCCTCGTCGTTACCTTTTACATCGAATGCACCGATGGCAGTCTTGGTTTCCTTCAACTCATCCTGAGTTTTCATTTCCTCCTCAGGCTTCACCTCTGAGTCCTTCTTGATTACAGGAGGAGTAAATGCGATAGAAGATTTAACCTTCTCAACTTTCTGCACCTGCTCAACCTTAGGAGCCTCGGTTTTCTTCTCAACTTTAGCCTGTTTCTTGGTTTCAATGAGAGAAGCCTCCATCTCAGCCTCGAATTTAGCCTTTTGAGCTGCCTGATAAGAGTTATAAGCTGCAAGTCCTAAATATGCAACAGCTGCTACGGCAGCAACGA
>CAKQCV010000042.1 GCA_934217675.1 uncultured Prevotella sp. | reverse complement strand
TAAGCAAAAGAAAATCTATTATCTTACATAGAACGGTTGCTTTTCTAAGCAAAAGAAAATCTATTATCTTACATAGAACGGTTGCTTTTCTAAGCAAAAGAAAATCTATTATCTTACATAGAGCGGTTGCTTTTCTAAGCAAAAGAAAATCTATTATCTTACATAGAACGTAACAAGTAACTTTACACACCAAATTTTCGTAATGTACCACCACAAATAATTGGTAAACATTCTAAATAACAAGAGTAACTGCTCCGCCCCTGGAAGGGGGAGGCGGGGGAGGGGAAGTCATAACTCTATGACTAAAAAACACTCTTCCAATAATAAACATTATCAGTCTATAGTCCACACTCTCTGCTGAATAAAAATTAACAAAATAGCGCCACTTGCGCCACTTGCGCCATTACGCCAATTACGCCAAAATAGCATAAAATGGTGGTTTTTTACTGTTTTTACTGTTTTGGCGCAATGGCGCAAGTGGCGCAAGTGGCGCAAACTGTGTAAATGAAGATTAATGCCAACAGCACTGTTTTTGCAAGAAAAATGCTAAAATCTGACGATTGAAAGGAACCACAAGAAACAGAAAATCCTTCATTGCGATATAGCATATACAAGATACGCATACAGCAAATGAAGGACTTGTCTTGTTTCCACAACAGGAAGCATAATCTGTTTTATTTTCTGTATCTATATACTCCCCATTATCAAGGATAATATTATTTCACGTTTCCAACCTTAATCAGATACTCTGCAATCTGCACAGCGTTGAGAGCCGCACCCTTGCGAATCTGGTCGCCAGTGAGCCAAAGCGTGTTGCCATTGTCGTCGGCAAGGTCTTTGCGGATACGTCCCACGTATACATCATCCTTACCCGCACTCTCAAGCGGCATAGGATAAACATAGTTCTGAGCGTCATCCTTTACCGTTACTCCCGGTGCAGCCTCAAGAGCCTTGCGAATCTGCTCCACCGACAAAGGCTGCTCTGTTTCGAACCACACACTCTCAGAATGAGAACGCAGTGAAGACACGCGAACGCAGGTTGCACTGGTGCGCACATCCGAGTGCATAATCTTGCGCGTTTCGTTAAACATCTTCATCTCCTCCTTGGTGTAGTCGTTAGGCATCATCTTGTCTATCTGCGGTATAACATTGTATGCAAGCTGATGAGGGAACTTGTTGATATGGTCTGTCTTGCCAGTTTCCACAAGGTCTTTATACTGCTGCTGCAGTTCAGCCATAGCAGCCGCACCGGCACCCGATGCGCTCTGATAAGATGCGATATGCACTTTCTTGATATGGCTAAGGTCGTCGATAGGTTTCAGCACTACCACCATCATAATTGTGGTACAGTTTGGATTGGCAATGATATTGCGCGGACGGTTCAGTGCATCCTCGGCATTAACCTCAGGCACCACCAATGGCACATCGTCGCACATGCGGAAAGCACTTGAGTTATCAATCATCACCGCACCATATTTTGTTATCGTCTCGGCAAATTCCTCCGATGTTCCACCTCCGGCAGAAGTGAATGCAATGTCAACATCCTTGAAATCATCGTTATGCTGAAGAAGTTTCACTTCATATTCCTTTCCACGGAATGTGTATTTTGTTCCGGCAGAACGGTGAGAGCCGAACAATACGAGGTCGTCCATAGGGAAGTTTCTCTCAGCGAGAATGCGCAGGAATTCCTGTCCCACAGCACCACTCGCACCAACAATTGCTACTTTCATTTTCTCTTGTTTATTTTGTTACTGTTATATTATTTCCCAACCCCTCTTATGGCTTATAATTGCCGTTTTGCCACAAGAGAGCACTACATATTCTTAATTATTATTGCAAAATTACAACTTTCGCGCTATTCATCTGCCATTTCTAACATTTTTTTTGCACCTTTGCAGTTAAATTATCACTATTAGAATAAGAAATGATAGATAACTTGTCGCATTATCTTCCCATAACAGATCCCACGCTGATATTCTTCGTGGTTCTGTTTATCATTCTTGCCGCCCCTATCGTGATGGGAAAGCTCCGTATTCCCCACATCGTAGGAATGGTGCTGGCAGGGGTGCTCGTTGGAAAATATGGCTTGAACATTCTTGAGCGCGACAGCTCTTTCGAGTTGTTCGGAAAGGTGGGACTATACTATATCATGTTTCTTGCCGGACTGGAAATGGACATTGAGGGGCTGAAGAGCAACGGCATGCGTGTGGTGTTTTTCGGACTGCTCACTTTTCTCATCCCGTTTGGACTAACCTATTGGACCAGTCTCCACATCATCGGCTATACACCTACAGCCGCCCTGCTGCTGAGCAGCATCATGGCATCAAATACGCTTATCGCCTACCCTATCGTGTGTAAATACGGCTTGCAGAAGCATGTGAGCGTAACGCTCTGTGTGGGTTCGTCGATGATAGCTCTCACGCTTGCCCTCATCGTGCTCGCAGCCATAGTGGGCTCGTTCGGCAGCGGAGCGGGACTGTCGTTCTGGGTTCTGTTCATACTCAAAATCTCGCTGTTCGTAGCCGGAGGAGTGTTTCTGCTGCCAAGAATGACGAGATGGTTCTTGAGAAGATTCTCTGATGCCGTGGCACAATACATATTTGTTATGGCACTGCTGTTCTTGAGTGCTGCCGTTTCGGGAATGATTGGTCTGGAAGGCGTTTTCGGAGCATTCTTTGCCGGACTGATATTAAACAGATTCATCCCCCACGTGTCGCCACTGATGAACCGCATAGAGTTTATAGGCAATGCGCTGTTTATCCCCTACTTCCTTATCGGGGTTGGAATGTTGATAAACATCAGGGTGCTCTTCTACGGATGGCACACCGCATTCGTAATACTCTGCATAATATTCTTTGGCACGCTCGGCAAGGCTATCGCTGCATATCTGTCGCAAATGGCGTTCAACCTGCCACGGTCTAACGGCAACATGATGTTTGGAATGACATCGGCACACGCTGCCGGTTCGATAGCCATCGTGATGGTGGGAATGAAGCTGTCTACTGCTCCCGGAGAATATCTCGTTGATTCGAACATGCTCAACGGTGTGGTAATAATGATTCTGTTCACTTGCATTATCAGTTCGGTGGTTTCCGACAGTGCTTCGCGCACAATCACGCTAACGGAATCGTTCCACAAAGACGAGAAGAAGGGTGGCGATGACGAAAAGATAATGATAGCCCTGAAAGCCGACGGAAACATCGACACGCTTGTAAACATGGCTCTGATGATGCACAACGACAGGCTCAGCAGGGGACTGATAAGCCTGAACGTGGTATACGACGACGAGAACAGCCAGAAGAACCAGAGCATTGGGAAAAGGGCTCTTGAAACAGCCACGAAGATGGCAAGTGCTGCCGACATAAGAATGCTGACGCAAAGCCGACTGGCAACGAATATATCCAACGGCATCGTGCATGCCTTCAAGGAGTATGACGCCTCGGAAATAATAATGGGACTGCACAACAAGAAGAACGAGACAGACAAATTCTGGGGATTGTTCACACCGAATCTTGTCAATTCGCTCAACCGACAGATAATAATGTGTAGATGTAACTGTCCGCTGAACACGCTGAGAAGAATTGTGGTTGCCGTGCCGTCGAGGGTGGAATTTGAAGAAGGCTTCTACCGTTGGGTGGAAAGGCTCTCCAGGCTTGCCGAAAATCTCGGATGCCGGATAATATTCCACGGAAGGATAGAAACCACATCGCTCATAAACGAATACATTCGTAACAACCACCAGGGAGTGAGAGCTGAATATGTGCTGATGGAACATTGGAAGGAGTTTATCGACCTTGCGCAAGAGATCAGCAACGACCATCTGCTTGTCGTTATAACGGCAAGAGTGGGCACAGTGTCGTACAAACCTATTTTCGAACGGCTGCCGATAGAGCTGTACAGGCATTTCCACGAGAAGAACCTGATGATAATATATCCTGACCAGAACGGACAGTCGCCTGAGGACATGACATTCACATCGCCACAGAACCATGCCGTAGACAGTGCATACTCGTCTATCATCAACTGGTTTAGGAAGAAAATGAAAAATTAAAGAATGTAGAAAGATAAAAAATATGATTGACATAAAGAATATAACAAAAAGTTTTGGCAACCTGCAGGTGCTGAAAGGTATTGACCTCCATATAGACAAGGGAGAGGTGGTGAGCATAGTAGGTCCGAGCGGAGCAGGAAAAACCACTCTGTTGCAGATTATCGGTACACTCGACAAGGCTGACAGCGGGAGTATCTGCATAGACGGTATCGACGTGGGCAGCCTCAGCCAGAAAAAGCTTGCCGACTTCAGGAACAAGCATATCGGATTTGTTTTCCAGTTCCACCAGCTGTTGCCAGAGTTCACAGCCCTTGAAAACATCATGATTCCGGCTTTCATTGCCGGAATGTCGAAGAGTGATGCAAAGAAAAGAGCCACAGAGCTATTGGATTTCATGGGACTTGCCGACAGAGCCAAACATAAGCCCAACGAGCTGTCGGGTGGAGAAAAGCAGCGTGTTGCCGTGGCAAGAGCCTTGGTGAACAACCCATCGGTGATTCTTGCCGATGAGCCATCAGGAAGTCTCGACTCGAAAAACAAGGCAGAACTGCATCAGCTCTTCTTTGACCTCAGAGACAAGATGGGACAGACATTTGTAATAGTGACCCACGACGAAACGCTGGCAAGCATAACCGACCGCACGATAAGGATGGAAGACGGCAGACTTGCTGACGAGGAAGCACAAAACTCCCAGAACATTTAAACTCAACAATATGAAAGGAATACTTTTAGGACGGATGAACACCATGAAAGTGGTGAAAGAGGTTGACTTCGGTTTGTATCTTGACGGTGGCGACGAGGGTGAAATCCTATTGCCCACACGCTATGTGCCTGAAGGCTGCAAGCCTGGTGACACTATCGACGTGTTTGTATATCTCGACCAAGACGAGCGCCCCATTGCAACCACGCTAACGCCAAAAGCCATGGTTGGCGAATTTGCCTATCTGAAGGTGGCTTGGGTGAACCAATATGGTGCTTTCCTTGACTGGGGACTGATGAAAGACCTGTTCTGCCCGTTCCGTGAACAGAAGATGCGCATGGTGAAGGACAACTCGTATATCGTGCATGTGCACCTCGACAAAGAGAGCTACCGCATCGTTGCCTCGGCAAAGGTAGACAAATATCTGAGCAACGAGATGCCACAATACAGGCATGGCGAAGAGGTGGACTTGCTGATATGGCAGAAAACCGATCTCGGCTTTAAGGTTATCATCGACAACAAGTTTGGCGGACTGGTCTACAAAGACCAGATATTTAAATATATCCACACCGGCGACCGCATGAAGGGATATATAAACAATGTGAGACCGGACGGAAAAATCGACGTTACACTACAGCCTACAGGCAAGAAGCAAACAAAGGAGTTCTCGGAAATATTGCTTGAGTATCTGAAAGAAAACAACGGCTTCTGCAACTTGGGCGACAAGAGTGACGCTGAAGACATATACGAGCGTTTCCAGGTTAGCAAAAAGACATTCAAGAAAGCTGTGGGCGACCTTTACAAGCGCCACGTCATTACTCTTGACGAAGGCGGACAAGGTATCAGATTAGTATAAGCAAAGGGAAGCGACATAGTTGCAACAATAAAGAAACAACCCCTCGCAAAAGGTTCTGAAACATTGAACCAATGCGAGGGGTTGTTTTTCGTATATAGCGATATTTGTCGCTGATGCTATTAAAGGGTGAACTTGATAGACTGTTTGCCAGCCTTCAAGATGTATGTACCGCTCTGTGGAGCAGCCATCTTAACAGTGCTGTCGCCACTCTTGTCGTTCATAACTTCAGTGCCGTCAACGGTGTATACATGAATGTCAAGTCCCTTAGGATTGTTTACAACGAGGTTATTGCCCTGCATTGTAAGCGAAGCAAAGTTGCTTGAGTTCAAAGTAGCCTGCTCAATGCCAGTGTGCACATTGTTAGCAGCAAGAGAAGTCTCTGACCAATAGCTCTCTGCAAATGTAGCATTGGTCATCTGCTGAGCCTCGCTCTCAACCCTTACAGACTGAACACGATGGTAAACATCCTTGCCGTCGACATTAGCAGGAAGTTCAACCTCAACACTTCTTACAGGATATTTCTCGTTTGTTACATCCGTAGCGTCGTCTGGCACACCATATTTGCGATAAGCATAGAAGAACGGCTCAAGATATTCCTCGCCAGCCTTGTAATTCTGTGTCATCTTCAATGTCTGTGTGTAGATGGCTCCAGGAGCGTATGTAGCAAACATTCCAAATACCGACTTAGATGTTCCCTTGGTAAAGTCGAAATGAACATTCTTCCAGTCTTCAGTAAGGTCTTTCACGAAATAAGTCTCGCTCTGAACATACTCATCAGCATCTTTGTCGTAATTGAACAATACGAATGCCGGGCGAGCGTAGACATAAGTTTCGTTACCACCTTCGTCTGACCACTTGATAGCCTCAGCACTTACACGAGCATCAACGCTGAACTTGCCGCCATCCTTAGAGAGGTCCATATCAGCACACTGCAATGAAGCATTGTTGTTGTTATAATAAGAGTGGTAGCCGTCGATTACAAGTGCATCCTTATACAATGCCCATGTATATGCACACCATCCAGGAGCATAGTCGAAAGCAACGAAAGATGAAGTATAAGAGTCAGGGTCGTCAACTGTGTAGTAAGGCTCAGTCAAATCGCCCAGATTAGGATCTTTCCAAACAAATCCCTTGTTGTAAGGCATACCCACAAAGTTAATGTCAGCCAAAGTCATGGTGCAATCCTTATCAGCCTTGCGCAAAGCAAAAGCTTCGTAATTATATGCCTCGGCAGCAGGAACAGCATCCCAAGATGCGGTATACTTGTCGTTGACTGGAGATTCTACAGGCTTCAGCTCCGGAGTGGCAACGCCAAGCACCTGTGCCTCCTCAGAAGGCAACGACACATGATTACCCTTCACACCGCGAACCTTGAAATAGTAAACCGTACCATTCTCGGCACCCGTTACTTCAAGTTTATTCTCTGAAGCCTCTTCATCCTGCAACAGATAATCCTTGATGTTGCCATTAGCATCTTTAGTATATACATCAACAAGATACTTCTCGGCACCTTCAACCTTGTCCCAGTCAAGAGTGAACGATGTTCCACGATAATACTTCATGCTTAGAGTTAACGGATAGCCAACATACTGGTCTATCTGATAAATCTTTATGTTGTCGAGGTATACAGATGTGCCGTATACGTCTCCATTCATCTCCTTCTGATACTTTGACGTGTAAATATTAAAAATACTGCTCTTGCCTCCACCCTGGAACAAGATTGTGTATGTTTGAGGAACATTTGTAACAGCAGGCAGACGTGTTGAACCGAGAATATCCCATGAAGGTCCCATATTGTTTGTTTCGGCAGCCTCAACACCAACATACTCGTTTACCTCGCCTTCGTTAGCTGTGTAGGCATCAAACTGCACGATAACGGCTCCGTTATAGCCAGACACGTCGAACATACAAGTATTGAGATGTGCAAAAGCCGAATTGTCTTCAGGATCAAGGTACAAGCAAGCTGTTCCACCGGCAGGATATACGTTTTCGCACCCCCAACCATCGTTTTTCATGTATCCAGGAACCATTGTCATCCATGCGTTTCCGTCCTCTCTTGTGTAATGAAGCTCTGTTTTGAGGTCAGGTGCTCCCACCTTGCCGGTCTTCATTGTAGACAAATCCTCGTCTGCCACCATAACCTGTGTGCCATACTGAGAATAATCAACTGCCTGAGCCTTCTTTGCCTTCTTCACGGAAATAAGTTTCAAACAAGAATCCGAGGCTTCACTCTTGACATTCGGCGCCAATGATACGGCAGCACTCTTTGCCATATTCTTGACCTGTGCCTCACGAGCCAGAAATTGAGCACTGGCTGGAGTGAAAAGCAATGCGCAAGCGCAAGTACTCAAAATGTTTTTCGTAAATACGTTCATGATGTATGTTTTTTATCTATGGAGACCGGAGTTATCCATACATGCTGCATTAACATGTTAATGATTAAAAAATCAAAGTTCTTCTCTATCTAATGTTGTGCAATTATGTAATTGTCATAGCCGTCTCCTACACTATGATTTCTGTTGCAAATATACATAAATATATTTAAAATAGACATTCAATCAAAAAAAAACATATCAACAAGCAATATTTAATATGATTTTGCACTACCTTTGCTCTTGATAACATCTTAATTCAATCACTATGCATATAAGAAAAAACTATTTTGCTGTTTTTTGCTGCTCGTTGGCAATGTCCAACGGAATGGCACAAACTACTGTTCCAGCAAAAACAAACAACAAGAATGATATGGCAACCATTGCCAGAACGCATGTAAAGCCAGCATGGGGAAAGAGCGTCATGTATAAAAACAGCTCTACACCTTATATATATAACGTAAAAGACGGGGAGGCTAATATTTATGCCCAACTGAGATATGACATGAGGCTACGCACAACAGGACTCGTTTCTTTCTCAACATACGCTCCAAACGAATACTCGATGATACGCGACTATGGATATGAAGCAGGTAAGACTTCGATTCTGACATCGGGAACATACGTTGGTGACGAGTTTATTGCATACGAAACAATGTATTATACAAATGTGCTCATGCCTGAAGCTATCAGCGTTGTTGACGTGAACACAGGAGAATACAAAAGGAAAAAGCTAATAGAAAGCGACGGGACTGCTCCTCTGATTCTTGATGAGATGACTTATGACCCGAAGACCGACAAGATTTTTGCCACACACTATGACTCGCAGCTGAATACAACAGATTTATATGAAATAGACAAGACAACACTCGACATAAAGAAAGTGGCTGTATTGGATGTTGCTCTATATACACTGTCTGCCGACAATGGATACTTGTATGGAGTTTTTATGTCTAACGATGGAAGAGCAAGCAAACTTGCAAAAATAGAGGAAAGCACTATAGACGAAAACAAACAAACAGCAAATCTGCAAACGGTAAGTCCGAACAATGGTATAGGACTGACTATGGGTGATTACAGCCAGTCGATGGAGTTTGACAAGACCACACACAGACTTTGGTGGGTTGCACAGGCAAGCGACGAGAATTCGTATTTGGTGGAGATTGATCCGCAAACAGGATTGGCAATAAGCAAAAAGGAAATAGTGGGATACCCACAAATGCTGGCTATGGGAATACCATACCAGTTTGTTGCTGATGATGCACCGTCTTTCCCAAGAAATTTCTCGGTAAATGCTGCACCAAAAGGTGATCTGTCGGCAACTCTCAGCTGGAATGCTCCAACAATGAACTATCGAAACGGAACTTTGAAAAACTTGTCTGGAATAAAAATCTACCGCAACGGAGAGCTTATAAAAGATATCAACGAAACAGAAACAAGCGGCAAGACAATGACGTGGACTGATACTCCAACTGCCGACGGATATTATATATATAAGGTGGTGCCATATAACGAAGAAGGTGACGGAGTATACAAAGAGGATGCCAAATATGTTGGAACAGACTTGCCAGGAGTTCCTGTTGACGTTAACTTATCGGCAATAGGCAACAAAGCAACCGTGACATGGAAGGCTCCGGAAGAAGGTATGCAAGGAGGATATTTTGATGCATCATCACTGAAATACAATGTTGTTCGACAGCCTGACAATGTCACCATAGCATCAGGAATATCGGAAAACTATGTGAAAGATGAAGTGACGAAGCCTAATGGCTATAGCTATACCATTACTGCCGTAAACGACAAAGGCATCGGAGGCTCAGCAACATCAAAGATTCAAGCATTCGGTCCTGTAAATTCAATTCCGTTCACATCATCACTGCAGACACAGGAAGATTTCAACAGATGGACTGCCGTGGACAAAAACAACGACAACAACACGTGGTTCTTCCACACAGCATCGAACACCACAACATACGACCGCAACGAGAACGCACCAGACGATTGGCTCTATACACCATCACTGAACTTTGACAAGAACAAAATTTACCAAGTAAGATACACATACTCTTCTGCTAACTGGGTTACACCTGGAACAATGGAGCCAGTAAACGAAAAGATGAAAGTGTGGTTCTGTGAGGACCCTATAAACAGCGGAAAGAATACGCTGATAAAAGAAACAGGGGAATTCCACACAGCATCAAACATTTATATATATGGTAAAGACCTGTTTACTCCTACAGTAACCGGAGCTTCAAGAATTGCCTTCCAAGCATGCAGCGACGCTGAAAGAGGACAGATTTATTTGAAAGATGTATCCATAAGGGAATATAGCGAAAAAGATTTGAGCGCAGCGGCTCTTGTGGGTTCAACACTCGTGAACAGCACCGTGGAACAAACCTACACAGTAACTGTGAAGAACGAGGGTTCAAAAGCTGTAAGCAACTACAAAGTGAAACTTGTGAACGACGACACCAACGAGCTTATAGCCGAAACCAACGGCAAAGCTGTAGATGTGGATCAATCGGTGGATGTGCCTGTTACATGGGTTCCAGGAGCTGTAGGGAAAATCAAAGTCAGAGCAGAAGTTGCTCTTGACGGTGATACGTATCCAGAAGACAATGTGTCGGAAACAGTTTTGGATGTGGAAGTGAAAGATGCAGCCGACGACAAGTGGATAACAGTAAACACAGACAATGACTCAGGCTGGAGATATCCGTTCTATCTGTATGACACTTATTCAAAATGTCAGTGCATCTTCCTTGAAAAAGAACTGCAAAAGAAGAACATTGAAATTACGGGAGTGAGATTCCTATACAACAATTATCAGGAGGAGGAATACAATTTCCCTGCAGTAATTTCAATAAAGAACACTGAATACGAATCACTGTCGACAGAAGAGAGCAAATATCTGGGATACCTCGAAGAGGACGGTTGGGAAAAAGTTTTCGACGGCAACCTTACCGTAGCAGGAACAGGAAACGACAAAGTTCTTGACATCAACTTTGACAAACCTTTCGAATATAAAGGCGGTAATCTGAATTTTATGTTCGAATGCCCGATAGGAAATGGAGTATGGAAATCAAACAAGCACCCAGAATGGCACATGACAAGACTTGACATGAATGCAATATTCAGAAGTGCATATTACAGCGGCAAGACAAAAGACTATGTTATTGACGATGTTTTCGCCAACGACCTCATGCCTTTCATGAGCATATCATATAAAGATGACAGTGGGTCGGGAATTATTGCTGTTGCCGGTAACGGACTGACTATAAATACAACCCGCTGTGCAATAGAACTGTCAGAAAACTGCGACAAAGTGCAGCTCGTATCACCATCTGGAGCCACTGTGTTCAGCAAAGCCCATGCAAGCAAAATAAATACAAGCAGTCTTCCAACCGGAATATATGTACTGAACATTGTCAACAATGGAAATAAAGGAACATTCAAAATCATTATAGAATAGTTATAGAGTCTTACGTTAGGGATAGTACGCAACAATGCGTATTATCCCTTTTCCTTTAAAAAATATGCTAAAATTATATTATAACAATAGGTATAATCAATATTAATTATTAATTTTGCAGTCATAATACGTATTTATTTTAATTATGGAACTTGATGTATTGACAGCTGTCTCCCCAATAGATGGCCGCTATAGAGGAAAAACAAAAAAATTAGCAAATTATTTCTCTGAGTATGCGCTTATAAAATACCGCATTAGAGTAGAAATTGAGTATTTCATCACATTGTGTGAATTGCCTTTGCCACAACTGGCAGATTTCAACCATTCACATTTCGACTCACTACGCGATATATATCGTAATTTTGACGAGAAAGGAGCAGCAAGAGTTAAGGAAATTGAGAAAGTAACTAATCACGATGTCAAAGCTGTTGAATATTACATAAAAGAGCAACTTGACAAAATCGGTGATTTTGAGAAATATAAAGAATTCATTCACTTTGGACTGACATCACAGGATATAAACAACACTTCTGTGCCACTCTCGATAAAAGACGCACTTAACGATGTTTATATTCCACAACTGCAGGAACTCGTAGACCAACTTCAGGAGTATGCTGAAGAATGGAAAGACGTGCCTATGCTTGCAAAGACTCACGGACAACCGGCTTCTCCTACAAGACTCGGAAAAGAGATAATGGTTTTCGTGTATCGACTGAACAAACAAATAGAAATGCTGAAGGCTTGTCCGATGACAGCGAAATTCGGTGGAGCCACAGGTAATTTCAATGCACACCATGTGGCATATCCAGAGTATAACTGGCGTGAATTCGGAAACAAGTTCGTAAGTGAGAAGTTGGGACTGGAACGTGAACAATACACGACACAGATAAGCAACTACGACTGTTTGGGAGCTGTTTTTGATGCTCTGCGCCGAATAAATACCATAATCATAGATATGGACCGCGATTTCTGGATGTATATTTCAATGGAATACTTCAAACAGAAAATTAAAGCCGGAGAGGTTGGTTCAAGTGCTATGCCACACAAAGTAAATCCTATAGATTTTGAAAACAGCGAAGGAAATATGGGAATGGCAAACGCTGTGCTACAATTCTTGGCTCAAAAGCTACCGGTGAGCCGCTTGCAAAGAGACTTGACCGACTCTACTGTGCTGCGTAACGTAGGTGTTCCTCTCGGACACGGAATGATTGCCATACAAAGCACACTAAAAGGATTACGCAAGCTTATTCTCAACGAAAATAAAATAAACGAGGATCTTGACAACACATGGGCTGTTGTGGCAGAAGCTATACAGACAATTCTACGCAGAGAGGCTTACCCACACCCATACGAAGCTCTGAAAGCATTGACTCGCACAAACAAGAAAATGACAGAAGAGACAATACACGAGTTTATTAGCGGACTGAATATCAGTGATAAAGTGAAAGCTGAACTAATGGCTATAACACCACATTCTTACACAGGTATTTAATAATTAACTTTTAATATAAATTTAGCCGTGAGGCTATAAAACAAACAACTATTAATTATGGCAGAAGAATTTGACAAAAATGCGGAAAACACATCCGCAATGAATAGCGAAAGTGGCCGTGAGGGCTATCGTTCGAATGATTATCAAAGTGGATATCGCAGTAATGGGCGTCCTATGCGTCCAAGGATAAATGCACAACGTGCTTATAGTTCTAACCGTCCGACCTATGACAATAGCGACAGCGGATTCAGACCTGAAGGGTTTGGAGCTGGACTGCAGCAAGATGGTTCACAACAGCGTCAAGGGGGTTATCGTCCACGCTACAACAACGGTGAAAACAACGGATACCAGCAGCGCCAAGGGGGATATAACAACCGTGGCGGATACGGACAGCAGCAACGCCAAGGGGGATATCGTCCACGCTACAATCAGGATAGTGACAATGGCGGATATCAACAGCGCCCAAACGGGTATGGCAACAATAATCGTGGCGGATATGGACAGCAGCAACGCCAAGGTGGGTACGGATATAACAACAACCGTGGCGGATATGGACAGCAGCAACGCCAAGGGGGATACAACAACCGTGGCGGATACGGACAGCAGCAACGCCAAGGGGGATACAACAACCGTGGCGGATACGGACAGCAGCAACGCCAAGGGGGGTATGGATACAACAATAACCGCGCTGGATACCGTCAGCATTCTGCCGATTATGATCCAAATGCAAAATATAGCCTAAAGAAGAGAATTGAATATAAAGAGGCAAATATAGATCCAGATGCACCAGTACGTCTGAACAAATTCCTTGCTAATGCGGGTGTTTGCAGCCGACGTGAGGCAGATGCTTATATACAGGCTGGAGTTGTCAGCGTTAACGGTCAAGTTGTAACAGAACTTGGTACAAAGGTTAAACGCACTGATGAAATAAAATTCCATGACCAAACAATAAATTTGGAGAAGAAGGTGTATGTTTTGCTCAACAAACCTAAAGATTATGTTACAACAAGCGATGATCCACAACAGCGCAAAACTGTAATGGACCTTGTTCGTAATGTTTGTCCTGAAAGAATATATCCTGTAGGACGTCTTGACAGAAACACAACAGGTGTTCTTCTCCTAACTAACGACGGAGATTTGGCAAGTAAGCTTACACATCCTAAATTCTTGAAAAAGAAAGTTTACCATGTATATCTCGACAAAAACGTAACAGCTCACGACATGCAGCAAATTGCTGAAGGCATTACACTCGACGATGGAGATGTGCATGCTGACGCAATAGAATATGCACACCCGACAGACAAGAGCCAGGTTGGTATAGAAATACATAGCGGACGTAATCGTATCGTACGCCGTATATTCGAGAGCCTTGGATATAGAGTGGTAAAACTTGACCGCGTTCAGTTTGCTGGACTTACAAAGAAGAATCTGCGCCGAGGCGACTGGAGATTCCTTACAGAAAAAGAGGTTGAAATGCTACGAATGGGAGCATTTGAATAATAACATCAGCATGAAAGTTTAAAACAATCGGGACCCCTCAGAATTATCGGAGATTTCCAAATCCTGAGGATTCCGATTTTTCATAAACAAAAAAAAGAAACTACACATATATGAAAAGAATAAAAGTTATTGACGTGCTGAAGAGAACAGACTTCGGCGAGACAGTAAACGTCAAAGGATGGGTTCGTACTCATCGCAGCAGTAAAGCAGTAGACTTTATAGCACTGAACGACGGCTCAACAATAAAAAACGTGCAGATAGTTGTTGACCCAACCAAGTTTGAGGCTGATATGCTGAAACAAATAACAACAGGTTCGTGCATCAGCGCAACAGGAAAATTGGTTGAAAGCCAAGGAGCAGGACAAAGCGTGGAAATCCAATGCGAAAATCTTGAAATATACGGACTTTGCGGTAGCGATTATCCAATGCAGAAAAAAGGACAAAGCTTTGAATATATGCGCCAATACGCACATCTGCGCTTACGTACAAACACATTTGGAGCTGTGATGAGAATCCGTCACAACATGGCAATGGCTATCCATACTTATTTCCATGAACATGGATTCTGCTATTTCCATACGCCACTTATAACAGCAAGCGACTGCGAAGGAGCTGGACAGATGTTTCAGGTAACAACAAAGAATCTGTATGACTTAAAAAAAGACAAGGACGGCAAAATTATATATGATGATGACTTCTTCGGAAAACAAACATCATTGACAGTAAGCGGACAGCTCGAAGGAGAACTCGGAGCAACAGCGTTAGGAGCAATCTATACTTTCGGTCCTACATTCCGCGCTGAAAATTCAAACACACCACGCCACTTGGCTGAATTCTGGATGGTTGAACCAGAAGTAGCATTCATAGATATGACAGACCTGATGGATCTTGAGGAAGACTTCATCAAATACTGTATACGTTGGGCATTGGATAACTGCAAAGACGATCTTGAATTCTTAAACAAGATGATAGACAAAGGACTTATCGCTCGTTTGCAAAGTGTACTTGAGTCTGAATTTGTCCGTCTCCCTTATACAGAAGGAATAAAGATTCTTCAGGAAGCTATTGCCAAAGGAAAGAAATTTGAATTCCCATGTGAATGGGGCGATGACCTTGCATCTGAACACGAACGCTTCCTCGTGGAAGAACACTTCAAGAAGCCTGTGATCATGACCAATTATCCAAAATCCATAAAGGCATTCTACATGAAGATTGATGATAAGGAATCTGGATTTGGAGGAAAAAGCGGACAGACAGTACAAGGTACAGACGTATTGTTCCCACAAATCGGTGAAATCATTGGAGGAAGTGTGCGTGAAGAAAGCTACGACAAACTCATGGCTGAAATAGAAGAAAGAAACATACCTATGAAAGACATGTGGTGGTATCTTGATACACGTAAATACGGCTCATGCCCTCACGGAGGATTCGGACTCGGTTTTGAAAGACTAATATTATTCGTTACCGGAATGCAAAACATACGCGACGTTATTCCTTTCCCAAGAACACCAAAGTCGGCAGAATTCTAAACTAAAATTTATATACAATACGACAAAAGATTATACCGGATAAAGCAAATTCGGTATAATCTTTTTCTTTTACAACACTTTTTCATGCATTTATTGGCAGATATTGAAAAATATTTGTAACTTTGCAATCCGAATTGTAAAAAGGAAAGCCGCAGACGGTTACACCTTATTATATATTATAAGATGAAAAGTTTAGAGTCTTTAAAGATAGACCTGAAGAGTCTGGACACAGATGTTATAAGCATCACATGCCAACTTGACGACAAGTTTTTCAAGTCGGCAGAAAGCGACGAAGTGAAGGGTGGCAATGTGCAGCTCTCAATTTCGGCGCATAAGTCAGTTTCAGGACTTTATGAAATAAACTTCCATGCAAAAGGCACAGTAACAGTACCTTGCGACCTCTGTCTTGACGACATGGACCAGCCAATAGAAACAGAAAACAGATTGCTGGCTAAACTTGGTGAAGAATACTCAGAAGACGACGAACTTGTGACTGTGAACAAAGATGACGCAATCCTTGACACAACATGGTTCGTATATGAATCCATAGCTCTCAGCATCCCCATTAAGCACGAGCATGCACCTGGAAAATGCGATCCTGCGATGATTAAAGCTCTTGAAGAGCACTCAGCTACCCGAAGTAGTGATGAGGAAAAAGAGACAGCAGTGGATCCAAGATGGAGTGAATTAGAAAAATTAAAATCAATAATTAAAGATTAAAGAAAAATGGCACATCCTAAAAGAAGACAGTCAAAGACTCGTACACTTAAAAGAAGAACTCATGATAAAGCTGTAGCTCCAACATTAGCAGTATGTCCAAACTGCGGTGCATACTATGTTTATCACACAGTATGCCCAACATGCGGTTACTATAGAGGCAAAGTTGCTATCGTTAAGGAGACTGCTGAATAAATCATATCATGGAGAAAATTAACGCAATAATCACAGGTATTGGAGGATACGTTCCTGACTATGTTCTAAACAATGCAGAACTGTCAAGAATGGTAGACACCAATGACGAGTGGATTATGTCGCGTGTTGGAATTAAAGAGCGCCGAATCCTGACAGAAGAAGGACTCGGCACTTCTTATATGGCACGCAAAGCGGCTGTACAACTTCTAAAGAAAACAGGAGTAGATCCAGATTCTATTGACGCATTGATTGTTGCAACAAGTACTGCAGACTATAAATTCCCGTCAACAGCATCTATCGTACTTGGCAAGCTTGGACTGAAAAACGCATTTGCTTTTGATATGTGGTCAGCTTGCTGCGGATTTCTATATACTCTTGACACAGCCGCATCTATGATCCAAAGCGGACGATACAAAAAAATAATTGTTATCGGCGCTGATAAGATGTCATCTGTTGTTGATTATACAGACCGTAGTACATGTGCCCTTTTCGGAGACGGAGCAGCTGCAGTCCTTGTTGAAGGAACAACAGAAGACCTTGGTCTGAAAGATTCTTATTTCCGTACAGATGGTCACGGACTGCCTTTCTTGCATATGAAAGCAGGTGGTTCTGTATGTCCTCCTTCACATTTCACTGTGGACCACCGTCTACATTATCTTTATCAAGAAGGACGCACAGTATTCCGTTATGCTGTAACAAGCATGAGCAACGACTGTGCACTCATAGCAGAACGAAATAACTTGAATAAGGACAATATACGCTATGTTGTTCCACATCAGGCAAATATCCGCATCATTGAGGCTGTTGCAAAACGCCTTGATTTACCTATGGAACAGGTAATGGTCAATATTGAGCACTTCGGAAATACCTCTGCAGCAACAATTCCATTAGCTCTATGGGAATATGAGAAGAACCTGAAGAAAGGTGACAATCTTATATTTACAGCATTTGGAGCAGGATTTGTTCATGGAGCTTCTTATTACAAATGGGCTTACGACGGAGATAAAGTTGAGCAAGCAAAATAAAATGCTATTCATACAATGAAGATAAAAGCGCATCTGAAATGATAAGTATCATACAGATGCGCTTTTATTTCTTAAATGATTTACTAAAAGACGCTTTGCTAGAATAAAAGTTTGCAATACAATATTTTTTCCGTATATTTGCATAATAATAATTATAATAAAAACACGTTGAAGCATGTGTTCATGCTAATGCGGAAATAATCTTCATCAATAAAAAAGCAGCAAATGCATAAAGCAGGATTCGTAAATATCGTTGGAAACCCCAATGTGGGTAAATCCACTTTAATGAACCAACTTGTTGGCGAACGCATAAGTATTGCAACATTTAAGGCTCAAACAACAAGACACCGAATAATGGGTATTGTCAATACTGACGATGCACAGATTGTATTTTCTGATACACCAGGAGTTCTCAAGCCAAATTACAAATTACAGGAATCTATGCTTGCTTTCTCCGAGTCTGCATTGACTGATGCAGACGTATTACTCTATGTGACAGATGTCGTGGAGAATCCAGAGAAAAACATAGACTTTCTTGAGAAAGTCCAGAAAATGACAATTCCTGTCATTCTGCTGATCAACAAAATTGACCAAAGCGACCAAAAGTCATTAGGCGCGTTAGTAACTAAATGGCACTCGCTTCTACCTAATGCAGAAATACTTCCCCTGTCTGCGAAAAACAAGTTCGGAGTTGATATACTACTGAAACGCATAAAAGGACTCTTACCCGATTCACCTCCGTTCTTCGACAAAGAACAGCTCACAGACAAACCAGCACGCTTTTTCGTTAGCGAAATAATTAGAGAAAAAATTTTGCTTTACTACGACAAAGAAATACCATACTCAGTTGAAGTAGCTGTGCAGTCGTTCAAAGAAGACGAAAAGCATATACATATACATGCAGTTGTATACGTTGAAAGAGATTCCCAAAAAGGCATAATAATCGGGCATCAGGGAGTAGCCTTGAAAAAATTGGGAACAGAAGCACGTAAGTCACTTGAAAAATTCTTCGGAAAGAAAATCTATCTTGAGCTCTTTGTAAAAGTAGACAAAGATTGGCGAAGTTCTAAAAGAGAACTTGACAACTTTGGATATAATCCAGAATAAACATGTTTCTCTATACAAGATACACAAATTATAAAATAAAGCAAAACAACAATATATGGCAAACTTAGTAGCAATTGTAGGACGACCAAACGTAGGAAAGTCGACACTATTCAATCGTCTCACCAAAACCCGTCAGGCAATCGTGAGCGATGAGGCAGGAACGACTCGTGATCGCCAATACGGTAAATGCGACTGGAACGGAAAAGATTTCTCCGTTGTTGACACTGGCGGATGGGTTGTAAAATCTGACGATATCTTCGAGGAAGAAATCCGTAAGCAAGTATTAATTGCAACAGAAGAAGCAGACTTGATACTATTTCTTGTAGACATAACTACAGGTGTGACCGATTGGGACATGGATGTTGCATCAATTCTTAGGCGCACCAAACTGCCTGTAATTCTTGTTGCAAACAAAACCGACAATAATGAATTGATATATAATGCTGCAGAATTTTACAAATTAGGACTTGGTGATCCAATATGCATAAGTTCAGCAACAGGTAGTGGAACAGGTGATCTTCTTGATGACGTCGTAAAAGAACTTGGCGAAAATACAGGAGAACTTCTTGAAGACGGTATACCGCGATTTGCTGTTGTCGGACGCCCTAATGCTGGAAAGAGCAGTATTATAAATGCTTTTATCGGCGAAGACAGAAACATTGTTACAGAAATAGCAGGAACGACACGCGACAGTATCTATACAAGATACGACAAGTTCGGCTTTGACTTCTATTTAGTTGATACAGCAGGAATACGTCGCAAGAATAAAGTAACGGAAGACTTGGAATTCTATTCTGTGATGCGCTCAATACGTGCAATTGAAAATTCCGATGTATGTATTCTGATGATTGATGCAACAAGAGGTATTGAAGCACAAGACATGAATATATTCCAAATCATACAGAAGAATAACAAATCACTTGTTGTTGTCGTGAACAAATGGGATTTGGTTGAAAACAAAGACCAAAAAGTAATGGACACCTTTGAAGCAGCAATCCGCAACAGAATGGCTCCATTCACAGACTTCCCTATAGTATTTGCCTCTGCTCTTACCAAGCAACGAATATTTAAAGTTCTTGAAACAGCAAAGAATGTTTATCTTAACAGAAAAATAAGAATAGGAACTTCGAAACTTAACGAAACAATGCTTCCTTTAATTGAAGCATATCCACCACCATCAATAAAGGGAAAATACATAAAGATAAAATACTGCACACAGTTGCCAAACACACAGATACCATCATTTGTTTTCTATGCCAACCTTCCGCAGTATATCAAAGAACCATATAGGAGATTCCTTGAGAATAAGATAAGAGCAAACTGGACTCTTACAGGTTCACCTATAAATATCTTTATCAGACAGAAATAATATATATAGTCGTAATAAGGGCGTATTGGTTACGCCCTTATTTTTCATAAATTGTTATATAAAGAAAATGAGCGGAATACAAAACATAACTATAGTGCTTGCCTGCTCAATAATTACAATTTCATCATGCTCATCAAAGACAAAAGCCGATGATGCAGCAGCAAAAGCAGCAAAAGCATATTACGACAGTCTCAGAAATGGTGGCTATGAATATTTCACAAGCATGTCATACAGACCGGAGAAGATTCCCGACAGTTATAGAGAGCAACTTGTCGCTAATACAAAAATGTATCTTGATGACCTAAACAAAACTCATAAAGGAATAAAAGACATAAAAGTATTAAGTTGCAAAAACGACAGCTTGCACAACACAGCAGAAGCATATTTGCTATTTTCGTTTAATGACAGTACAAAAGAAGAAATCATCGTACCAATGGTAAAGAGATCCAATAAATGGCTAATGAGATAAAAACAATAAAAAATGCTACTACATAAATATCTAACAAGTTTTGGAAAATACCTAATACTCATGGGGCGCTCATTCTCCAAACCAGAACGAATGCGCATGTTCATGAAGCAGTATATAAAAGAAATGTCAGGACTTGGCGTTAATTCTATAGGTATAGTTCTACTCATTTCATTTTTCATTGGAGCTGTGATATGTATCCAAATGAAATTAAACATCCAAAGTCCATGGATGCCAAGATGGGTTTCAGGATACACAACAAGGGAAATTCTTCTATTAGAGTTTTCATCATCCATCATGTGTCTTATACTTGCAGGAAAGGTAGGATCAAATATAGCTTCAGAAATAGGCACCATGAGAGTAACTCAACAGATTGATGCCCTTGACATCATGGGTGTAAATTCTGCAAGTTACCTTATACTGCCAAAAATGCTTGGATTGATAACAATAATGCCGTTCCTTGTAATCTTTTCTTCAGCAACAGGAATCATTGGCGCATATGCTACAGCATACATTGGTCAAGTGTTAAGCCCTGACGATCTTACAGCAGGACTGCAACACAGTTTTAATCCATGGTTCGTATGGATGAGTATAATAAAAAGTCTCTTCTTTGCATATATTATATCAAGCGTGTCTTCCTACTATGGATATACTGTTGACGGAGGATCTGTAGAAGTAGGAAAAGCAAGTACAAATGCTGTTGTCACAAGCAGTGTGCTGATACTGTGCTCAGATGTATTCCTCACTCAATTACTTAGTTAAGAACAAAAACAGATTAAATTATGATTGAGATACAACATCTATATAAGTCTTTCAAAGACAAAGATGTATTGAAAGACATCAGTGCTATCTTCGACAGTGGCAAGACAAATCTGATCATCGGACAAAGTGGAAGCGGTAAAACTGTATTGATGAAGAATCTTGTGGGTTTACTTGACCCTACAAGCGGAAAGGTTTTATATGACGGCAGAGACTTTATAGCAATGAACAAAAAAGAAAAAGTCATGATGCGACGTGAGATGGGAATGATTTTTCAAAGTGCAGCTCTGTTCGATTCTCTTTCTGTTTTAGAGAATGTCATGTTCCCATTAGACATGTTCTCAAATAT
Organism: uncultured Prevotella sp.; assembly: GCA_934217675.1. Taxonomy (GTDB): domain Bacteria; phylum Bacteroidota; class Bacteroidia; order Bacteroidales; family Bacteroidaceae; genus Prevotella. The sequence continues at coordinate 1,954 of CAKQCV010000042.1, read as the reverse complement.
GAACTATAAGGAACGGGTACACAGGGCTGAAGAATGTCTCGACAGAGTTAATCTGATAGATGCTCAAAAGAAGTTCCCAGATGAAATTTCAGGTGGCATGCAGAAGCGAGTAGCTATAGCACGCGCTATAGCTTTAAACCCTAAATATCTATTTTGTGATGAACCAAACTCCGGGCTTGATCCTAAAACATCTCTTGTAATTGACGACCTTCTTCATGGAATAACAGAAGAGTACAACATAACCACTATAATAAACACCCATGATATGAACTCTGTGATGGGAATTGGTGATAATATCATCTTTATATATAAAGGTGAAAAGGAATGGCAAGGAAAGAGCGCTGATATCATGTGCTCTACCAATCAAAAGCTCACAGACTTTATATTTGCCAGCGATTTGCTCAAAAAGATGAAAGAGAACGAAATGGAAAAGATAAAGCAACAGTCCACACAATACTGAGGTATAAACAGCAAAATCAAGGCTTACGGGTCTTGACTTTGCTGTTTATTTATTTAAATTATTACAGATTTATCCACCAAAATCTATTTCTTTATTTCTATTCTGAATGTTGTACCAACTCCGACCTCACTGCGCTTAACAAAAATCTTACCCTTGTGATACTCTTCAACAATACGTTTGGCAAGCGATAAACCAAGTCCCCAACCACGTTTCTTTGTTGTGAACCCTGGCTTAAAAACATTTCCTATATCTTTTTTCTTTATACCTTTACCATCATCAGTAACCTCTATAATAGCTTTTTCCGATGAATCTTGTACATCTATAGTAATATGTCCCTCACCCCCCATCGCATCAACAGCATTCTTACAAAGGTTCTCAATGACCCACTCAAAGAGCGAAGCATTAAGCCTAACCACAATATCATCTTTCGGGAACTTCTTCGTTATAACAACCCTCGAAGAAGTACGACGGTCCATATAATTAATAACATGGTCTACAACATCATTCAAACTCGATGGAACAGGTTCTGGCAAAGAACCTATCTTAGAGAAGCGATCGGCTATAAGTTGCAAGCGTTTCACATCCTTGTCCATTTCAGGAATCAAATCATCGTTAGGATAATTCTCTTTAAGTATCTCAATCCATGCCATTAAGCTTGAAATAGGAGTACCAAGCTGATGTGCTGTCTCTTTAGACAAACCAACCCAAACCTTGTTCTGCTCAGCACGTTTGGATGTAAGCAATGCAAATATTGCCACAACAACGAAAATAAGTACTACGCCAAGCTGCACATACGGATAATAAGCCAAACGCTTGAGTATAGTTGAGTCGTCGTAACACACATCTATATAATCCTTCTTATCAACATCATCCATTGAAATACGTATATAACGACCAGCATTATACAATCTATGCCCAAGTTGTATCACGTATTGAATACTGTCACTTTCAGAAAGGTTACCTATCGCAAGATTTCGACACACCTGCGGATTATGTTTAGAGTCAAGCACAACCACAGGAATAGTATGATTCTCATTTATAACCTTCAACACTAAACCAAGGTCTGTCGTTTCATCTGCCATATTGAAAGAGCGCATAGCCTCTGCCCATACCTCCATCTTATTCTTTTCTTCCTTAGCAAGATCTTTTACGAAAAGATTAGAGATAAAAAGAGATGTAACAGCAATAATAACTGCTGCAAGCACAAGAAATATCTTTACCTGTCTTATTCTGTCTGTCCATTGCATAGTAAAAGTATAACGCAACAGAAAGAAAATTATTGTATCTGCACCAGAATTTGAATGTTAAGAACATTATAAAAAGTTTTTCTGATTTATCCCTCATCCCTCACCAGACGTCCCGAAATCTCCCTGTACGCCACATGTCCGGAAGGTGAGGGATGGGTGAGGGATATGATGGAGAAGTAAGAGATGGAGTAAGAAACAAGTGACATGACGGACAGGTGGACAGAAGTTGCTGCATACAGCATACAAA
>CAKQCV010000041.1 GCA_934217675.1 uncultured Prevotella sp. | reverse complement strand
GCACAATGTGCACCATGCCAACGGACTGCATCTGTATCCACAGGCAAACTACTGGGACTGGCCTTATACTGCCGACAAGCTGCCAGACGGAAAGCGCGAGCTGCAGATTGACCGCGACTGGATGTGGTATCAGGCTTGGGGAAGATATTCGTGGAACTGTCACCGCGGCGAAGACAAAACATATTGGAAAAAAACGCTTGCCGACTTTTATGGCACTGACACCATAACCGCCGGACGCATAATCGAGGCTTACGACCAGAGTGGAGAAATTGCTCCCAAGCTTTTGCGCCGTTTTGGTATTACGGAGGGCAACCGCCAGTGCCTGTTGCTCGGCATGAAGATGAGTCAACTTGTAAATCCTTATAAATATACAATATATCCAGGATTCTACGAGAGTTGCGGTCCTACCGGCGAGAAGCTTATCGAATATGTAGAGAAGGAGTGGAAACACGAGAAGCATATCGGCGAGTTACCTCTCGATATCGTTAAACAATGCGTGAGTCATGGCGACAAGGCTGTGGAAGCTCTCAAAGGATTGTCTAACAATATATCAAAGAATAAGGATGAGTTCATGCGACTGGTGAACGACATGAACTGCTATCGCGACTTTGCATATTCTTTCAGCTATAAGGTGCTTGCTGCCGAACAGGTGTTAAATTACAAGTGGTCGAAAAATGTGGCATATCTCCAAAAAGCAGTACCGCTGCTTGAAAAAAGTGACGACTACTACAAAGATCTTGTTGAAAAGACAAAGGACACATACTATAATGCCAACAGTATGCTTACCTCACAACGCCGTATTCCTGTCGGTGGAGATGGTGGCAAGTTTAGCACATGGAAAGAGATGATGCCTGTTTATCAGGAGGAACTTGACAACTTGAAAAAGAATATCGAGAGCTTGACTTCTATTGATAAGTCTGCTGTCAAGAAAGAGTCTTTTTCCAAAGTTTCCGATGCCCTTTCATACAAGGGAAATGAGAAGAACGGCTATGTAAAACTGCTGAGCAATTATCAGACTATAACATTAAAGAAAGGTGCGAAGCTATTTATAGATAGAGATGAGGCTGTTGATACTCTTGCCACAGAACTTGAAGGACTGAGGGCTCTGGTACTCAACCGCGACACAGCACGCATAAACGGTATCAGCATAGAGTTTGAAAGCAAGAAACCTGTAAAACTTCTCGTTGGTTTCTTTGTTGATGACCAGACAAAATTCGCACGTCCTCCGAAGCTCGAAACCGATGCTACTGGAAACGAATACGGACAAGCGGAACCTATCATCAGCAACGGACTGATTCTCTCAAAGATGCCTATCGCCAATATCCATGCCTATCATTTCCCGGCAGGACACCACGTGATTAATCTGCCAAAGGGAATCATTATGGTAGCAGGATTTACCGGCAGCGAGATAAAAATTCGTGATGCTAAACTCAACGGAGCAGGAACGGAAGTTGACTGGCTGTTTATGTAAAAAACAGGAAATGGGGGTATAAGGCTTATATTTGTCTTATATCTCCCATTTTTCCATTACTCCCAGTTCTACCAATAATATAATAATATGAAACGACTATATTTTCTTTTATCCTTCATTGCGCTGTTTACCATAACTACATCAGCACAGCGCAGAACGAAGAACCGCTCGGCTGCAAAATCAACAATTGTCACTCAAGCCGAGATGAAGCGCGTTTACGAGGCGGCAAGGACTCCATATAAATTTGGTATGGTGGTTGCACCGACTGACAACTATCATAAGATTGACTGTCCGACAGTTTTTCAAAAAGGTGGCAAGTGGTATATGACCTATGTATGCTACAATGGTAAGAGTGGTACCGATGGGCGTGGATATGAAACATGGCTCGCAGAGAGCTGTGACTTGCTGCACTGGAACACACTTGGCAGAGTGCTTGAATATGGCAACGGCAATGAGTGGGACAAAAACCAGCGAGGCGGCTTCCCCGCACTTATAGACTATAAATGGGATGGCTCTTACGAGATTGAAAAATACAAGGGACGCTATTGGATGACGTATATCGGTGGCGAGGGCACCGGATATGAAGCTGTGAATGCTCCACTGAGTATCGGTCTTGCATCAACAAAACAAGATATTACAAAGGCTCATCCATGGGAAACGTTTAGCAAACCTGCCCTATCGTATAACAACAAAAATGTACAATGGTGGGAATACATGACCCAGTATAAGAGCACTATCTACAGAGTGGACAAGAAACGCTTTGGTTATCAGTTCATAATGTACTACAATGCTGGCGGTAAAAATGCCACTCATCCAAAGGGGGAGCGCATTGGCGTTGCTTTCTCCAACGACATGAAGAAATGGACAAGATATAAGGCTAACCCTATTTTTGCCCACGACACCGACGGAACCATCACTGGCGATGCTCAAATCGTAAAAATGGGCGACCTCTTCGTGATGTTCTATTTCTCAGCTTTTAACCCCACTCGCGAATATTACGCATACAACACATTTGCTTGTAGCCGCGACATGATTCACTGGTACGACTGGCAAGGCGAGGACCTTATCGTTCCGTCGAAACCATACGACGAAATGTTTGCCCACAAGAGTTATGTGGTGAAACACAACGGTGTGGTTTATCATTTCTACTGTGCCGTGAACAACAGCGGGCAGCGTGGCATTGCCGTTGCCACAAGTGTGCCGATGGGCAAGAGTGAAGTTAATTTCCCTGCTCCTGAACCTGTTGGCAAACGCACGTCTGTAAGCCTCAACGACAAGTGGCAGATTTCATTCGATGGCGAGACTTTCACAAAAGACATTCCGTTTAATCTCGATGACTATTACGGAGCTTTGCAGAAGGAACACGGAAATCTACACGGCAAAGCTGTGTTCAAGAAATCATTTGTTGCTCCTGCTATTGAGGACAAGGAGTATTTTCTGCGCTTTGAGGGTGTGGGCACTTACTGCGACATTATTCTTAACGGCAAGAAACTCGGTTCTTATGATATCGGCAGAACAACGGAAACGATAGACATTACTGGTAATGTCTTGCCTGGCAAGGAGAACAAACTTGAGGTTAGAATCAATCATCCAAAGGGTATTACCGATATGCCATGGGTTTGCGGTGGATGCAGTTCAGAGTGGGGCTTCAGCGAAGGCTCACAGCCATTTGGCATTTTCCGTCCTGTGGTGTTGGAGATTACCGACAAGGTGCGCATAGAACCATTCGGTGTGCATGTGTGGTCTAACAAAAACTGCGACAGCCTGTTTGTTGATACCGAAATTAAGAACTACGGCACTGAGACTGCCACATTCCAACTCATCAACAAACTCTCCGAGAAGAGTGGTAAACAGGCATTGCGCCTCACCGACGAGGTTTCGCTACAGCCTGGCGAAACAAAAATTATCCGCCAGCAACAGGCAATAAAAGATGTGAAACGCTGGACCATGGAGAAGCCATATCTGTATAATCTCAATTCAATGATTAAGCGCAACGGCAAGGCTACCGACGACCTGCTCACTCCTTTCGGCTTCCGCAGCATATCATGGCCACTAACTCGCAAAGACGGCGACAAGCGTTTTTATCTTAACGGTAAACCGGAGTTTATCAATGGTGTATGCGAATACGAGCATCTCTTCGGACAGAGTCATGCCTTCTCCAACGAACAGATTGAGGCTCGCATGAAAGAGGTTATGGGTGCTGGATTCAATGCCTTCCGCGATGCCCACCAGCCACACAACTTGTTGTACAAGAAGATTATCGACGAGAACGGCATTCTTTGGTGGCCGCAGTTCTCTGCACATATATGGTATGACACTCCACAATTTAAGGAGAGTTTCAAGCGTCATCTCATCCAGTGGGTGAAGGAGCGTCGCAACTCGCCGTCTATAATATTGTGGGGGTTGCAGAACGAGAGCACTATCCCAGCAGAGTTTGCAAAGGAATGTTCTGACATTATCCGCCAGCTTGACCCTACATGCGGCACCCAGCGTCTTATCACCACTTGCAACGGCGGCGAGGGAACAGACTGGAATGTGGTGCAGAACTGGAGCGGAACGTATGGAGGAAAACTTGAAGACTACGGCAAGGAACTTTCTCGCAACGACCAACTTCTTAACGGTGAGTATGGTGCATGGCGCACTCTTGGAAACCATTCTGGTGAGCGCTATACAGAGGAGAAACAATGCGACATCTTAGAGCGCAAGGTTCAACTTGCTGAGAGCGTTAAAGACAGCGTTTGCGGACAGTTCTTGTGGACGCTGCAGAGCCATGACAACCCTGGAAGAAGACAACCTGAGGAGGGTTTCCGTCTGATTGACAAGGTGGGACCATTTAACCACAAGGGGCTCTTCACTCCGTGGGAACAGCCGGTAGACGCTTTCTATATGTATAAGTCGCACTACATCGGTGCCGACAAGGAACCTGTAGTTTATATCGTGCCGGCTCTGCATGAAGACAGCATCCGTGTTTACAGCAACTGCGAGAAGGTTACTCTGTCGTGCGGTTCATGGAGCGAAACGAAGTCGCTTGACAAGAAAGGAAACACTACGCTATTCAAATTCTATAATGTGAAACTCAACGGTGATGCCCTCGTTGCTCGTGGTTATCATAATAAAGTGGCTGTGGCAGACTCTCTCGCCCTTACTTCTTATCATGCATGGAATGAGGATATCATCAAACCAGAGAACGGCTACAACTATATTGCCCGTATTAACTGTGGCGGTGATGATTATACCGACTCCTACGGGCTGACATGGATGCAGGACAATATCAACTGGTCTACATCATGGGGAAGCAAGTTTAAAAAGGAGACGAGTCCTTATGAAGCAAGTCAGACGTTCTCACCTACTCTATTCGCTTCGCCATTGTTCCGCACGTCTCGCTTCGGCAGACATCTGCTATCTTACTCTATTCCTGCAGAACCTGGCGACTATCGCGTTGAACTGTACTTCGTGGAACCTTGGTATGGCAGAGGAGCATCAGAGGCGACCGATTACGAGGGATTGCGTATGTTCGATGTGGCTGTAAACGACAGCACTTATATACACGACCTCGACCTGTGGGCTCAGGCTCGCTACGGCAAACCATACAAACGTGTGCTCTATATCAATAACACGGGCAAGGAGATAAAAATTGATTTCCCGAAAGTTAATGCCGGTCAGGCTATCATTTCAGCTATTGCCGTGGCTACAAAGAACCACGACATGAAACCTGTTGTTGTAAAGCCATCGAAAGAAAGCAAGACTATGTGGACTGACTTCGAGAAGGAGACTTATGCCACAACACCAGATAGTTTGCTGCCACCTAAGACCAACAGTGCGATAACGGCAGAAGGAATCCTCCACAAGGGTGTGATGACCTTTGAGTATAACGTTGGTGTGGCAAAGGTGTATGCCTTGCGCTTCCGCTACTACAATCCAGAAAAGGAGCGCACGCTGCATGTTAAGATTACCGACCTAAACGGTGTTGTATACAAGGAAGACGACATCACCTTTGTGAAGACTCCGGAAAAGAAGACCAAGCGTCGCAACACGAGCATCACCACAGGCACTCAGACCAATGCTGGTAGCTACAAGGTGAGACTCTCAGGCGAAGGCATCGACAAAATGCTCTTCGACAAGCTGACGATAGAATAAGAAAAACTACTTTATGACAAAGCCCCAAAGTGCATGTAAGCGACTTTGGGGCTTTTTATTTAATTCTTTAAACTCTTTAGACTCCGTTTCACTATTTCCAAAGACCAAATCTTATGAGATTATTCTACCGCTTTCCAATCCACAAGACCTTTAAATAAAACAACACCAGCCCTTTTGTCTTTATTATCCTTGCACCGACGTTCTCTGCCACTACTCGTGTCATCATGTTTATACCAGCTCCGGTATCAAACATTGCCTTCATATCCTTGCCGTTGAATTGTGTGTAGATATTGAGCATTGAATGAGTCTTGCAATTACTGTCGGCATACTTGCAAAGAGAGAGAACGGCATGAGTGTCGTGTTGCGGTTTTACAACTGAAAAGGCGGGCTGTTCAGAAAATATTCTATAAGCATCTTCAAACCCTACATAAGCCTGATATGGCTCTACTCCCGACTTTCTGTATGCCTCGTTCAGATTATGCATTATCTTGAAAGCCGTCTCGTTGTTTCCCAAGCGAGAATAGTCTTCTGCCATAAAGAATGCAATGGTAATTTGTCCATTATCACATTGCCCTGTGTTATGGCACTGTCGGGCTGATTGTAAAACTGACTTATAAAGAATTTCGACAAAGTGTGCAGATATGGCGTTTGCAGATTATGCCCCTCCTTGTAGTATAATTCTCTAAGCTCGCTCCAATCACTATTGTTCATGGCAAGACTGATTCTTTCGTCAATACTTTTCTCCTGTCCGAACGCCGTTAGTGCGGAGCATATAAATATGCACACTGCTGTAATTTTCTTTTTCATAATGCTAAAAATAATATTTCTTGTGTGCAAATATACATTAGTATAAATAAAATAACGACAAAGATAAGCTGAATTAAGCTTTATTTCAATCTCTTGTCAATTCTGCAGAGCGGTTCATTTACGCCTCCCATCTCCTTTTTGTATCTCTCATCGCCACGACACATGTCGAAATCAACAATTCCCTCACTCATCCATTCCTTTGTAGCCTCCAAAATAAGTAAAATGCCTGGAGAGTAACGGCTATAGACAGTGTCGATGGCAAGCTTGGGCATGAGGAGATGCCGACGGTGACGGTAAACTATCATAAAGGCTGCCGGTGCATGGTCTATCTCCAGAACATATATCTCTGTGGCATCAAGCTTCTTCAGACTTTGGGTTGCACAACCAAAAGTCGTTTCCATAACAGACTTCAAACTATTGACTACCGTTGACAACATACTGATTCTCTTATGCCTCCATGCCATTTTACGCTTGAAATACAGTTTCCATAATGCATACATGTAATTGCGTGCAGGCATGTTATGCTTATCAAAATGTTTAAGTTCAATGTCTTTACCATCAGTTTTAAGATGGTTATAAGCTTTTCTTATATTCTTATATATGTTCTTGTGCAGCGACGAAACATATTCATCGTGGGTTGCGAACTGCGATAACGGCACATGATAACTTGTACGATCTTTAACATCAACACCAAACATCTCCACAATCTTGCCTAACGGAGTAATCTCTGGAATATCAGCGAAGCTCAATTTTACTCTATGTTTATCTATAAACCACCTTACTATTGCCGACATGATTTCATCACAGCAATCATCAACATACGGACAAGCCATATTGAGCACACCAGCAACACGACATGAAGGTATCCTTGCCTTCTTGGATAAGCGTGTAACAACCATCGGAATAATGGCAAAAGGCTTATCGTCAAGCAACACCAAATCATAATTTATTGTAGCTGTCAATGTATTCAGTCCTTTGGAAATATAATTATAAAGAAATTCATTCCATTCATAAGTCTGGTAATACGTATAACAAATATACCTACAGTCTATTTCTATTGCTTTTCTGTCAAGTTCTATCCAGTATTGTTCTATATCGTGTATATTCCTATAGCTACAAAATGAAAGTTTTTTATTCATAACAATGGTTTTATCTTAAATAACAAGTCTAATAAAATTAATGACTTACTGTATTTTTTTTGCAAATATATACATAAAATATATTAATTCATAACAACTCTTCGATATTTTTTCATGAAATATCGAAAGAACTGTAATACTATAGGCACATCAGATGTGTACTATACATTAAAATGTATTACTCAAATAATATAAATATTTTAAACTCCTTTATCCCTCATCCCTCACTTTTCTTAACTTTATATTACTCATAATCAGCATGTTAACACAGTGAGGGATGATATGAGGGATGTGAGGGATGAGGTAGAAACCAGGCTACTTCATGTGAAACAGAACTCACACGACAAAATACAGTAAAAGCGACAGGATACAAACAGGGCAAGCATGATGCATCAATGGTGCAGCCATACCGCACTGTATACATAAGGTAAATGGAGTGACGTTTTTATCTCTCACCCATCCCTCACTGCTCTAAACACTCTGACTATAAGATATTTACACTAAGAAAAGTGAGAGATGAGGGATAAATAAGAATTTTAAATTATTATGAACATATTCTGACGATCTATGCTTCCACCTTACTATCAAAATTGTTTGTTAAAGTTAAGAAATAAAAAAGCAAAGACAAAGATAAAGTATATTATCAAAAATAAGTACCTTTGCATCCATTAATACAAATTTTATTTAAATAAGATGAATAATAATCGTCCGTTAATTGCGCATTTATGTATATTCTTTGCATGCGCATTTTGGGGGCTTATGGCACCATTGGGAAAAGATGCCATGACCCATGGCATAACTGGTCTTGACATGGTTTCGTTTCGTGTTGCAGGAGGTGCCATATTGTTTTGGATAACTTCTCTATTTACTGCCAAAGAGCATGTACCAACCCACGACAAGCTTATGCTGATAGGAGCTGGAATACTTGGACTTGTAACAAACCAGTGTTGCTACACTGTTGGACTAAGCATAACTTCTCCAATAAATTCAAGCGTTGTAACTACATCAATGCCTATTTTTGCAATGATACTCTCGGCCATCATCCTTAAAGAACCTATCACAGGGAAAAAAGCATTAGGAGTACTATTTGGATGTGCAGGAGCTGTGGCACTCGTGCTGTCGAGTGCTTCTGCCACAAGCGACAAGGTTGGCGATCTTCGCGGCGACCTTCTGTGCATGGCTGCCCAATTGTCATTTGCACTATACTTAGCCCTTTTCAGCAAGCTGGTAAGAAAATACTCCGTAATAACAGTAAATAAATGGATGTTCACATGGGCTTCGCTAATGATACTACCATTCACTCTACCGCATGTTGTATCTATCGGTTTTGCTGCCGTACCTACACAGACATGGCTGGAAACCGGGTTCGTGGTATTCTTCGGAACTTATCTCGGATATATTCTGATGATGGTAGGACAAAGCACTTTGCGCCCTACGGTTGTAGGTGTATACAACTACGTGCAGCCTGCCGTAAGCGTTACGGTGAGCATACTTACAGGCATGGGAGTGATGACACTACAGAAGGGTATCGCAATTCTGCTCGTATGCCTCGGCGTATGGCTCGTGATAAAGAGCAAGTCGAAGGCTGATATGGAGAGGGAGAAGGCTAAAGGACAAGCCGCTCCAAACACACAGGTAACAGAAGAATAATATTAGCATATTTTACAATAAACAACGACATGGCACAGAAAGAGAACAAACTTCTGGCAAAGATACGAAACGGCAAGTCGATGACTGATAGAGAGAAACTGCAACTTATCGTTCAACTCAGTATCCCATCTATCCTCTCGCAACTGTCATCTATTCTTATGTTCTATATTGATGCCTCAATGGTAGGTTCGCTCGGTGCAAAAGCATCGGCAGCTATCGGACTTATCGAGTCTACAACCTGGCTCTTCGGAGGTATCGCAAACGCAACGATAATGGGATTTTCCGTCCAGGCAGCCCACTTTATCGGAGCTAACGACATGCGAAAAACACGACAGGTGTTCAGACTTGGATTAATGACTCTTGCAGCTATGGCATTCGTCCTCACCACATTGTGTGTTTGCATTGCTAAACCATTGCCGTATTGGCTTGGTGGAGGTGCCGACATTGCACCACTGGCTACAAGTTATTTTATTATATATTGCTCCTCTCTACCTATATATATGATAGGTATGATGGCATCTGCAATGCTCAAGAGTTCCGGCAACATGAAGGTGCCAAGCATGATGAGCATAGCAATGTGCATTCTTGATGTGATTTTCAATTTCATTGCCATTTTCCCATCGAGATATGTCAATATCCTGGGTATGAACATACATATACCAGGACTTAACATGGGACTGCCAGGTGCCGCCCTCGGCACAGCGGTGGCATTTCTCATCACAGGTGTCGCCCTTATCTGGATTGCAGCCCGACATGCCCCGATGATATCACTGAAAGGTGAAAAATGGATTTGGCGCCCATGTGGCGACTTTATGCTCAGCGCATTGCGCATCAGCAGCCCAATGGCACTGCAGTATATTCTAATGAGTGGCGCACAAATTGTGAGCACTATGATTGTTGCCCCTCTCGGCAACTTCGCAATTGCAGCCAACACTTTTGCCATCACGGCAGAGAGTCTCTGCTATATGCCTGGATACGGCATAGGTGAAGCTGCAACAACGCTTATCGGACAGAGTATCGGTGCTAACCGTCGCGACCTGACAAAGCGATTTGCATACATGACAATCGCCCTCGGCATGGTTATAATGGCAGTTATGGGAACAGTGATGTATGTTTTCGCACCGCAAATGATTGGTGTAATGACTCCTGTAAACGAAATACGTATCCTTGGTATCGGTGCCCTACGCATTGAGGCATTCGCCGAACCTATGTTTGCCGCCGCCATCGTGGGCAACTGCATCTGCATAGGTGCTGGCGACACAAAGATTCCATCGGTGATGAACTTTGGCAGCATGTGGCTCATCCGCCTTTCGCTTGCAGCATATCTTGCTCCAAAATACGGTCTTGCAGGTGTGTGGTTTGCCATGGCAACGGAGCTTATCTTCCGTGGCGCCATCTTCCTCATCAGAATTTACCGAGGGAAATGGATGTACAAACATGCCACAGCTAATGAATAAAAATGTTTTTATCTAACCTCTGAGCAATAATTTATAGTGAAAACTACTATTTATAGCGGATTATATCGAAAATATAATCGATTTAGTTGAACTTAAAATATATAGAGTATGCTATTAGGAAACAAAATAAGGTCTCTTAGAGACGAACAAGGAATATTGCAACGCCAAGTGGCTGCATACTTGGAAATAGACACACCCATGTTTAGCAAGATAGAACGTGGTGACAGACGAGCAAAGAGAAACCAAGTAATTCAAATGGCAACATACTTCAAAGTAGACGAAAAGGAAATGCTCACCCTTTGGCTTGCTGACAAAATTCTAAGCGATTTGGATGGTGAGGATGAATTAAAACTTACTGCCATTGAAACTGCAAAATCGAAGCTAATGGATGTTGATCGATAATTTACAGTAAGTAATTCGGTTGTCTTCTTCTACATATCACCGCAAATTACGATGACAATAGATGACTTCTAAAGCATTTTGCCCTGCGGAAAAGAAGCCAACGACAACTATTGCAGGAATGCGCTGTGTTCGCAAACGTTTTCACTTGACTTATATCAATTTATGTTATAAAACATATAAAAAAGCATGTTTTTACTTGTTGTGTGCGCAAACAATGCGTACCTTTGCATTGTCAAAAGGAAAAAGACAAAGATGAAGATTCCTAAATAAAAGGATTAGGATAAAGTCATTAGAGGTAAAGATTAAAGATTAAGGATAACGAAATGACATTTAATGTCTGAAGGTAAATAAAGATTAGGGATAACGAAAAGGTATTAGAAGGTAAATAAAGATTAGGGATAACAAAAAGGTATTAGAAGGTAAACAAAGATTAGGGATAACAAAAAGAAAGGTATTAGAAGGTAAACAAAGATTAGGGATAACGAAAAATAGGTATTTAGGTAAGAAAAGATTGTTTTAGAGCCTTATTAAAGGTAAAAGAAGGATAACAAAGGAAAATAGGTATTATAAGATGATTATTATGAGATAGTCATAGAAATTGAAGTTTGAGAGAATGTTTTCATTTTAAGTCGTTGATGACTTGATTTTAATTGATAAGTTAGTTTAATAGATTTAGGTAAAGGTTAGTTGTTTGATTTGTGTTAGTCACCCCTGTTTGCTGTTTTATCAGCAACAGGTTCGTGGGTAGCAGAGACGAATATTAGGATGATAACAAAATAGAGTTAAATAAAAAACAATATAACAAAATAGGAAGGAAACGAATTTCGTTTTCTTCCTATTTTTTATTATATTACTTTGTCTTAACATAGCATCTACTTTTTAAACAGCAACCGTGCCAAGCCATAAACGTATCGTCTGAATCCTGGACGATATGCAAGAATTCTGTCAAACCAGCCAAGATGCTTTCCTGCTATACGAACAACCATTCCAACATAAACCATAGCAAACAATGTTCCTATTCCAACAATATACCATTGCCAGGCACCAAAAAACACATAGCAAAAAGCAACTGCCAAAACAACCAACAATGTATCTACAACGATTTTCACCTTAGGAAAATCAATCCCTGTTACAGCACTGACAGCTACAGGAAAGCCTTCGCCAGGCATCGTAACAGAACCACAACGCACTTCAAGAGCTATTCCGATTCCCAATACAGTACAGCCAATAACTTGCGAAACTATTTTCTCTGCAAGTGAAGCAGGGATAAGCCATTGGGTGATAATCATATTAATATCTATCAAAGAACCAAAGACAAATCCTACAAGCAGCTGAAACAACTGTACCAATTCGAATTTTCTTCGAAGCACAAGAATCTGCCCCACCACAAGAATAGCATTCATAATATAAGTATACTGTCCGATAGTAAGCTCTGGCACACCAAGTTTCAGTTTTCCTGCCGTTTCAAAAACATACGGCAATGTTGATATAACACTCGATCCAAGCATGCTGCGCACACAGACAGCAACTCCCATAGTCATTATGAAAAGTGAAATAAGCAGCAATACATGCTGCCATAAAAAAGAAATAATCCTGTCCTTCCTACTCATACAAAATAATAAATATGACCCAAGATGCCCTGTATGGAGCAGCCTGAGTCATAAACATACCATAATATTTATTGTTTACATTAATTCAATGCCTGCCTTCGCCTTGATGCTATCGGCTACAGCTGGACCGTTATTCTCCCAATTGTTACAAGGTCCGTTAGCATTCTTCAGATATTTCTCCGTTGGTGTCCAATTATTCTTAACCGTGATACACGAAGATCCCTCGTCAGTATAAAGATAGAACCAATGGTTTGGATCATGAGCATATCCCGGAGAATATATGTCTCTGACCACATTCCCTTCAATAAGCGAATGAGGCTGTGAACCAAGCGTATATATTCCTGCAGTGTCATACATATGCTTTGCATAATGATGGATAAGATTTCCTTGAACAAGATTGTTTGCCATAGAACAAGGCTGTTGATTCCATCCCCATCCCATACTGATTCCTGTATATGAAACCTCACTTATCTCATTATGCAATATTTTTATATCCCTCACGAATCCGGCTCCAATACCAACACATCCCCAATCCTCATTGGTTACATCTGTAATCAGATTATTATCGATAGTCAGTCCGGTACATATTACCCTGCTGTCGGAAGGGTTGTAAGGCAAATGAGCCTCATGCGCCTCAGGTCCGAAACCTCCTGCAAGAATACCATTTCCGCCGATGTCGCGCACAGTACATCTTGAAATCTTTCCACCCTTTGTATATTGGTAGAATTCAACTCCTGTTGAAGCACAATGCTCAAATGTGCATCCATTAAAATCAACATTCTCTGCACAACTCACGGTAACTGCAGCAGCTGGTCTGCCTACCCATCCTTGATTGTCAAGCTTATGATCGCCATTTGGGCGAATCATCTTTGGACGCAACTTATAAGCCTCAGTCATATACATTCCAGCTTGAAGTGGTGCATGACCAGCTATAGACGGACGCATCCATGTGGCATAACTAAATGTAACCCCTTGGAATTTTACATCTTTTACAGGATTGTCGGGTGTGCCCTCCACCCTCATCAGAGTTTCAACAGCTGGAACCTCAACATCTGCCTTTGCCATGTTCTCTCCCTTTCGCGGAATATAATACACTTTCTGCTCTTTGGCATCAAGATACCACTCTCCTGGAGTATCAAGCAAAGCTTTGTCGTTAGTCAGATAGAATGCCGAATTATGTCCGTCAGTTTTTACCATTGGCGATGGCCATGGATGCATAAAGTGTATATGACTTTCTGGCTGATGGAATGTAACGGCAGCACTGTCACCTTGTATCTTTACGCTTTTCACTCTTAGGTTTGCCACACACCACATTTCGTGTATAACCATCTCTGCATGCTTAGCATTCTGTATTTTCCTTACCGCAGCAGCTGGTACATAAAGAATCTCATTTTTTTTGTCAATGCTGCGTATACGATACATTTTCTCGAAATCCTCCACGTCTCTTGCCCTGTCGGCTTTCTTTCCATTCACCCAAAGCTGTCGGAATTCCAATGGTCTGCCATTAAACTCTGGAACATCGGCAACATACATGTTGCCTTGTTTCTTCCATCCTGTAATTTTCACTCCACCGTTAATCACCACCTTACCCTCTGCAATGATACGGGTTCCGTTATCTTCAGGTCTTACAACGATAGACTGATTCAAGCGATAAGTTCCTGACTGCAATTTGATACAAACGTCTTCTACTCCATTCAGTCTACGCTCTTCGCGAGCCTGCTGCAACGCATTCTCAATGGCATATGGTCCAGGTTTAACCACTATATCAGTTGCAAACGCAGTTGCGGCAAGTGCCGTAAACAAGACTATAGCTGATATTTTCTTCATAATATACATATTATAATAATATGCTCCCCTGTCTTTTCGAAGGGGAGCACGTTTTAAAATCTAAAATTAAAGTCCAACCGGCATCCAAACCGTCATTTCACTTTTTCCTCTGTTTCCCCAAGCATAATAAGGGATAAGACGAACCTTAACCATGTTTTTCTTTGCTGTTGCCTCACGATATAGCTGTCCTTTCCATGAAGCCTCGTTTCTGTTAATAACCTCACCCTCAAGTGCCTTTATTTTGCTCCCGTCAATAGTCATGTCAACAGGAGTAAACTTTGCATCGAGCGGAATGGCTATATCATCTATTGACAATCCGCCAAGATCTGTGCTCTCAAGACAGTAAACAATAGGTCCACGCTGAACAGCAACCTGTCCGCGACTCTCCTCTACGAGAGGATTAGCTTCAACAAGACGTGTACGCATAGGCATATCGATAGTCAGCACATCACCTTTTTTCCATAAAGCTTCAACTATGAGATACTTTCCAGCTTCATCATCAAGCACTTGTTTCTTTGTACCATTGACAGTAACCTCAGCTCCTTCCGTACACCACTCCGGAACACGCAATTTAAATTTAATGTTTTTCTTTCCTTTTAGTTTATCAACAGTGATGCTCACCTTTCCATCCCAAGGATAGTCTGTTTTCTGAGAAAGAACGATTTCGCCAATGCCATCTATAGTTGTTTTCAATGTATTGTCACCATATAGGTTTACATAAATCTCACCTTTCTGTCCTATAGAGTAAGCATAGTCTTGTGCTTCACACAAGGTGCGCAACGTGTTTGGCGGACAACAGAAACAGCTTATATATTCAGTGCGCTCTTTAGGCCAGCGCAGTTTATAAGGCAAATCCTTTGATATGCGCATCGGATTTGTATAGAAATATTTCTTTCCATCAAGACTAATTCCTGACAAAATACTGTTATAAAGACAGTTTTCCACGATGTCTGTGTATTTAGCTTCGCCTGTGGCAGAAAACATTCGCCAATTGAAGAACAGGTTTCCGATGTTTGCACAAGTCTCGTTATGGGCAGTTGAATGAGGCAACTGATATGGGCGCCCATAGCTTTGATGAACTTTCTGCACATTATCCGGAGTATAATCGGTGCCATCAGGTGACGTTCCATCATATAGAGCACCACAAGCCCCTGTTATATACATCTTTCTGGTAACTATATCGTTCCATATCGACTCTAAGTTCTTCATTAGTTGTTGTTCTCCGCTTTCAAGATACAAATCTGCCACGCCTGCATAAAGATAGTTGGCACGTACAGAATGCCCCATGGCATTGTACTGCTCGCGGAACGGCACTCTATCCTGATTGTCGTCAGTTCCGTTTTCAACTTTTCCACGTATATCGATAAGCTTCTCAGACAATTCCAAGTATTTTGGATTTCCGGTTTCACGATACATTTCAGCAATTGCCATATAGTGTGAGGGGCATATTGCATTGCGTGCCAACTCATCTGATGCTCTCTTATAGAAATCATACAAAAAGTCGGCAGCTTTCACCGCACAGTTGAAGAGTGTTGTTTTGCCAGTAGCACGCTTGTGCATAATACCGGCAGTTATAAGATGCCCAAGGTTATAAGTTTCAAAGTTCAGGCGGTTGCCAAAAGCACCATCCTTTCCAGTTCCAACTTTTGTTCCTATCGTAGCATTTTCCTTTGCCTCTTCCTTTGCATTCTGCTGTTTGTTCATCTCGGCAATGATTACCGGAGTGTGCAAATATCCATCAGCACGCTGTGATTTTTGTATCAGCTCAATGAAACGGTCCATTATTTTTCCTACTTCAGGGTCTTTGTTTACAGCATAAACTGCAGTAAGAGCCTCAAGCCATTTATACATGTCACCGTCATGGAATGGAGGTCCGTGGCGTTTTCCTTTTTTCTCACCAGCAGCGATAAGGAAGTTATTCCATCCATGCCCTTTGTCAGATTTCCATGTTTCCCACATACTCTGAACTGATGTTCCACTGAATACTCCAAAGCGTTCGCCCCAAAAGCCACCAGTCCATTTTACTGCACTCACAGGTGTTGATGACACCACAGCAAACTTACTCTTCTGAGTATCCGTTATACCGTTCTTCTGAGCATTAACAGGAGAGGCAACGAGAAGCAAAGCAGCTGAAGCCAATCCTAATCTTCCCAAAGGAAGAAAATTGAAATTAGTTTTATTTTTCATCTTCATTTATTTTCTATAATGTTCCTCCTCTTGCCTTAACTCTCTTAGCCCATTCTTCGCGTTCCTTGGTCAAATTATATCCTCGCTTTGAGAGCCAGTTGTTTATTCTTCCCTTGTATTTTCCGAATGCCTCGTGTTTTTTCTTTGAGCTTTCAGCATCGATAGCATATTCTCTTGCCTCTTTGAGCCAAGCCAATATTTGCACCTTCTCTTCTTTTTTCAACGTTGGAATCATGTCACACTGTGCATCGTAAGTAACTTTCACTACATTATACGTCAGCACATCCTTAACAGTCTCCACCTCTGCATCCGTAAGATACACGGCAAGGTCGGCAATGAAACCAAAATGCGACTTATACAGTTTCTGATCCTTCAACATCTCTGCATATTCCATTTTTTGTTTCTTTGCTTCACCCGATAAAGTTTTTGCAACAGTCTTTATGCTGTCGCGCTCCGTGTATATGTCGTTAAGTTTGAAATAGCGGTTTGCCACAATGTTCAGCACCTGTTTCCCTTTTGCTGTACCTGTAATATTCAAAGCATCTGTAACTTTCTTTGAACGCTGAAGAATTGTTTCCACATATTTTGCATCACGCCCATTTGTATCAAGTTCTATTGCACTTGCCGACATAGAGTTCATTGCCAGCAGAGCTACAGCTATAACAAAAAACTTTTTCATATTATTTAAATACTTCTTTTAGATATTTTACGTTCTCACCATAGTTTTTCTTCACGTTGCGCACATGATTCACATCACGGCTACGTTCCACAAAGAGCCATCCTGTCCATCCAAGTTTGTCGAGAGCAACTTTTATCTTAGGCATGTCAACAGCCTTGTCGTTACGAAGCCAAACTCCATCAGTGTTACTTGCATGAATTGCACACACATTCTTCGCACCGAGTTTTTTCAGATCTTTCGGTATATCACGTCTATTCTCTACTGCTGTCTGAACCTTATAGAATATCTTTATACCCTCCGAGTTGATTTCTTTCAAGAGTTTTTTATTTCCCTTGGCATCCAGAGGGGTATCAATACCTATCACCTTTCCACGCTTTTTTGCCATCTCGCCTGCTTGGTGCAACCGCTCAACGATTTCTTTTCTCAGCTGTACAGAATCTGTCCAATTGTTACCACACCCTCCGAGTGGAAGGAAAGCCACATTCGAATCCATTATATCCATCGTGTTCAAGCAGTCTTCTATGAGCCATCTCCAAGTTTTTTTCTTAGCAAAACTTTGTCCATAGAATCCCGACATTGCAACCGCTCCAACTTTTACGCCAAGACTGTCTGCTGTATGGCGGAAGAGTTTTGCCATTTTGGGATCACGCATCTTATTGTCAAAAGAATCGCGTTTACCCAATCCGCCCATATCCATCTCTATTCCGTCACAGTCAAGTTCGCGTGCCAATTTGAACTCGCCAAGTTTCTGGCGTTTCAAAACCATCCAGTCGCACACTCCTACTTGATAGCGTTTTTGTGCTATCATCATATCGGGGAGTATCATACCCCCGAACAATACTGATAATAATATAAAATTGCGCAATTTAATCATAGTAATATTATGACGATAAAGTTATACTTTTGTACCTTATTATATATGCGAAATAAATGAGAAGGGCATTTATGGTTTTACCTACATTAGGGTCTTACTACAGGTGAATTGTTCTCATTCGGCTAAGTTCATCAAGCATCTTTACCCTATCGTCATCAAGTTTTCCTTCTTTGATACATTTTTTATTATACTTCCACCAGTTTAACAAACGTCGGTTCTCTACTTTTTTCTTATCAGGGAACTGATGATGTTCTACCACATAGTTATAAAGCTGCTTATAATTCTCATGCCATCGTTCGTCTTTCTTTATCATATACATAACATTTATTCATTTTAATTTTGTCGTAAAATTACTAAAAAATTGCTTTTTTTGCAAAAGAATCCGCATATACAATTAAAAATGAATACCACTAAAAAACATATAGTACATTTTTTCATTATAAATGCAACCAAACACCAGTCTCATTTCGTCTAACAAATAAAGAAATAAAAACAGAAAAAGATATGAAAAAGATTTTAATTACAATCATTGCAGGACTTGTTATCTCTGCATCAATGCCAACAATGGCACAACACCATCGTCACACTCCTGTTGCAAGCATGAAAATCAACTCGCAGACGGACAATAACGGTAATACAAAGAATACTACAGCTATCGTTGCCTTCTCTGATACAGCTAACATGGATACGGCAGACATGGACACGACAGGTATATATGATGATGACTGGACAGAACACAAAAGTAATTTTGATGCGCTCAGCGATATAATGGGAAAGGCTTTCATTCCTATTTCTGCCATATTTATCATATTCTTCCTCGCCCCAGTGCTGATTATCGGACTTATTATCTACTACATCATAAAATCTCGCAACCAGAAAATCAGACTTGCAGAACTTGCTCTAAAAAACGGACAGCCCATACCACAAGATATCACAAAAAGCAACAAACAGCCTAATGACCAGGGACTTTGGGAGAAGGGAGTAAAAAAGATGTTCCTCGGAATCGGTATCGTGATATTCTCTATATTTGTTCATAGCAGAATGTGTACTGGAATAGGATTCATAATTGCATTCTATGGTGCAGGGCAGGCTGTTATTGCATGGACAACGAAGAAGGGAATAGGTCCAGCCTCCTCTAACTCCCCCAAGGGGGAGGATGCTTGCAACTTGTCTGAAAGTGCAGATAGGAAAGAGGATAATTGTGAAGAGGAAGAGAATTCAAAACTCTAAACTCTTAATCACAGCGAAGCGAGAAGAACTCTAAATTTTAAACTTTAAATTCGAATTATGAATGATATAACTCTTGTTACGCAAGTGGCGGTATTTGGCAACAAGCGTGCCTTCGACACGCTGTTGCACAAATATCAGTCGCAAGTGAGGCGGTTTCTGCTCGGACTGACCGTAGGCGATACACAACTTGCCGACGATCTTGCACAGGAGACGTTCATAAAGGCTTACACAAATATCGGGAAGTTCCGCGGCTCGTCGTCGTTCTCTACTTGGATAATGAGAATTGCATACAACGTGCACTACGACTACCGACGCAGTCATCACCTGACGGAGGATGTGGATACGCCAGCCATAGCGACACGCTCCAGCGGAGGAAACGACAACAGCGCCTTGAACATGGACATTCTTAAGGCTCTCGCAATACTGAAACCGGAGGAACGAACTTGCATAACGCTGCAACTCATAGACGGACAGCCCGTAGACAAAATAGCAAGTATCACCGGAATGCCGAAGGGGACGGTAAAGTCGCATCTGTATAGAGGAAAAGAGAAACTTACAACTTATTTAAGGAATAACGGATATGAAGGAAGATAATAACGAAATATTGTTGAATGAGTTTTTTGCAAACGCTCGAAATGCGGAGATTCCAGACAATGGATTCTCTGACAATGTTATGCAGAGTATCGAAAGACTTGAAAACAAAAAGATGTTGAGACTCTCGCATCTCTGGACTATCGTCTGCAGCTTGCTCGGTATAGCCTTTATCATTTTCTCGGTGGCAAATGCCGACATCAAATGGTATAGTGGCAAGGATATTGTTGGAATAATCCTGTCATACATGATAAGGATAATGAAGCTTATCGCCACCTTCGACCTCTCGCATATCCCACAGTTTGTTTACCCTATACCGCTCGCTATATCAATAATACTTGCCATCGTGGCAATAAAGAGCGAGAGCAAATATAAAACGGTATTCTAAAAAGGCAGATGGATAATTGTCCATCTGCCTTTTTTTATTTTTTCAATACTTCCGACGGAGTAATGTCAAACTCTTTCTTGAAGCTACGGCGGAAGTAGCCTATATTATTGAAACCTGTCATCATAGACACCTCGGTAACATTATACTCGCCAGTTTTCAACAACTCCATAGCACGCTGCAATTTCACCTTACGAATGTATTCGTTGGCACTGACACCAGTTAATGCCTTCACCTTGCGGTAGAAAGTGGAATGGCTCATGGCAAACTTGTCAGTCATGAAAGCGATGTCAATGTCCTCGGTAGCTATATTCTCATTGATCAACGCATTCAACTTATCCATAAACTTTTTGTCAAGCGGACTAAGCTCCGGTGTTTGTTGCACGTTGTTTTTCTCCATAGCATCAGCATCATTTTCGCTAAATTCGCCAGCATCAAGAATTTCTGTCGTTTTTCCATTCATTCCGCCAGTCATAGAAACTGCTGCCGTATTGCCAAGCGAAACACTTTGTTGTAATATAATCTCAGCTAAGCGACGTCTACCAGACATAATGTTGCGTATTCTGCTGTTAAGCAGATGAGCGCTGAACGGCTTCATCAGATAAGAGTCAGCACCGCTGTCGTAGCCTTCTTCCTGGTCTTGCGTACTGGTCTTGGCTGTAAGGATTATAATAGGAATATGACTCGTACGCATATCATTCTTTAGAATTTTCGTCATTTCTATGCCATCCATCTCAGGCATCATGATATCGCTTACAATAATATCTGGCGAATTAAGGAAAGCCATATCGCAACCCTCCTTTCCGTTGCGAGCCTGCAATATGCGGTAATCTTCATGGAGCGACTCGTCGATATACATACGGATGTCATCATTATCTTCCACAATGAGCACTACAGGTCGAAAGTCTTTCCGCTCTTCCCCATCTGCATTACTCTCAATGTCAGAATCCGGTTCAGTCTTTATCTTTTCCTTGTCGTCATCCTTATGCAGAGCGTCAGGATAAGTTTCATGCATATCAAGTGAGAAAGTGAACGTACTACCACTGCCTTCCACACTATCTACTGTCAGCAAAGCATGGTGGAGTTCGGCAAGCGACTTTACAAGAGCCAATCCTATGCCCGTGCCGGAAGCTTGATGCAGACCTTTCGCCTGATAATAACGTTCAAAAATATGAGGCAAAGCTTCTTTGCTTATGCCATATCCTGTGTCTGAAACGACAATTGCCACTCTGTTGTTGGCAACTTTCAGAGAAAGAGCCACACAACCGTCTTGCGTATACTTTATGGCATTCGACATAAGGTTGTTAACAACAGTACTTATAACCTCTGAGTCAAAAAATATCTCCACGGGAGTCTCCGGCATATTAACTTCAATCCTAAGCTTTGGGTTACGGTTTAGGTCTTTAAAGCGTGAACCTATCTCCCCTACTGCTACACAAAGATTTGCACGTGCCACAGAGAGTCTTCGGTTTTGCGTTTCCGTCTTGCGGAATTCCAATATTTTGTTAATCAAGTCAAGCAGTCTTACAGAACTCGTGTGTATACTCTTTACCTTCTTCTGCAACACTTCCGGCAGTCTGCTATCTGCCATTAAGTCCTCAAGTGGTCCCATTATCAAGGTAAGAGGTGTACGCAATTCGTGGGTTATATTGGTAAAGAAACGTAAGCGGTCTTCGTTCATTTCTATTTTTTGTTGACTTTCCCACTTGGTTTTCTCCAAAGAACTTCTCAACTTAACCTCGTTTTTATAGGAGCGCATAATATAATATATAATGCCTACCACTATAAGGATATACAATGTCTTTGCCCACCATGTAAGCCAAAGTGGCGGTTCAACACATACTGTAAGTTGGGCAATACTCGCCTCATTCCAATCTTGGTTTTTCAATTTCGCCCGAACAATAAAAGTATATTCACCAGGATCAAGATTACGGAACACCACTCCATTGTCGCTATCGGTATACCATTCATCATCGAGTCCTTCCATCTTGTAGGAATAGTCCACGAGCATGTTTTGCGAATAGTCACGCATGGTGAAAGCAATACGAAACGTGTTTTCGTTGTATTTCATTACAATTTTACCATGCTCATCGGGTTCGATTATGAGCTTCTTGCCCTTATCCGTTTGGCTCTCAATTCTCTCGCAATCAATTATCTCAACTGGCGACACTTTGTCCTGTTGTTGAATCACTTGTGGATTAAAACTGCATATACCGCTCGGCGAACCGAAATAAACCATTCCTGCTGACGACACTGCAGCGGCTCCAACGACAAAGTTTCCCATTGGAATACCACTTTTGTAATCGAAGTTATAGAATTTCTGTTTGTTAACATCGAAGCATGCTATTCCTGAAAAAGTACTCAACCACATATTTCCCATCCGGTCTTGCACCAATGCCCTAACATGATTATCCTTCAACCCTTGTTTGTCGTTAAAAACCTTGAAGACATTAGGATTCTTAGCATTAGGAATATATACAAGTCCGAGATGTGTAGCAGCCCATATTCCTCCGTTCTCGTCGGTAATAATTTGGTTTATGGAGCTTGATGGGAACGGAGCTTTCTCACCGAGATGCGCAACAAGCTTTCTATCTTTATCGAATACGAAGATACCTCGTGCCAGAGTTCCTACCCACAACTTGCCATAATTATCTTCGGTTATAGTGAACGGTATTGATGAAGTACCTATAATATTGTTTATCTTTGCCTCGAAAGTTTCCTTGTTGCCTGTAACTGAGACCACTCCACTCTCACCTCCAAGCCATACGGTACCATTGTGGTCGGTAAATAGGGCATTAACATCTATTGTCTTGGTACATGATATTTTCGTTATGGCTCCAGTATTAGGATTTAGTTTCAAGGCACCGTTATCTGTTGTGCCGAACCAGATGTTTCCTTGTCTGTCTTCCGTAAAAAGGTATACGAATGATGAGGAGTTCGATATATACTGCGAGAAATCCCACGATTTTGTTATTTTACCGTCTTTATATGTCATAACCCTATTGTCTTCGCCAATCCAAAGGTTATCATTCTTGTCAATATATAATGCCGAGACATTTATTTTAGCGTCCTCCACAGCCTGGTTTATAAGGAATGGCGAGCCAACACTTGAGATGAAATCAACACCTGTGCTGTAGTTTCCCACCCATATATTTCCGTAGGGATCTTCAAGTACTCTCCGTGTATTGTTAGATGAAAGTCCAGAATTTTCCTTCGTCATCTGCTGAAACACTACAGTTCCGAAATATGGATGGCTATACATATCAAGGTTCAATTTGCTTATACCACCACCATCAGAACATATCCACAGCGTGTTATCCCGAGTCTCAGTCACTTGGTGTATGTTGTCGCCTGCTAAACTTCCACTATTGTTTCTCTCGTGTTTAAACACACGGAATGTTCCTTTCAGTGGATCAAAGAGAGCAAGTCCCATATTGGTGCCTACCCACACGTTCTGCATGTGATCAATGAATACGGAGCGCACGTTGTCTCCAGGCAGACTG
>CAKQCV010000040.1 GCA_934217675.1 uncultured Prevotella sp. | reverse complement strand
TGCGGTGTATCACCTTTTATTATTTACGTGCGCGCGATATGGAATCTTATGATTGCCGTTTGCGGTAACGGACTCGGGAAAGTGCAGAATAGCATCTGCTAAAAGGACAGTTTTTAATCAACAACCAAGACTTGAACAAAAGAAAGGTGGCGGGGTTGCATATAAAAGCCGGCGGGTTAGATAACGGGAAACGGCAGGTTAGACAACGAAAGACGGCAGCTTTCTTTTATTACGTCTTACTCTATACTTCCATATCACAGATAAAATGTTTAAAAAGGACTAAACAATAATAAAACTGATACGCTGTTAAGATGTTTTTAATAACTTTGCATAAATACTTCATTCAGGATGATAAGTACAAATCGAAATATTATTACGAAAGACAAATTCCATACAATATAAGGATAAAATATTAGAATAAATAGAAATAGAATGCAAACAATCGTAAAGCCTGCAGAAGGCAAATTAGGAATAATGATTGTAGGCAACGGTGCTGTTGCTACAACATTTATGACAGGTGTGCTTATGGCACGCCGTGGATTAACAAAACCAATTGGTTCTATGACACAGTATGACAAAATACGTGTTGGTAAAGGTGCAGACAAAAAATATCTTCACTACAAAGACATTGTGCCATTAGCCTCACTTGATGATATAGTGTTTGGAACATGGGATGTTTATCCACAGAATGCTTACCAAGCAGCAATGTATGCAGAGGTGCTCAAAGAGAAGGATATAGACCCTGTAAAAGATGAACTTGAAAAGATTAAGCCAATGAAGGCAGCTTTTGACAAGAACTATGCAAAGCGCCTTAATGGTGACAATGTTAAAGACTGCAAGACACGTTGGGATATGGTTGAAGCTCTTCGTGAAGACATCAGAAACTTCAAGAAAGAGAACAACTGCTCAAGAATTGTGGTTATATGGGCTGCATCAACAGAGATATATGTTCCTGTAGACGAAAAAGTACACTACAGATTGGAAGACCTTGAAAAAGCAATGAAGGCTGATGACCGTGAGCATATTGCCCCATCAATGTGCTATGCGTATGCAGCATTGGTTGAAGGGGCACCATTTATTATGGGTGCACCAAATACTACTGTTGACATACCCGCAATGTGGGA
Source organism: uncultured Prevotella sp. (assembly GCA_934217675.1). Taxonomy (GTDB): domain Bacteria; phylum Bacteroidota; class Bacteroidia; order Bacteroidales; family Bacteroidaceae; genus Prevotella. The sequence continues at coordinate 23,428 of CAKQCV010000040.1, read as the reverse complement.
ACTCGCAGAAAAGACACATATGCCTATTGCAGGAAAAGATTTCAAGACAGGGCAGACATTGGTGAAGAGTGGTTTCGCACCTATCATCGGAACACGTTGCCTGGGATTGAGCGGATGGTTTTCTACAAATATCCTTGGAAACAGGGATGGTCTCGTACTCGACGAACCAGCAAACTTCCACACAAAAGAAGTCAGCAAGCTGTCTACACTTGAAACTATTCTCAAGCCAGACGTTCAGCCAGACCTTTATGGGCATGGTAATGACGAAGACACACAGTATTACCACAAAGTGCGCATAAACTATTATCCGCCACGCAATGATAATAAAGAAGGTTGGGACAATATCGACATTTTTGGCTGGATGGGATACCCAATGCAGATAAAGATAAACTTCCTTTGCCGTGACTCTATACTTGCCGCCCCACTTCTGCTCGACTTGTGTCTGCTTAGTGATTTGGCAATGCGTGCAGGTCGCTATGGCACACAACGCTTCCTAAGCTTCTTCTTAAAGAGCCCTATGCACGATTATACAAAAGGCGAGGAAGCCGTAAACAACCTTTATCAACAATATACAATGCTCAAGAATGCCATTCGAGAAATGGGGGGATATGAAGCAGATGAAGAGATTGACTAATAAAAACAAAAAAATAATTATACTGCAATCGCTACCAATAGTAATATTGGCGGCGATTGCTTTTATAACTATACCTTCCTTGCTGCCTGAAAACAACGACAGCATGAAGGAAAGTGTTGCACTAATCGAATGTAGAGAATACTATGAGATTATGGTCAACGGGAAATGTGTAGCTGTATGCAACGACATCAAGAAAGATTCAACTCTCGACTTGATAAAAGAAAAAGCAGACAGCGACACAGAACGCCGTGCCCTGGTGTGTGGCTGCTGGATAAACAAATATTCATTCATACCATCATGCCACGGAAGAATTATCACTGTAAATCCTTTCTATAGCGAGCCAGACCTGTTGGCGATGGTAAATTCCAATATAAAAAGAATTATTGAGAAAACGGTCAATGACTCTGAAAAGATGCTGAAAGCAGACAGAAAGAAGCAAGAGGAGTTGGAATATTACCTGAATACGCATAGCGTAAAAGACGAGGGGTATAACACAATGGCTACCTATATGGAAGAAAACAAAAAGAGAAAACAAAGTTTAGAGAAAGGTATTGAAATTCTGAATTCACTAAAGAAAGAGGATAACATAAAAATAAGAAAAAAAATACGCTATACCCTACTCTACACAGAGAACGACAAAAAAGTTTGTAGAATAATGTGTGAAGCACTTGCCGAAGAAAGTAAAAACCATGACAAGGGCACAGTTATCTTGCAGACAAGCGAAAATTTTATGCCAGAAAAGCACAATAGCGTATATACTTTCAAGGTTTTCTGCCTAATACCAGAAAAGGGCGACAGCATAACAGTTGCAGGATTTTTCGGAATGAACGCAAAAAGCTCTGCCACAACAACTTTTCAACAAGCAAACACCTTCAAAGGCGTAACAACCTCTTTAGAGACACACGACATACCACAACTGTTGGCACCTGACGGTGCACCGCTATTCAACAGAAACGGATATTTCATAGGCATAAACAATAAGGGGAGGATTGTGCAATGAGAAAGCTCAACCTTGTTATATATTTAGCAATAACATTATTGCTTTCTGCATGTGGGAACAGTAGCAGAAATTCAAACACAGCAACAATATATAATGGAGAATATTGCTACCGCGGAGAAATTCTGAACGGGAAGAAAAATGGATATGGTGTGCTTTCCATAAAAGACAGCGTTGTATACAGTGGCATGTGGAAAAACGACAAACGCAATGGATACGGAACTACCACCGACACGCTTGGCAGACAAATTACTGCACTTTGGCAAAACGACACTATTGTTAGCGGAACAAGAACCGACTCTACCGGAATATATCATGGCGAGCTTAACGACAAGATGATAGCTGAAGGACATGGCACATGGACTGGCAATGACGGTTCTTTTTATACAGGACAATGGAAAGCTGACAAAAGAAACGGATTTGGATGCGGAGTAACAACAAAAGGTAAAGTTAAAGCTGGTGACTGGCGCAATGACGTATACCGTGGTGAACGCATGTTGCATACGTCAGACAGGATTTACGGAATTGATGTTTCAAAATACCAACATGAAAGAGGAAAGAAAAGATATGGCATAGACTGGGCATCAGCAAGAATTACCGGTTTGGGAAATCATGGTGGTGGAAAATCAGATTACAAGATTACTTTTGCCTACATAAAGTCAACAGAAGGCACCACTGTAAGAAACAAATATTTCCTGTCAGATTACCGGCAGGCAAGATCACATGGAATAAAAGTTGGAGCTTATCATTTTTTCTCTGCACGAAGCGCAGCAGGACAACAGGCAAAATTCTTCCTGAAGAATTCAAAAATACAAAAAGGAGACCTTCCTCCCGTGTTAGATCTTGAACCAGACTCAAAACAGATATCACAAATGGGAGGGGTTGACGGAATGTTCCGCAAAGTAAGAACATGGCTATCTATCGTCAGAAGAGCAACTGGAGTAAAACCAGTTCTATATGTGGGACAAGGTTTCGTGAACAAATATCTTCCTTTGGCTCCCGACATTAAAGAGAGTTATCCAATATGGATTGCAAGATACGGACAGTATCGACCAGACATAAAACTTGCTTTTTGGCAACTTACTCCTTACGGCAGAGTTAGAGGCATCCGTGGCGAAGTTGACATAAATGTATTTAACGGATACAAAGCCCAGTTTGCTGAATTCATAGAAAAAGAGGGAGTGAAATAAAAAACAAAATACAACAATAATAGCAATGACATCTGCCTGTAATGACTTTTTTACAGGCAGATGTTTTTTTATCTACAAAATGGTTGTATATTTGCAAACTGTTACTAATATTACAATACATTATATATAACAAATGATACACAACAAACATCTTAGAACATTTGTCATACTGATATGTATGACATGTACATGCGCTATTTCAATGGCGCAAATACCTGAGGGTTATTATTCCTCTCTGAAAGGTAAAAGCGGAGCAAATTTGAAAAATGCCGTTTATGAAATTATCAAAAAAGCCGATGTGCTCAGCTATGGCTCAGGCAAGGGACATACATGGGATGGATTTTGGCAGACTGACCGCACAAGCGACGGTAAATTCATAGACCGCTACTCCCCAGAAAGTAGTTGGGTGAAAAGTACCAAGCAAGGTGACGTTGGTGCGGGAATGAATATAGAGCATTCATTTCCAAAGAGTTGGTGGGGCGGAAGCAAGAATCAAGCTTACTGCGACCTGTATAACCTTATGCCATGCGAAAGTGGCATAAATTCGAAAAAGAGCAACTACCCAATGGGAAAAGTTGTGAGTGGTGATAAAGGAAACGGTGCCACTAAAGTAGGAAAAGGTAGCGATGAAAAATACTATTGGGAACCAAGTGATGAATGGAAAGGCGATTTTGCACGTGGCTACATGTATATGGCTACATGTTATCAAAATCTGTCATGGATAGGCACTGGCTTGCAGATTCTTGAAAGCAATAACTATCCTACACTGCAGAAATGGGCATACGAGCTATACATGGAATGGGCACGTGCTGATAAACCTACAGAACTTGAAATTACCAGAAACAATGCCGTAAGCAAAATTCAAGGTAACCGTAATCCATTTGTGGATTTTCCTAACCTAATGGAATACATTTGGGGAGACAGCACAGACTGTGCTTTTGATCCTGCAAAAACTGTATGCACCGAAAACTATAAAGGCGGAGATAGCGGTGGCGAAACTCCAAGCGATCCTTCTTATGAGATTATAAAGGAATACAATTTCACCAAGGGTGATTGTGATTTTACTTATAAAGACATTGAGAATCCATTGAACAACAGTCTTTGGACTGTTACTGAAAAATATGGATGGAAAGTGTCTGGATATTCAAACAAAACAAAATATACTACAAATACATATCTGATATCACCAGAAATTGACCTTTCAAAGTACTCAAATGTTCTCATGGAACTGAACCAAGCAGTCAATTTTATGGAAGGTAAAAGTGCAACTGACCTATTATCAGTTTCTGTTGAATGTGACGGAGCTATAACTCCACTGAACGACAATATAAAGTGGCCTGCAGGAAAAGACTGGAATTTTGTACAGTCTGAAAACATCAACCTCGACCAGTTTGCCGGCAAAACCATACAAATTGTATTCAACTATACAAGTAACACCGATGTAGCCCCAACTTGGGAAATAAAGAACTTGAGTCTAAAGGGCATAAAGACTACTACAGGCATAAGCGAAACAAAGTTTAATGATTTCAATGCCACAGAGCCATACGAAACATTTACTGTTGATGGTCAGCGCATAAATACAGCTAATAAGGAAAAAGGAATCATTATAGTTAAGCAGAACGGAAAGAGCTGGAAGATTACCCGATAATCCTGCAATGCTTACAAAAAAAGAAACGGACTTGGCTTTATTTCGCCAAATCCGTTTTTTATTACTTATCTTTTTATTATTTCTCCTCTGGAGCTTTGTCGATAAGATCCATAAACTGATCAAGTTTAGGAGTAATGATAATCTGAGTGCGACGGTTACGTTGCTTGGCAATATCCGAATTGTTGTTTGTTATTGGATTATACTCGCCACGTCCACCTGCAGTCAAACGCTTAGGATCAACACCATACTGATTTTGCAAAGCCTGAACAACACTTGAAGCACGCAAACAAGAGAGGTCCCAGTTATTACGAATATTCTTCATTGAAGCAGCAGAAGAATTAACAGGAACATTATCTGTATTACCCTCGATAAGAACATCATAGTCCTTATAGTCCTTGATAATCTTTGCGATCTTGCTCAGAGTCTCGGCAGCACGGTCGTTGATTTCATAGCTTCCGCTCTTATAGAGCATATTGTCGGCAAGCGAGATGTAAACGACGCCCTTCAACACCTGCACGTCAACCTCCTTGCTTTCCTCCTTGCTCAGAGAGCGAGTCAAGTTATTTGTAAGCACCATATTCAATGAATCACTCTTACTCTTTACTTCAACAAGATGGCGGATGTATTGGTTAGACTCATTAATCTGGTCAACCAACTTTTCTATGCTCACGTTGTTTTGGCTTGCATTAGCCAAACTCTTGTCGAGAGAACCCTGAAGTGCAGCATAACCCTTCTTTGCGTTTGCCAACTGCTCCTCAAGACTTGTAACACGAGCCTTGCTCGCAGCGAGCTGTTCTTTGGCATCTTGATATTTACCAGTAAGTTCCTTGTTCTCATTCTGACAGTTTTCCAAGTCTTTCTTGCTTGCACAGCTTCCCAAAACAAGGCATCCGGCAGCTACTGTCATCATTAAAATCTTTTTGTTCATAATCTAATATTCCTTTCTTTTTATTTTTTCCTTTTATATATTTAGCACATTTCGCCTACTAAGGTATTAATAAAGACGCTTAAAATTGCAAATAGTAAACTGTGCTTAAAACATTTTAACCTGGAAGTTGACAAGTTATCGTATATTAACTAAAGGCAATATAAAATTTGAATGTTCCACTTTGCTCCCATTATACTTGTTGCTTTGATTTTATTTTAATACATTTGCAAGCATAAAGAACACTTACAAAACATTTAAAGCAACAAATACGCATGCGACAAAAAGTATTTATAACATTTTGCCACACAGCACACATAACATTATAAGAAGAAAAAGTATGATTAAGAGAAACATAATATTAGCAGCAGCCTTTGCATGTTGCATTACAACAATGGCACAAAGGACCCCAGAACACAAATACGACTTCGAGAAAGTTAGAGGAGTTGACAAAGACTCAACACTAAATTGGGACGAATTCTATACTTTTTTCGACAAATGGGAACCAGGAACACCTCCAAGCAGCATATCAAAACTTGATGATGAATTTTTCATATCACGCCAGCGACCACTCCCCCGCATCTCTGACGGTGATTATCAGGTATGGGATGAAGTGCCTGCCGACAGAAAGATGCTCATGTGGACTCCGCTCGACGACCCAACTACAACATGGAAGGCACTGCCAAGATATTGCTTCGACGGCGACAATTTCTCGATGTGGCAGTATATTAACTGCCATGGCAACTGGTCGGCTCCGTGGATTCGCGTTTCCGCTGGAATATCAGATGTTGCCGCAAAAAACGGTGTCACAGTAGGATGTGTGTTGTCAATACCTTGGAATGCTAATGTAGGACTGAACAATAACGACAGATACTCGCTCACTATAAAGAAACTAACAGAAAAGAATGAGGACGGAACATTCAAGAACTCTCTCAAACTTGCCAAACTGATGAAGTTCTACGGAATTAACGGACTTGGAGTAAACTCTGAATTTGTATCTACCGAAGAAACGATGAAACAAATCCAAGAGTTCTTCGCTGATGTACACAAGAAAGCCGAGTCTATAGGATGGAAATTTGAACTACAATGGTATGACCTTACGAAAGACAACGGAATGATTATGGCAGACTATGGCTTATGCCGCTTCAACAAAAACATGTTCGGCACGGGTGACAATATAGTAACAGACCAAATGTTTGCAAACTACAACTGGGACAACTATCTGCTACAAGCATCATCAAAATTCGCAAAGTCAATAAAGCGCAGTCCATACGACTATTATGCAGGTTTTGACATTCAGGGTCGAGGACTAAAACAAGATTATTGGCAGGCACTGATAAACGATGAAATTTCTGTCGGATTTTGGGGAGCACATGCACAGAGTCTTATCCATCAAAGTGCTACCGATGACGGAACATCTGATGAAGCTATACAGAAGGCTTATTTGCTTAAACAAGAGCTAATATTCTCTGGTGGAAACCGTAACCCTGGACTATTGCCAAAAGTTCGCACAGACTGTACTTTAGCAAATGTCGACCTTACAACTTTCCACGGATTGGCTCGTCTGCTTACTGCTAAGTCTACAATTCAAAACATACCGTTCGTTACACGATTTAACCTTGGCAACGGACTTGCACTTTATAAAGATGGGCAAAAAGTGTCCAGTTCAAAATGGTATAATATAAATACCCAAGACTATCTGCCCACATGGCGATTCTGGATTACTGACAAAAATGATGAAGTGACCGTGCAAAATATCGCCACCCTTACAAAAGCCGAGCTGACATGGGACGATGCATACACCGGAGGATCCTGTCTGAAGCTATATGGAGCTACTGATTTTTCAAGGATAAAACTATTCAAGACCAAGCTTGAGGTACAACCTGATTACGAGTTCTCGATTACATACAAGCTGAAAAAAAATACTGAAAGCCATGCTAAACTGTTCATTGCCCTGAAAGATGATATCAAGAATTATAAAGAAATAGATATTCCGGCAGCACAGGAAGCTGAAACATGGACAACATTCAAGACCAATCTTTCAAAATTCGGAATAAAACCGGGTGACAAGATTGCAATGATTGGAATTGCTCTTGAGAACACAGATGCCAACTACCAAATAAATATAGGAGAACTGGCACTGCGCAATCCATTGCAAGTCTTTGCCACAGTCATGCCACAAATAAAAGATATTGAAATTCTGCGTGGCTATTACAACAGCGTAGACTTTAAGATGAGGTACGCCTCAAAGGAAGAAAGTGGAGAACAGAAAACCTATAATGATGAAGTTGGAACATGGTATTATGAGATTTATTTCCAACAGAAAGGCGACTCACCGAAGCTGCTCACTACCACAGAATCATGGGCAACATACGTAATCGGTGCCCCTCTTGCCGAAGACTTAGAACGCATGTGCCGTTTCGGTGTACGTGCGGTTTCACCGGATGGAGAGAACGGTTCCGAGATAGCATGGAGTGACTATCAGCAGATAGTATACAATACAGAGAGTGAAAAACTAATTATTGACCACACGGTGATAAAGCCGGGGGAAGATTTCAAGGTTTCGTATGAGGACAAACTAAAGCCTGCGGCTAAATCATGGAAGATTATTGATTCTGCAAGCAATGATGTCGTGGTAGAAGTATACAACTCCACACATATATCGGCCCGTATTGATAAAGAAGGCATATACGACATCGTCACAACAGATGCACAAGAAAAGGAAACCACCATACGCGGTTTTATTGCCATCACACCCAATGCAACAGGTTCGATGCCTGAAATAAAAGGAATTTCTGCAAACAAGACAAAAGCAAAAGCTAACGAGGAAGTGAAATACACATACACAAAACGGGATTCTGACGGCAAAGTGTCAAGAGCACTGACAATTACCGATCCTGATATGCTATCTATTCCTGCCGCAGTACTGCCAGGCAAAGAGTTCTCAATAGGATTATGGTTCAAGACTGAAAAATGGACACATGATACCGATGGTACAAACCTTATATCAAAAAATTCCATTGCCGACTCATGGCCGTTCAACAACTGGGGTGACTTGTGGGTTCAAGTACGCCCGGAATGTAAAGACGAAAATACAAACAGAATTCACCCTGCCAACGAAATTTCGTTCAACACCATGGGATGGTCTTCGCATAATCTTCCAAACTTCAATATGGTATCCGACGGTTACAGTGTTTCGCCAAATACATGGAACCATATCATTGTAACACAAGATGCCAACAACAAGCAAAAAATATATCTTAACGGCAAGCGTGTGGCAGGACCAACTGTATTTGATCAATCCCAAAGGCGTGAAGATGTTGGCAAAAGCGATAAGCGCATAAATCTGTCAATACCGGCAAATATATATATTGGTGGTGGCGGTGTGTATAAAGCAGCTTTCAATGGTGCAATTGACGAAGTGCAAATATGGAATAAAGCACTCTCTGACGAGGAAGCTGTCCGCGCAATGAAAGGTTTCGAAAGTACTGAAATACCAGAAAATCTTACAGCTTACTACACATTTGAAGAAATTGGCAACGATGGGAAAATTCCCAACCACGGAAAGCTTTCCGGCAATGATGCCAGTGTTGTAAGAATTTTGAACTCTGGAGGAGAAAACACTGCCACTGCAGAATACGTTCAACAAAGTGCAAACAATACTGATGCCGGATATCCGGGAATAACCGGAAACCTTGATGTAAAGACTGAAGCAAAATGGACACTTGGAGAATCTGGCGATGCTACACTCATAAAAGAAACAGGCAATGCAGCAACTGTCACCTACTCTTTCGGAGGCAAAAAAAACATTAAACTTTCTTTATCAAATATATGGGGAACCGACTCCATTAGCATACCGAAAATAATTGATATTGATGGTCCATCATCAAACATTGACAAACCAATAAAAGATTTGTTTGCCATCTATCCAAATCCTTTTAAAGAGAGTGTCAATTTGTATTTCGCAATAAGTGGAAGATATGATATTGATATATTTTCAGATTCTGGCAGTCATATTCAGTCCACGCCTGTAAATGTCAACAACAAAGATGTGGCAAATATTACCATTACCGGCAAGAAGGGACTATACTTGATAAAAGTCTCAAAAGACGGAATTTTGTATAAAGCGATAAAAGCAATAAAGGAATAGTTCAAAAATACAATCGCCGGACAAGATATTCTTTTTATATCATTGTCCGGCAATTTTATATTTAAACACATCGTATTGTATTTATCAGAACACACACAATACTGTAGGTTTTCGCGCAACAGTACCAGAGATACGAATTTTCCATGCTCCATAACGCTGACGGATATTCTGTGGCAGCAAATTAGAATCACGAAGCTTTATAAGCAACTCCCTTAATGGTTTACCTGGATGAGATGCCTCATCCTCAAGCATTCCAACTTTAGCAAGCTCACGGTTTGCCTCCATCTCATTGATTTCTTCCTTTCCGGAACGAATCATGTATTCGTCTAATTGGCGAATAGCTTTCTTTATAAATTCTGAAGCTGTCATAGTGGTAAAGAATTTAGATTATTTATAAGATGTTACAAATATAAGCATTTATGTTATACATTATCACTAAAATGTAAGTTTATTAAACATTTTAACATTATTATAACATATTAGGCGCATATAATAACATTTTTATCCACAATAATTTCATTTTATTGTTGAAAGTATCAGTAAAGTGCATTATCTTTGCAAAATGAAAATCAAATTACTCGTATTAATTATTTCTATAATCACAGCAACAAGCTGCTATGCGCAATCACAATACAAACGCTATCATGGCGATGGCATAGACGATGTGCTACAATATACTCCTATGGCAGCGTCGTTCATTCTAAAAAGCGTCGGGGTGAAATGTCGCAGTTCATGGGAACAGCGATTATATAAATCTGGTGTATCTTTCATTCTTTGCTCTGGCACGACCTATCTTCTGAAACATTCTATCCATAAAATGCGACCTGACGGAACAGACAACAAATCTTTTCCATCCGGACATACAGCCGTTGCCTTTTGCGGAGCAACGGTATTACACAAGGAATTCGGAAAAAAAAATCCGTGGATAAGTGTCGCCGGATACACCATTGCGACCATTACTGCCGCTGACCGCGTCAGACGTAATCGTCACCACTGGGAGGATGTAGCAACAGGAGCAGCCATAGGATTTCTATCGGCAGAAGCAAGCTATTGGATTGTTGACAGGATAACGGCAAAATGCAAGAAGGAAAAGAAATCTCCCGACGGCAAACCTGTTGATAAAGAGCAGAAATTGCAGATTGGTGTGGCTCCCAATGGACTTGCCATGATCATAAAACTGTAAAAATAAGTCCGCATGGACACAGCAAATTCATGTAGCTGTGCTCCAGTGCGGACATAAGTTATGTATGAGAATTATTATTTATCTATATTACCTGACATTACTTAACCATCTTCTTGCCATCAACTACATATATACCCTTAGGCAAGGTGTTGATGTCTGTACCAACAAGTTTGCCGTCAAGAGTGTAAATGTTATCGTCATGAATACCGTTATCCACCACAACAGTATTTATACCATCAACAGATGAGCTCTCTACAATTCTGCCGAAGTATTTCCATGCCTCAGCTGACATATATGCCGACTTTGCACCGACAGGAACTATAAGAGTAGCTTTCGACACGCTCTCATCAAAGGCATATCGGGCATCTATCGTAGAAGGATCTGCATTAAATACTCTCACTTCTCGCAAGTCTTCACATTTACCGAATGCTCTGGTGTCTATAACACTTACCGTATTTGGTATATCAATTGTCTTTAAGCCTGTCATAAAGAATGCCTGTTCGCCGATTCGGTTTATGTTGCGAGGCAAACGGATATACTGCAGATGACCGAATAAGTTTATTCTTGAGTCTGCACGCTTTGGTGCTCCGTTAATCACAGAAAGGCGGAAAGCCCAGTCTGGTATCTCGTTGTTGTGGACTGTTGCCCCTGACAGGTCTACTCCTGAAAGTTTTCCTTTCTCTGAACAGCGTGCAAGGAAATAGAAGTCATTCTCGTTAAGTTCACCACCTGTAACGACGATACTGTCGAGGGTTACAGCTTCTTGTTTGCTAATAGCATCATACAGATGCACTCCCTCTTCAGCTATGTCTACAGAGCGCAAGGTCTTACCGTTAACAGTTGTAGCAGGAGTGTATTCCACAATCTTCATTTTCTTCATGAAACTAAGAGTTGGGTCGTCTTCATAATTCTTCTTTGAACCTTTGGGCACATGTAGTGTCCATGTATCCCTTGTAGTTCCGTCAAATACATATCCATAGTCTTCTTCATCAGAAGTAAATACACAGAATGGAGGTTTTTCTCCACGAAACCATATATTTGTAAAAGTTGAAGACATTTCAGATTGAAGAAACACACCACCTGCCCATATTCTTAATGAAGCCGGCAGATATACATTTCTCGGCATTCTTGTTCCTCTAAAAGCCCACATACCAATGGAGTCAAGTCCTTCTTCTATATAAAGGTTATTCACTATAGTGCCAGATTGGAAACAACGTTGTTCGAGTGTACGAACAGAAGAAGGTATAGAGATGTCGTTAACTGTAGCCAATTTAAATGCATCTATTGAAATTACTTTGATATTTTGCGGCATTTTTATGTTCCAAGGTTCTTTAGCATGATAATTATCGTCAGAATAACAAAATCTGAATAAGGTATCGCCTTGAGACACACATCCACTAAGATCTACATCCCTAAGATGTCCAAGCGCCAAAGCCTTGGCAAGCGTTCTATAATCTGGTTCCATTATCTTTCCCGTTATCGCAATTGATTCTATGTTAAGAACATCATCACCGAGTACTTCTTCAAGCGACGTACCATCAAGATGGACAGTTCTTACATTCTGAGCAAAAAGCGCAAGTGTAACCAACATTGCCAATATGGTCATTAATTGTTTTTTCATATTCTTGCCTCCTGTTTTTATTGTTTTTATTAATGAATATTTGATAGTCTGTCTGCTATATTTTTTGCAAAAATAAAAAAAACAGCAGACAAACAATACATTTTGCTTATTATTTTTTGAATTTCTTTGTATCTAATACTTTGCCGTCTTTCAATAAAGATATTTGATATACACCATCTACGAAATTCTGAACCCGCATAGTACAACTTCTTGAACCAGGTTCTATGCCACACGAATGCACAGGCTTTGCAGAATCTGCTGACGTAAGTTGCAAGGACAAAGCATCATCAGTTTTTTCTTTCAAGACAACGTCAACATAATCTACAGACGGATGCACGGTATCAATATAAGACGTTCCCCCCACTTCTGATTTACGATAAATAACTGCACCGTCAGACTTTGAGATAATGCGCACTGTATATTCCGAAGCGTCAGCTCCTGACGAAACTGTAACTGACGAACCTGTGCCTATCAACTTGCCATTCTTGTCAAACCACTCGTACTCAGCGTCCTCGCTGCATTCAGCCACAGAGAGTGATACTTGTCCTACGCTGACGAGAGTTTTATCTAACGTGGCATCAATTGCCGGACGTTCATTTTCCTTGATACGGAATCGTTGACCTCCTATTTCTTCTCCAGTTCTGTTGTCTACAACAACAAAGTCAAGGTCGTAAGTTTCAGAAGTAAAATTGTCTGTATCAGCATTAAAATTACATGTGAGATATACAGGTACGACTTCTTTCGGTTCCATTGTAACATTACGAATAATGCTGTTGGCTCCAAGCAGACGCATCTTACCACTCGTATTTGCATCCATCAATACGGAATCCGCTTGCTGTTGTGTCTTTTCAAATGATGATACTAAAGTTGAAGGCAACTTTAAGTTTACCTCTGCCTTTGACAGTATTTTGCGTGAAGATTCATTTTGTTTAAGTCTTATGCTGTAACTGCCGGCATAATCATTCTGGTTAAACAACGTCACTGGTTTGTCTGTATTTAGCTGTTCATTTCCGCCTTTAACAATAATATTGTTTTGTGCGACCCTATGTGAGCGTGTTAAATCTGCATACCCTTCATCCGTAATGGGAACATCACAACGGTTTGTTAACTTTGTCAAATAAGCCAATATGCACATTTCAAAATCTTTTTTTATTGCCTCAAAATAATCGTCACCTCCAAAATAATATTTTCTCTCAGAAATAATTGTATCACCAGGATTAATGACATCTTTTATTGTTTGTGTACTTATAATATTACCGTATATTCCATCATCATTAGCTTTTCCATATCCATCATTCATGAATCCTTTCCACATATCCATTGTTATAACAAGTGAAGATTTTGTCCAACAATAACCTATACTTTGTCCGTTTCCATCATAAGGCTTAACCCCACGGTTACTTACCTTTGTATATATGTATATATACGGATGTTCCTCGTTTACTATCGGATTTTCCGTTTCCTGGATCTGTTTTCCATCATTCTGATTCCTTATCCAAATATAAGGGCTTGCAAAAATGAACATGTCCGAGGATGGAATATCACGGTTATAATCAGTTATACACAAGTCCACCGTTGGAGGAATCGTATCAAGAGCAAGAGTTTCTGCTGTTGAATTCGCAAGTATACTGATTTGAGGATTCTCAATTCTGCTAAGAGTTTTGCCCTTATTATAATAATCTTTCTCTACTGCATACTCGTATGCTTCCTTTAATGTTTTTTCGTTTATATCATCTAACATCTCCGTATTAGACAATACAGTATTTCCATACGTATCACTCCCATTTAGGTATGAAGTCCAATTGTACAGAAACTCATTATAGTCTTTATCCGTGCTACTACACCTAAAAGACTCTTCGTCCTCACCACATGCTGTCATCACAATATGGTTATCCGCTTTCAATGCAGGAATGAAACCTCCAGAATAACATTGACCGAGAACAAAACTTATGTATCCGGCATTGAAGCCGTTAAAACAATTTGCAAATTCCGTCGGGTATATACGCTCGCGATTCCAAAGATTAATGTATGACTCACCATTTGTATTATCTTTACCACCATGGTCAGTAACAAACACCAAGAGGTGGTCGTCGTCTGTCAGTTTTGATTTTAATTCCGACAAAACCATGACAAGGGTGTCTTTTGTTGCAGAATAGTCCACGTCCCCTATTCCGTCTCCATCAAGATCGCACGATGAGTTTCTCAAGTTAGGAAAGAACGACAGTCCTACATTTTGGTCTGCTATTGAGGACTTCCCGTCAGACATAAGCACTTTTATGTTATTCTTTGGAATACCGTATGTTTGCCTCAATGTTTTGTATATGAAAGAGCAATCGTTCCAATATCGGCTGGCATTAAGTTCTGGAGTTGAGCCTCCACTCAGTATAACTGCATAAGTTTTTGACGAAAAACTATTATTGCTTTTTCCCGGCAGAACACTTACGGAATATGAATTACCATTTCCCGAAATAGTACCACCTACTTGATATGAAGGAACTTTAGAAGTCCTAAGCATTGTAGTTTGCGATAAAGCCACAGCTTCAAGATTTATATCATGAGGCGGAAGGCAAGAGTCTACTGTACATGCAGAATAGCTGTTGCCATTAGTTTCCACATAAATGTATTTGCAAGGATGTTCCCAGTTGGCATCAGGCATCATATCCACGAAAACGAGCCATTTGTTTGATGTCGTTTGTTTATTAATATAACAATCGTATTCCGATACAGAACTATTTCCAAAACAATAGTTCATGGCAAAATTGAATACTGAATCCTTTTGGCTTTCCGCAACATTTCCAAACGTTGATTGCGCATAACATAACATACCAGGACAAAAGAAAAGCAGAACTGAACTGATTATTTGTGTTACATATTGTTTCATTGTAGTAAATGTATTTGTTTGTATTATTTTATTGTTTTATCTCATCACATTCTATTTGAGCAGAATACATTAGACTTGAAAAGCCTATGAGAACACTTGAAGATAGTATTTCTTTTGTGCGACTTGCAGCATTTGAACTGTCTATTTGTTGGAGCACATCCTTTGTATATTCTCTTATATCTCCAACATTGGCACATACGCAAGTATATAGGTATTCAGCAGCGAAATCTATATATGAGCTGTCTGCACGTTCTACGGCTTTTACTTTTTCACAATAATCAAAGAAATCTACTTCTGCACTATCCGGGATTGCCTTTAAAGCAGAAAGACGTCGTGCCAAAATCGCTCTTGACATGTTTGTAGGTCTGTGAGTTTTGCGGTATCCTAATGAGAGTCCGTTAAGATAGTTGTTCGTCTCATTTAGAAGAAGTGCAATGTTTCGTTTAGACACAGCATTACCATATTTGTCATAAAGCATATCCTCTGCCATGTTATGGTAATAGCCGATACTGTCATTGAACGTATGCGAATCACTGTTGGCAGCAATCAACGATGCCGTGCTTTCTATCTTATTGCACTTCTCCATATTTTTGTCAACATAAATATCGATATACTTCTCCAATGAAGCTATTGCCGCTCCCCATGCAGCACCAGCCCAGCCACCTTCTTTATATCCGGCTATTCCGCCCTTAACATCTGCAACACCTACTTTCAGCCAGTCAAGCCAGGTAAGATTTTTTTCCTTTTCGGGACTACTCCGCATCGGTATCTTACGTTGAGTAAATCTGCTGTCGTACGCTTTCAATTGGCGAACCAAATCTGTTGCACTTTTCTGTTGGATAATTACATTCTGTTCTTGTTCCAGAAAAGCATCTTGACTGTTGGAACAAGAGCATAACGTCATGCTAAGCGCAATGATACAAGAAATGAAAAAACTTTTTTCCATAAGCAATATATTTATTTGTTAAAAACATGGTTTCATCGAAATTAAATCCCGATGAAACCGACAAAAATCATAATCTATTCATCAAATATTCCTTTTAAATGTTCACGACCGTAATAAAGGTCTATAGTTGTTTTCTCGCTGTTTTCAGCAAGATTTGGAACATACAAGATGGTTTCGTTAGGACCAACAGTTTGGGTGGAATGGTACATAACATTTCCCCATTGGTCGCAAATAACAATATCTACATTATACAATGTTGAGTCACAAGTAATCGTTACTTCATCATCGTCCGCTGTTACAGTTGGAACAACATATGAATGACCATTACATACATCCTCTTTGTGATCATATGCAAATTGTAATGTTATATTATCAGAGAATATAGAACGACATAGCATACATCCCAAAAATAGCAATAAAAATCGATTCTTCATATAATTGTATATTTTTAACTATTGCAAATATACAGAAGAAGAATAACAAACAAAATTTCCTTTGTTTGAAAAATATTTGATTTTATAAAAAGGAGGAGATTTTTATTTGAAGAATATTTGAATATATTACATAAATTATTGATTAAAAAGAACTTATAAATTTATCAAAATCTTGAGCCTTACCTTCCTTATGTAACAGTTTTTTATAAAGCATAGAGCGAGTAAAACTAATAGTACCTGTTGTACGACACATTATTGCAGCTATATCAGAATTGGAGAAATTCAATTTTACAAGTATACAAACATGATATTCATGCGTGTTGAGATTACTCAAATACATCAGTTCCTTTTTAAAATCAGGATATATAATATCTATTGCGTTCTCTATTTGAGACCAATTCTTTTCAGATATTCCTTTCTTATCAGAAATGCACTTCTTTATCATTTCATACACCTGCAATTTCCGAAAAGATTTCTCTTTATTATTTTCTTCAAGTTTAAACGAAACATTATCCAATTCTTGGCTCATCTGCTGGATACGCACTTTATATGATTCTATCTCTGCACGAGAAGCATTTGACAACTCTTCAAGATGCGCATTTATCAATTCATATTTCAGAATTTTCTTTTTATTATGTTCATTAATATAAAGTGAAAACAACAGAAATGAAACAAGAACAAAAGATATCAGCATAAATGCTATAACCCGCTCTTGATTTTTTTCCTTTAGAACATTGTTTTCTTGCTCCCTAAGACTGTAATTATATAAAGAATGCATCTTTGCAACAGACTGAGTAGCATCTATTTCACTTATAGAATCTGCCAACATTCGATTTATACGCATATAAGTTAGTGCATTACCGACATCTCCTTTCATAGCAAAATACTCATATAACTCACCTGTAGCATATTCTCTCGCATAAATGGTTCCTATAGACAACAGTTCACGACAATAATAATACACGGAATCAACCTTTCTCTCTTTCTTGAAAATTTCAGCAGCAAGGCTATAAGCAGGAGATTTTATATTGTCGCAGATATTTTGCAAAACCTTTGACAAGTATCTATGGGCTGAGGATACATCACCCTTTGATTTATAAAGTGATGCCATAGGAAGCAAGACAGAATTAGTCAACAATTCATCTCCTACTTTTTTAGACAACTCATAAGCTTTTGTATAATAATATAAACTACTGTCCAACTCATTTTTATACTTGTATGTCTGGGCTATATCTCGCATTCCATACACCATATTTACAGAGTCTCCTTGAATTGAGTCTAAGACTAAAGACTTTCTGAACATCATCAAAGCCTTATCATATAAATCTTGCTCATGGAAAATTCTACCAGACTGATTATAAATTTTGCTCAATAAAACTAAAGGAGTTTTATCGTCAGATAAGTCTAACGCCCTTTGGAAACTCTTTAATTCTTGCGGAGCATCGTAATGTTCCCTATAATACTTTCCAAGATAATAATAAGCTTCGCATAGTTTCTTCTTATCACCCATATCATCAAAATAATCTACCACCTGGAATATCGTACTGTCTTTCTGTGGCTGATACATATTATTGGATGACTTTATGCAAAGAAGTTTATAGTACATACGATCTGCCTCGCTGCTGTATTTCTTCTTCGAAAGCCAATTCAATATCAGCGCAGCGCTGTCTGGCTTGTCTTCGCACAGTGAGTCAACTGCGACAAGCTCTTGTGGATAAGAGTGGTATTTATGGCTAAGATATAATGAACCGACAACAATAGAAAGTATTATCACCACTAATACAGACAATATAATAATTTGCCTACGTGTAAATTCTTGTAATCTTATCATTCTGATTCTTTGTTTTATTGTTTTCTGTTTACTACAAATCAATTTTTAAATATCAAATTGCATTAAAGATGTGGTATCTATACGCAAATATACTAACTTTATTTGATTTTTATATGCTATATACAATATAAAAGGAAGTAATACTCGCATAGTCTATCACTCAATACAGCAGCACCAGCCCGGCAAAAGCCGAATAAAGAATCATTCTTATTGGATTTATCCTTATCCAATAGGTGCCAATGAAAGTTGCAGCAAAGAGAAAACAACTTATCCAGAACTGCCACGGATTAACTGAAAGCGCACCAAAATTCTCTGGTGACATTAGCAACAAGGAGGCAGCACCAAGTAAGCCAACCACAGCAGGACGCAAACCACTCAGAACATTCTTTACTGGAACAGTATCTACATATTTAAAAAACAACTTAGCAATCAATATCATCAGTATTAATGAAGGAAGTATCAAAGCAACCGTTGCAGTAAGACTACCCAACACCGACATCATTTCGCCATATCCAGCATTATGCACAGCCACATAGCCACAATATGTGGCAGAATTGATTCCGACAGGACCTGGAGTCATTTGGCTTACGGCAACAATATCAGTAAACTCACCTGTCGTAATCCAATGGTGATTATGAACCACCTCTGTTTGTATAAGCGACAACATGCCATAGCCACCACCGAAACCAAACAGTCCTATTTCAAAAAAGGTTATGAATAATATCAAATAAAGCATATCTCGTTTTTTTATTCTGTAGGTTTTATATACTGTCCATACACATATCCACAAACTCCAGAAAGGAGTATTACGAAAATTGGCGATATGCCAAACATATAGATGGCAAGAATACAAATAATCGGAACCCAACAGTTGTTGAGCGTAATACAAGCATCCTTAGCAAGCCTGAATGTAGGCACTGCAATCAAAGCAACAACGGCAGGACGAATACCGCGGAAGATTGCTGCCACAACAGCATTATCCTTGAACTGATGAAAAAACATAGCAATCAAAAGGATTATAATGAATGAAGGCAAAGCCGTGGCAATACTCGATACCACAGCCCCTGGCACCTTCTTCAATCTATAACCAATGAAGGCACTCATATTTATTGCCAATGCCCCTGGACAACTTTGAGAGATTGCTACAATATCAAGGAAATCCTTTTTCTCTATCCAATGTTTTTTATTTACAACTTCCTCTTCTATTATCGGTATCATGGCATAGCCACCACCAAGAGTGAAGAGCCCTATCCGAAAGAATGTCTTAAAGAATTCGAGATTATCCATTTTAAGAATTAGAAAATGTTGGCAGTATGGATGCAAAAAAGAGGAGTATGGAACTTCGTCAGAACTCCACACTCCTCATTCCACATTATTAACTGGAAATTATTTTGTCTTGTTCTCAATCCACTTGCGCGCATTCACGAATGCCTCAATCCAAGGTGTAACATCATCGTTCCTGCGGTTTGCCGGATACCATGCGTTCTGCCATGGGAAGATGGCACGCTCAAGATGTGGCATCATTGCCAAATGGCGTCCGTCCTTTGAGCATATACCTGCCACGTTATAGTCTGAGCCATTAGGATTGCCAGGATAACCTGCATAACTATATTTTGCGATAACATTATACTCAGATTCAGCTTCTGGCAATGAGAACTTACCCTCACCATGAGCAACCCAAATGCCAAGTTTATTACCACTCAGCGAACCAAACATTACGCTGTTGTTCTCAGGTATAGTAAGTCCAAGGAAGTTGCTCTCAAACTTGTGTGAGTCGTTATGAAGCATGCGTGCACGCTGTTTGTGCTCAGGGTTGATAAGATTCAGTTCAACCATCAGCTGACAACCGTTGCAGATACCGAGCGACAGTGTGTCTTCGCGAGCATAGAATTTGTCGAGAGCCTCTTTAGCCTTAGGATTGAAGAGGAAAGCTCCAGCCCATCCCTTTGCCGAACCAAGCACATCAGAATTTGAGAATCCACCGCAGAAGACAATCATATTAACGTCCTCAAGTGTTTCGCGACCACTAACGAGATCGGTCATCATAACATCCTTCACATCGAAGCCTGCAAGATAAAGAGAATACGCCATCTCGCGTTCACCGTTTGTTCCCTTTTCGCGGATGATGGCAGCCTTAATGCCTGATGGAGTGCGACGGTCGGCAGATATTCCATATTGCGAGAGTTTACCAGTAAAGTCCTTGTTGAACTTCATCTCCATTGGCTCGTTCTTATAGTTCTTGTAGCGCTCAGCAGCACAGCCGTTCTTGCTCTGGTCGCGATCAAGTAGATATGATGTCTTGTACCATACATCGCGCAGCTTGTCGATATCAAACTCATGCTCATAGTTACCAGCTTTCACAACAATCTTGCGTTCATTCGGAGTAGCATAGCCAATCTTTGCATAGCTTACGCCCTGCTCTTCCATAAACTCCTTGAATTCCTGTTTGTGCTCATCTGAGATCTGAACCACAACGCCAGGATTCTCTGCCATAAGCATTTTGACAACATCATCACCGGCAAGGTCGTGCAAGTTTACATGAATACCGCCTTCTTTATTAGCAAAACACATTTCAAGAAGTGTTGTAATGAGACCACCAGCACTAATATCGTGACCAGCCATAATCCATCCCTTCTTTATCATTTCCTGCACTGCGTTGAAGGCATCAACGAAATATTCAGGATTTACAACTGTTGGAACATCATCGCCAACCTTACCGAGGCTTTGGGCGAATGCAGAACCGCCAAGCTTCTGCTCGTCGAACGAGAAGTCGATATGATAGAGTGAAGAGTTCTTGTCGTTTACCAACACTGGAGATACAACCTTACGAACATCGCTCACCTCACCACCGCTCGTTACAATTACAGTTCCTGGTGAAACAATCTTCTCGCCATTTGGATACTGCTGAGTCAACGACAGAGAGTCTTTTCCTGTAGGAACGTTCACGTGGATTGCGCAGCAAAATTCGCTCAATGCCTTTACGGCTGAATACAAGCGAGCGTCTTCGCCCTTCTGTGAGCGACAAGGCCACATCCAGTTGGCTGACAGACTCAAGCTGTCCATGCCATCAGCAAGTGGTGCCCATACGATATTTGTAAGAGACTCGGCTACAGACAACACTGAACCTGCCTCAGGATTTGCAAGTCCTGCCTGTGGTGCATGACCGAGGGCTGTTGCAATTCCCTTGTGTCCGCGATAGTCGAGAGCCACAACGCCACAGTCTGACAATGGCAACTGTATCTCTCCCTGACACTGCTGACGAGCAATCTTTCCGGTTACTGAGCGGTCTACCTTGTTGGTCAACCAATCTTTACAAGCTACCGACTCCAGTTGGAGTACACGCTCAACATACTCGTCAATGTCGTTCAGTGAATATTTAACATCCTGATAATGATGCTCTACGGTTACATCTTTCATATATGTAACAGGCGAATGTCCGAACATCTGTGCCACGTCGAGGTCGAAAGGCTTCACACCATCGCCTTGCACAAACGAGAAGTGTGCATCGCCTGTTGTTTCACCTACAACATATAGTGGTGCACGCTCGCGCTCGGCAATCTTGCGCACATGTTCAATGTGCTTCTCGTCGATAAGAAGTCCCATGCGCTCTTGGCTTTCGTTGGCAATGATTTCCTTTGCCGAAAGGGTTTTGTCACCGATAGGCAACTTTGTCATATCTATCTCGCCACCACATTCCTCAACAAGTTCCGACAAACAATTCAAGTGTCCTGCCGAACCATGATCGTGTATGCTTACTACAGGGTTTACATCCTCCTCGCAGAGGGCACGAACCAAGTTGTAGGCTCTCTTCTGCATCTCAGGGTTAGCACGCTGAACAGCATTAAGCTCAATCCCGTTGCTGTAGCGACCTGTATCTACAGATGATACAGAACCACCACCGAGACCAATACGGTAGTTGTCACCACCTACAACCACTACCTTGTTGCCCTTCTGAGGTTCCTTCTTCAAGCAGTCACGCTTTGTGCCGTAGCCCACGCCACCGGCAAGCATAATTACCTTGTCGTATGCATATTTTGTGTCAGCCTCGCCAGTTGTAGTAGGCTCCTGATGCTCGAAGGTGAGCACAGAACCGCAAATCAATGGCTGACCAAACTTGTTTCCGAAGTCTGAAGCTCCGTTTGATGCTTTTATCAATATCTGCTCAGGCGACTGATACAGCCAGTTTCTTACTGGCATAATGTCTTCCCAGTCGCGCTCGCCAGTGTAGTTCTTCTCCGAATCCTTGCCGCGAGCCACTTTGCTTGCCTCAAGACTCAGTTCATCTTCTTTCAGACGTGGATAAGCTGTCATGTAGACTGCAGTTCCGGCGATTGGCCAAGAACCGACACCACCACCCATACGGTCGCGAATCTCACCACCAGTACCAGTAGCAGCACCATTGAAAGGCTCTACAGTTGTTGGGAAGTTGTGGGTCTCTGCCTTCAGCGAGATTACGCTCTCAACGTCCTTTATCTGGAAATAGTCGGAAGTAGACTGGTCTTTCGGTGCAAACTGCTCCACGATTGGTCCTTGTGCGAAAGCCACATTATCCTTGTATGCCGAGAGGATTTTGTTAGGATTCTCCTTTGTAGTTTTCTTTATCATGGCGAAGAGTGAACTTTCCATCTCCTTGCCGTCGATGATAAACACTCCGCCAAATATTTTGTGGCGGCAGTGCTCTGAGTTGATCTGTGCGAAACCAAACACCTCCGAGTCGGTGAGCGGTCTGCCAAGCTGCTTTTCTATCTTGTGCAGATACTCGATTTCCTCAGGCGAGAGAGCAAGTCCCTCCTGCTCGTTATACTCTTCAAGGTTCTCAATGTGCTTGATAGGCTCTGGCTGATGGTTCACGGTGAACACATCCTGTCCGATGCCATCATACATGCGCTGAAGCATCGGGTCATGGTCAGCATCCTTTGAGCTTACAGGGAAGTACTCCTCTATACGCGAAATGCCGTGGAGATTCATATTCTGAGTAATCTCAACGG
>CAKQCV010000039.1 GCA_934217675.1 uncultured Prevotella sp. | reverse complement strand
GCATGGACCCTGACATGTGTCAGGTCAATGTACAGAACCGTGTATCCCAAGCTTCAGCTCTACTACCAGCAGAAGTTACCAAAGCCGGTGTAACTGTATTTAAGCGCCAGTCATCAACCGTTTTGCTCTTTGGTCTAACTGCTGACGACGACCGTTATGGTGACGAGTTTTTGTACAACTATGCAAATATCAACGTTATTCCTGCTATCAAGCGTGTGAATGGTGTTGGTGAATGTCAGTGCTTCTCATCAAGAGACTATACAATGCGCTTATGGATTGATCCTGTTAAGATGAAGAGCTACGGATTAATTCCAACAGACCTTACAGGAGTGTTGTCTCAACAGAATATTGAAGCAGCCCCAGGTTCAGTCGGCGAACAAAGCGACAAGCAATACCAGTATACATTCCGCTATAAAGGACGTTTAAAGACTCCTGAGGAATTTGGTGATATGATTATTAAATCAACACAAGACGGTCAAACAATCCGCGTAAAGGATGTGGCACGTGTTGAGATGGGTGCACTTTCATACACAGTAGAATCAAAGAACAATGGTAAGCCATCTATCACAATGATGGTAACCCAGACTGCCGGCTCTAACGCAACAGATATTGCAACAAACATAAAGAAGCTGTTGAAAGAGTCAGAGGCAACAATGCCTCCAGGCTTGCACTTCGATGTGATGCAAGACGTAACCGAGTTCCTCTTTGCATCTATCGAGGACCTTATAAAGACATTGTTTGAAGCATTCATTTTGGTGTTCATCGTGGTATATATCTTCTTGCAAGATACACGTTCCACACTTATCCCTCTGATTGCAGTGCCTGTATCATTGATTGGTACATTCTTCTTCCTGTATGTATTTGGGTTCTCTCTGAACCTTTTGACACTCGCTGCCCTTGTGCTTGCAATTGCCATCGTTGTGGATGATGCCATTGTGGTTGTCGAAGCTGTGCATGCAAAACTTGACTTAGGATACAAGTCTGCACAATCAGCATCAATTGACGCCATGAACGAAATTTCAGGAGCCATTATCTCAATTACTCTCGTTATGGCATCCGTATTTATCCCAGTATCATTCATGGGAGGAACATCAGGAGCTTTCTACCGAGAGTTTGGTACGACAATGGCTATCGCTATTATCATCTCTGCCCTCAACGCCTTAACACTGTCTCCTGCACTTTGTGCTATCTTGCTGAAGCCAAAGAATGAAGACGGTTCTGAGCGCAAGATGTCTATGATTGACCGTTTCCATACATCATTCAATGCTGCCTATGGAAAAGTTCAAGCAAAATACACAAAGGGTGTACGCCATTTGGTTGAACGCCCAATAATAGCAATTGGAGCTGTTGTTGTAGGTATTGCTGCAATGGCTATCCTTATGACAACGACAAAGACTGGTCTTGTTCCTGACGAAGATACCGGTACTGTATTCTGTACTATATCAACCCCTCCTGGAACTTCTATGAAGAAGACCAACGAAGTAATGGACGAGGTTGACCGCATGCTTGCTACAAACCCAGCAATACAGAGCCGTATGCGTGTGACCGGTTACAACTTTATCGCCGGTCAAGGTTCAAACCAAGGTACTTTCATTATCAAGCTTAAATCATTCGAGGAGCGTCAGAAACTTGAGGGACCACTGAAATATATCGGTGTTCACAACCTCGGTTCTACTATGGTGCTTGGTATGATTTACAAACAGACTGCAGCAATCAAGGGCGCACAGATTCTTGCCTTCCAGCCACCTATGGTACAAGGATTCTCTGCAACCAATGGTATGACCTTCTCAATGGAGGACCGCACTGGAGGCGATGTGAACAAGTTCTATGATATTACTCTGAAATTTATCGGTGAGCTTAACAAGCGTCCGGAAATCAGCAATGCCATGACATCTTACGATACAAAGTATCCACAGTATAAGATAGATGTTGACGTTGCTAAGTGTAAGCAGAGCGGAATCGACCCAAGCACAGTATTAACTACTATGCAGGGTTATTACGGAGGTATGTATGCAAGTAACTTCAACTCATACGGAAAGCTTTACCGTGTATATATACAGGCAGCTCCAAAAGACCGTGCAGACTTGAAGAGTCTTGACAACATTTATGTCCGCACACAAACAGGCGAGATGTCTCCTATTAAGGAATATGTAAACTTGAGCCGTGTATATGGTCCACAGGAAATCGACCGTTTCAACTTGTTCACATCAATCAACGTGAACGCATCTGCAGCAAGCGGTTACTCTACTGGTGATGCTATTAAGGCTATGGAAGAAGTTGCCAAGACATCATTGCCAACAGGTTATACATACGAATTCTCAGGTTTGACACGTACAGAGCAAGAGTCATCAAACTCTACAGCAATTATCTTCGCTCTGTGTCTAACATTCGTATACTTGATTTTGTCAGCACAGTACGAGTCATACATATTGCCGTTATCTGTTATCTTGTCTATTCCATTCGGTCTTGCTGGAGCATTCCTGTTCACAAACATGTTTGGAAAGAACAACGACATCTATATGCAGATTGCCTTGATTATGTTGATGGGACTTTTGGCAAAGAACGCCATCCTTATCGTGCAGTTCGCCCTTGAACGCCGTCAAACAGGTATGGCTATCTCTTGGTCGGCAGTACTTGGAGCTTCAGCTCGTCTGCGTCCTATTTTGATGACATCACTCGCCATGATTATCGGTTTGCTACCTTTGCTCATGCCATGGGGTGTAGGTTACAACGGAAACATGACTCTTGGAGCAGCAGCCGTAGGCGGTATGCTTATTGGTATGCTTTGCCAAATCATGGTGGTTCCTGCATTGTTCTACATTTTCCAGACAATTCAGGAGAAGATCAAGCCACTCAAGTTTGAGGACAACAATGCATCCGTTGACTCTGAGGTTAAACAGTATACAAACCCTTATGTGGCTGGAGCATTACAGGATCAACTTGACAAAAGCTTAAATAAATAAAAAGCAACTCCTGTCTTCGGAAGTTCTTGATAAAGGCTTCCGAAGACAAGGATAAAATAAACAAGGTATTTATATGAAACTTAAAAGTATAATAGCTTTCGCCTCAGCCAGCTTAATTCTTGGCAGTTGCGGAATATATAACAAATACGAGCGTCCGGATGTGAACACCAAAGGGTTGGTTCGCGACTCCGCTTCAATATCCGACACTCTTGCCGTGAACGATACCACGAGCTTCGGAAATCTACCATGGCGCAGCGTCTTCACCGACCCACAATTGCAGTCGCTCATTGAAACAGGTTTGGCACACAACACCAACATGCTCAATGCAGCCCTCAATGTAAAGATGGTTGAAGAACAGCTGAAAGTAGCAAAACTGGCTTTCATTCCGTCGTTTACCTTTGCTCCATCAGGAACAATATCATCATGGGATGGTAACAAAGCAACAAAGATATATTCTCTGCCTGTACAGGCAAGTTGGAGCGTTGACTTGTTTGGAAATCTGCTCAATGCAAAGCGCAGTGCCCAGATGTCGTTGCTTGCCACAAAAGACTATCAGCTTGTTGTACAAACTGGTTTGATTTCAAATATTGCCAACATGTACTACACACTCATGATGCTTGACAAGCAGCTTGAGATTGTGGACAATATGGCAACTCTGACAAAGGATACCTGGAACATCATGAAGCTCCAGAAAGAATTGGGCAGAGTGAAAGAAACAGGTGTGCAGAGTGCCGAGTCTAATTATTACTCTGTTCTTGCTCAATCAGCAGACTTGAAGCGCCAGATTCGCGAAACAGAGAATTCACTATCTCTATTGCTCGGTCAGCCAGCCCAAACTATCAGCCGTGGCAAGCTTGAGAACCAATCTCTGCCTTCAACATTCAGCACAGGAGTAAGCATACAGCTTTTGAATAACCGCCCAGACGTGCACTACGCAGAAATGAGTCTTGCACAGTGTTTCTACGACACCAACCAAGCTCGTTCACGCTTCTATCCAAGCATCACTATTAGTGGTTCTGGTGCATATACAAACAGTGGTGGAGCTGGTATTGTGAATCCAGGAAAAATGTTGTGGAGTGCTGTAGGAAGTCTTGTTCAGCCAATATTCGCCAACGGTCAGCTCATTGCTGGTTTGAAAGTGGCAAAAGCAAAACAAGAACAAGCTTATAACACATGGCAGAACGCTGTTCTTTCTGCAGGTAGCGAAGTTAGCAATGCACTTGTACTCTACAATTCTTCTGACGAGAAGTCAAAACTTGAGCAGAAACAAGTTGAGAGTTTGACAAAGAATGTAGAATATACAAAGATGCTCTTTAACGAAGGTAGCAACACATATCTTGAAGTAATCACCGCACAGCAGAGCTTGCTCAATGCCCAACTGTCAAAAATTGCAGACGATTTCAACAAGATGCAAGCTGTGGTAAACCTTTACTACGCTCTTGGCGGAGGAAGAAACTAACAATTAAAACTCTTACAAATTATGATAAGTGAAAAAGCATATATAGCCCCAGGCGCAAAGATTGGCAATAATGTCACAATCTATCCTTTTGCTTATATTGAGGATGATGTTGTGATTGGCGATAATTGCGTTATATACCCTTACGTTAGCATCATGAAGGGTACCCACATGGGAAAGGGCAACAAAGTTTATCAGAACACCGTGCTTGGAGCAGAGCCACAGGACTTCAACTTCAAAGGTGACGAGACATCACTTGTTATCGGTGATGAGAATATCTTCCGCGAAAACGTGGTTATCAACCGCGCCACATACAAGGATGGTGAAACCCGCATCGGCAACCGTAACTTTTTCATGGAGGGTGTGCATGTTTCCCACGATGTAAAAATTGACGACTATTGCACATTTGGCTATGGTACCAAAATAGCTGGTGACTGCGAAGTTCATAGTGCAGTAATATTCTCCTCTGGTGTCATCATGAATGCAAATGTCCGTGTCGGTGGAGCATCAATGATTACTGGTGGTGTGCGTATCAGTAAGGATGTGCCTCCATTCATCGTTGCTACCGACAACCCAGTGCGCTACGGTGGTGTAAACGAAACTCTGCTCAAGAATTCCGGAACTGACCATAAAGTCATCGGACATATTGCCAATGCATACCGTTTGGTATTCCATGGACAAACAAGTGTATTCGATGCCATTAACCAGATAAAGGAGCAGGTTCCTCCTGGCAAGGAAATCAATGCTATAGTATCATTCCTTGAGAATACTAAAGCTGGAATAATAAGCAAAATGTAAATCATACCTAATATTTTTTTCATAGCATGGTTTTTGTGGGGAATCGACCGAGAGGTTAGTTCCCCACTTTTGTATTTATAATTATCAAGGAATCATCTCTCATCCCTCACTTTTAAAACTTATACTTCTTATTCTCAACATGTTAACATAGTGAGGGATAAGATGAGGGATGATTGATAACGACAGAGTCCTGACAATACCAACAGTAGCTAAGTCTTGTCAAGACTGCAAACACGAACTTATTCATGAATTATTCATATATATAATATTAATTTTGAACAGCTATTTATATTTAATTTGTCAAGTTGGTGTATTTTTGCTAACTTTGCAAAAGTGAAATAAAGAACCTACTAACGAAAATAGAAAAAGAACAAGACAAATGGAACAAGTATTCAGTTACATTATCAGTCTGGGTGCAAGCGTGATGATGCCAATCATCTTCACCGTTATCGGACTTTGTATTGGCATGAAATTCGGTAAAGCATTGAAATCAGGACTCTTTGTAGGAGTTGGATTTGTTGGGCTTGGTGTTGTTACAGCCCTGCTCACAACAAACTTCAATGACCCTCTGAAAGGTATTTCAGACATTTACCACCTACAGTTGAACGTATTTGACATGGGTTGGCCTGCAGCTGCAGCTGTTGCATACAACACCGCAGTAGGAGCACTTATAATCCCTATATGCCTTGGAGTAAACTTCCTTATGCTTATAACCAAGACCACACGCACGGTGAACATAGATTTGTGGAACTACTGGCATTTTGCTTTCATCGGAGCAGTGGCATACTTCGTTATGGGCGAAAGCCTCCTTTGGGGATATTTCGCAGCAATAGTTTGCTATATAATAACCCTTGTATGCGCTGACTTGACAGCTGAGAAATTCCAGAAATATTACGACCTTGACGGTATTTCCATCCCACAACCATTCTGCCAAAGCTTTATGCCTTTTGCCATTGTCTTTGACAAATTGCTGAGCCTCATCCCAGGATTCTCAAAGCTTGATATTGATGCCGAAGGACTGAAAAAGAAATTCGGCGTACTCGGCGAACCACTTGTTCTCGGAGTGATTGTGGGTATGCTTATAGGTTGGGCAGCACAGCTCGACATAAAAAAGATTCTTTTCCTTGGTGTCACGATGGGAGCCGTTATGGAACTTATTCCACGCATCACATCGCTATTCATTGAGGGACTGAAACCTATTTCAGAGAAGACACAAGAAATAGTAAAGAAGAAATTCAACGGCAAAAAGGTGCATATCGGCATGAGTCCGGCTCTTGTCATTGGTCATCCAACAACACTTGTTGTATCAATAATCCTGATTCCTGTGATTCTTGCACTGGCAGTATTCCTGCCAGGAAACCAATTCTTGCCACTTGCGTCGCTTGCCGGAATGTTCTACCTGTTCCCTATGGTTTTGCCGTTTACAAGGGGTAATGTGGTAAAGACCCTTATCGTGGGACTTGTTGCACTCATCATAGGATTGTATTTCGTTACAGATATGGCACCCGACTTCACCATGGCTGCACAACACGTGTTTGAGGCAACAGGCGACAAAGCCGCAGAAATTCCAGAAGGGTTCTCCGGTGGTGCACTCGACTTCGCATCTTCACTTTTAGGATGGCTCATCTACCGTGGTGTAAAACTGGAATATATCGGTATGGGTGTGCTCACGATTATAACCCTTGCCCTTATGGTCATAAACAACAGGAGAATCGTAAAAGAAGACAGAGAAGCAAAACAGTAAAAAGAAACTGATAAGTGAATAGTATTATACAATGAAGAAACTTTTAGTATCAGCAGCTATCGCTGCAACAGCTGTATGTGCAAGCGCACAGACAGACTACAAAATTCAGACAGCTTGCAATCCTCTCGACGTAAAGACATACGACACAGAGCGTTTGCGCAGTGCTTTCACAATGGAGAATGTGATGGAGGCAAACAAGATTCATTTCACATACTCTATGTATGACAGACTGATATTCGGTGGTGCAATGCCTGTCGGCACAACATTGAAACTTGAAACCATCGACCCTCTTAAAGCTCCTTACTTCTGCTATAACCGCGAATTGGGAATTATCAACACAAGCAAGGGCATCGGAATAGTAACAGTCGACGGCAAGCAGTATGAGCTACATTTCAAGGATGCGCTCTATGTTGGTCGTGGCTCTAAGGAGATAACATTTGCAAGCAAGGATGCACAGAATCCGGCAAAGTTCTATCTAAATTCAACAACAGCCCACAAAGCATATCCTACACAGATGATTGTATGCAATGATGCTGCTCGCGCAAAGAAGCTGAAATGCTTGAACTCAAACAGTTTCCATGCAGGAAAGATGGAGGAAAGCAACGACCGAGTTATCAACCAGCTTATCGTTAACAATGTTCTTTCTGAGAAGAATGGCGGAAAAGGAGGTCCTTGCCAATTGCAGATGGGACTTACTGAACTTGCACCTGGTTCTGTATGGAACACGATGCCTGCTCATACACATAGCCGCCGTGTAGAGGCATACTACTATTTCAACTTGCCTGAAGGAAACTCTATAGCCCACTTCATGGGCGAGCCACAAGAAACACGCGTTTTGTGGCTGCACAACGAACAGGCTGTAATGTCGCCAGAATGGAGCGTGCACTGCGCTTCTGCCACAAGCAACTACATGTTTGTTTGGGGTATGGGTGGAGAGAACCTTGACTATGGCGACATGGACAAGATTCCTTATGTAGACATGAAATAAAGAAACTACCAATTAAAAAGCCTGCCGCTTAGCAGTTGTAAAATTGCCATTTACAACTGCCAAGCGGCAGGTTTCTTAATGCTAACACGGCACTTTAGCAAGAGCATGCTTAGCCTAAGCTTATTCATTCTTCACTATTTGATTGAAGTATGGATAAGGAATTTCTATCTTTTCCACATCAAACCTTTCCTTAATACTCTTAAACAAGTCGTATTTCATTATCGTGGCGTTGATTGCCGTTGATGCCCAAGCCCAAGCACGAAGTGTTATTGCAGAGTCTCCAAGATTTATCACACGCACCACGACCACTGGCACTCCAGCCTTTTTCTCGTCGGCAGAACGATGGTCTATAAGCATTGGATGTTTCATTATTTCCTCACGCATTACAGTTATCGCCTTGTCAAGATTCGTATCATAAGAAACACCGATATCAACAAAAGCACAGGTTGAGCTGTCGCCATACGAAGAATTGATTATCGTTGCTGAATTTATCTTGCTGTTAGGAATAAGAATCATGCGGTTTTCTATATTCCTTATAATAGTATGCCTGAGGGTTATCTCTATAACAGTTCCCACAACATTATCATCAACCTTTATAAAATCGCCAACTTTGAACGGACGGGTGAAAATTATGAACAAGCCGCCTACGATATTCGACAAAGCCTCTTGCGAAGCCAAACCAACAGCCATGGCAAGAATTCCGGCACTGGCAAGTATAGAATTACTTATCTTTTCCATTCCAGGAATGAGAGAGAGGAATGTTGCGGAACCTATAATATAAATTGCCGTTACCACTATCTGTTTCAAGAACATTACCTTTGTAACATCCATACCCTTCTCCG
Source organism: uncultured Prevotella sp. (assembly GCA_934217675.1). Classification (GTDB taxonomy): domain Bacteria; phylum Bacteroidota; class Bacteroidia; order Bacteroidales; family Bacteroidaceae; genus Prevotella. Next base: position 15,870 of record CAKQCV010000039.1, on the reverse strand, counting down.
CCTGTTTTCTCATAGTATGGCGAAAGATATATTTGGCAAAAGCTGTGAGTATTCTTACCACCAAATATATAACGACCAATTTCACGCCAAAGATTATTGCATCCTCTACCTTAATGTTTAGGTGAGCTTCTGCAAGAAGATGTTTCAGCGAATGCTCCGGCACTTTCTCAATTTCTTTTATCGTTGCCGTTGCTGCAAGTAGTAAACTGTTCATGTTTGTTCCTGTCGGGATAATAACCTATAAATACTTTTTCTCACATCAAATCAGGTTTCAATAAGATGCTGTACATGGAATTCCCATGGCAATAACTCTATCCCTAATGGCATCAAGCTCATCATGAGTAGCCTTTGCCAAATCGTGGTCTGGCGTCTCCCTGTCGATGGTATACACCATGACTTCCATTGGCTGAATACGCTTCACGGCATCAAGCCATGGTTTGATGTATTCTTCTTTAACATTGTCCACATCTTCACCATTCATGCTTCCTTTCATAAACATGGTCTGAATTATAACATGTCCATTGAAGGCTTTCAGACTTTCAATGATATCTTCCACATCATAAGTAGGCTGCAGAGGGCGGTCCACCTTCTTTATATAGTCCATACTCACGGTATCGAGCTTCAGGATATTGTTGTCTACATGCATCAGTGCATCATGCACCTGCTTGCGGTGAAGCATCGTGGAATTGCTCAACACCGAGACTTTTGCTTGCGGGCAGTATCTGTCGCGCAACTTTATTGTATCATCAATAATCTCGGTAAAATGAGGATGTGCTGTTGGCTCACCATTGCCAGCAAACGTAAGCACATCTGGCACCCGACCGCTCTCTGCCATATCCTTCAACTTTATTTCAAGTGCTTTTGCCACTTCCTCCCTTGTAGGACGCGGTAAAGACGGGCGACGGTCGGCATTAAAACCACACTCACAGTAAATGCAATCAAATGTGCAAATCTTGCCATCGGCAGGTTGCAGGTTTATTCCTAACGATAAACCAAGTCTTCGACTATGTATCGGTCCGAAAATCGGTGATGGATAAATAACTGTACTCATGCGAGCAAAATTACAATAATATATGAATAACAAGAAAGAAAAGACAAACATTTTAATATATTTGAACAAATAAAGTTTAATTATTCAGTATTATACAAACAGCAGAACAGGTTTGCATATTATCATAGGCAAGGGGGTGTGTAGTGCGCATTGCCGGAACTTGAAATATTAACAGGCTTTTGACTTGCTTAACTTGCAAAGCTTGGAATTATTTGTTACTTTTGCATAGATGTAATGCATATAATGTAAAAATCAACAAGCAACATTCAAATCATGGAATACAACATATCCGCACCAAAACATTTCAGTGCAAACATTAACCTGCCTGCCTCGAAAAGTATAAGCAATAGAGCACTTATAATATATGCTCTTTCTGGCGGACAAATACTTCCGGAGAACCTGTCGAACTGTGATGACACAGAAGTCATTGTCAACGCCCTGTGGAATATGCCCGAAACAATCGACATAAAGGCTGCAGGAACTGCAATGCGATTTATGACGGCTTACCTTGCCGTGACTCCTGGCACGCATATCGTGACAGGAACGGAAAGAATGAAACACCGCCCTGTAGACATTCTTGTGAATGCACTGAAACAGCTTGGAGCTGATATTGAATATACTGAAAATGAAGGATTCCCGCCTTTAAGAATTTCAGGAAAAGATATTGAAGGAGGAAAACTGGAAGTGCAGGGGAATGTGAGTTCTCAATTTATCTCTGCACTATTGATGGTTGCACCGAAAATGAAACTGGGACTAACATTAAAGCTGAAAGGCGAAATTATATCAAGACCGTATGTTGACTTGACCTTATGCACAATGCGCGATTTTGGCGCCAATGCGGAATGGACAGACAACGACACGATAGAGGTAAAGCCCCAAGCATATACTCCCACAAAATATTTTATAGAGAGCGACTGGAGTGCTGCCTCATATTGGTATGAAATGCTTGCGCTCACCAATGATCAGGAGGCAGAAGTGAACTTGAATGGGCTGATGGACGGTTCGCTGCAAGGTGATTCTGTTGTGAAATACTTATTCAACATGCTCGGCATAAGAACCATATTTGGCAGCAGAAAGCATGGAGAGCCAACCACAGTGACACTGAAAAAAACAGGGCTGCAGTCTGCACGCCTTGACTATGACTTCATAAACCAACCCGATCTGGCGCAAACATTTGTAGTGACATGTGCTCTGATGAATGTTCCGTTCCACTTTACCGGTCTTGCCTCACTGCGCATTAAGGAAACCGACCGTATAGAGGCATTGAAGAAAGAGATGAGAAAAATGGGATATGAAATAAGCGATGGCAACGGAACTGAACTGATATGGAACGGAGAGCGTTGCGAGCCAATGGATGACATAACAATAGACACTTATGAAGACCACCGCATGGCAATGGCTTTCGCTCCTGCCGTAATGAAGCTGGGCAACATAAAAATAAACGACCCGCAAGTGGTTACAAAATCATACCCTACATTTTGGAATGACCTAAAGTCTTCGGGCATCAGCGTATCAGAAGTTATGACCGACAAACAACAATGATACAAAGTCGCCATTCCCTCAACAACTGCTCTATATCTTTATTTATTGCCGAATACAATAAATAAGAGTTTTGAGAGTTTATATATTGTGAATATTCTAAGAAACAAAAATATAACTATAGTCATAGCCTTCGTTGCGGTTATGACAATTATCGGATGCTCGACGCAGAAAAACACGGCGGGCAGCCGCTGGTGGCACTCGTTCAACGCAAGATACAACACTTACTACAATGGATCTCTTGCTTATATAGACGCATCAATAGAAAAAGAAAGCGGAAATAAGGACAACTTCACAGAGATGTTGCCACTGTATACTGTTGGAAACAAAGCAAGCAAAGATTTAGGAAAGGCTAATTTCGACCGGGCAATAGAGAAATGCAAAAAGGTTATCAAATTGCACAGTATAAAAAAACGCCCGGAATGGACCAAGTCAAGAAAGAAGACGGCAAAGGATATCGAATGGCTAAACAGAAAAGAATATAATCCGTTTTTATGGAAAGCTTGGCTACTGATGGGACGTTCACAATTTATGAAAGGTGCCTTTGAAGATGCTGCGTCTACATTCTCTTACATGAGTCGACTGTATGCCACACAGCCTGCAATATACGGCAAGGCAAGAGCTTGGCTGGCAAGATGCTATACGGAACAGGATTGGCTATATGATGCTGAAGACGTGATAACAAAAATGCGGCGAGACACAGTAAACTGGAAAGCGTCGAAGGACTGGGACTATGCTTATGCCGATTATTATATAAAAGCCGGAAGATATTCCGAGGCTATACCCTACTTACGGAAAGTTATCAAGCATGAGGGACGAAAAAAGCAGAAAGCCAGGGAATGGTATCTGATGGGACAATTGCAGGCTGCAACTGGCAACAAGAATGAAGCTTATAAAGCATACAAAAGAGTAATCAGGCAGAATCCTCCATACGAACTTGAATTTAATGCCAGAATTGCCATGACTGAAGTTATGGCAAGTGGAAAATGGAAAAAAATGGTAGGAAAACTGCGCCGAATGGCTGCCAACGACAACAATAAAGAATATCTCGACCAGGTTTACTATGCCATCGGCAACATATATATGAGTCAGAAAGATACGCTGAAGGCTATTGATGCCTATGAGAGGGGAAACGCAAAATCTACAAGAAATGGCATTGAAAAAGGTGTGCTTCTGCTCACCCTCGGAGATATTTATTGGACAAGAGAGAGCTTTAGCAATGCGCAACGTTGCTATGGAGAAGCTATAGGCTTGCTTGACAAGGAGCGAAAAGACTACAAACAACTATCTGACCGCTCAAAAATCCTTGACGAGCTGGTACCTTACACTGATGCCGTTCATTTGCAGGATTCACTACAGAGCCTGGCAAAAATGTCAGAAAAGGAACGCAATGCAGCCATTGACAGAGTGATAGAGGCTTTGAAAAAGAAAGAAAAAGCGGAACGAGATGCACAGGCAGAGGCTGATGCACAACAGAAATTGGCGGAAAATGGCGGAAACACAGGTTTCAACCAAAACAAGAACAATACGACAAACAACAATACTGCAAACCAAAAGAACGGAGTTTGGTATTTCTATAACCAAATGGCAGTGAATCAGGGTAAGGCTACATTCCAAAAACTTTGGGGAAAGCGCGACAATGTGGACGACTGGCAACGAGTTAACAAAACCGTCGTATCGCAAGCACAAGGTGTAGAGGAAATGACCGACGAAATGCGCGACTCTCTTGCCAATGTTGCTGCTGCAGAAGACTCACTGAAAAATATTACTGACAGTGCGCAGAATGATCCACACAAGAGGGAGTATTATCTCGCACAAATTCCATTCTCAGAAGAACAAGTACAGGCAAGCAACGTCATTATTATGGATGGGCTATACAACTCTGGAGTTATCTTCAAGGACAAACTCGACAACTTGCCACTTTCGGAGAAAGCTCTTCGAAGACTTGCCGACAGATACCCTGACTATGAGCACATGGACAATGCTTATTATCATCTTTTCTTGCTGTACAGCAGAATGAACAAGCCTAATATTGCTGCAACATATCTTGAAAAACTGAAAAGCGGATTTCCTGACAGCGAATGGACTACACTGTTGTCTGACCCGAACTTTGAAGAAAATTCAAGATTCGGTGTGCATATAGAAGACTCACTGTATGCTGAAACTTATAATGCGTTCAAGGCTGACAATCTTGAAAAGGTTAAAGAAAACGTTGAAGTTTCGGCAAAGAGATTTCCTCTCGGTGCTAACCGTGACAAGTTCATATTCTTTGACGGAATGGCAAAGTTGAACAGCGGTGATGCAAAAGGATGTGTGGACAACATGCAGACTGTAGTGGACAAATATCCTAAGAGCGAAGTGAGCACTCTTGCCGGAATGATAATAAATGGAGTGAAAGCAGGAAGAAAACTGCACGGAGGAAAATTTGACATCAGTGACGTATGGGCAAGGCGCAGTGTGGTAATGAGCGACAGTGATTCTATAAAGACACGCAAGTTCATAGCCGAAAGGAATGTTGACTTCTCGTTTATAATTGCATATCAGACAGATTCTATAAAAGAGAATCAGCTACTGTATGAATTGGCTAAATACAACTTCTCAAACTTCCTCGTAAGAAACTTTGCAATTTCTACTGAAGAAATTGACGGACTGAAAAGGATGGTTGTTGGTGGGTTCAAAAGCTATGATGAAGCACTGCAATATGCAAGACAACTATACAGCAACAAGAATATTTTGACTCTTACACACAAATGCAGAACTATAATAATCAGCGACAAGAACAAAGAACTACTCGGAACGCAGTATAGCTACAATGATTATGAAAAGTTCTACGAGAAGCACTTCGCTCCTTTACGTATCAGCACCATAAGACTGCTCACTGAGCCTGAGACTATAGAATATGAGAAAAAGGCTGATGAAAACGACAATAAAGACAATGGATTGTATAATGGCGGAGTCATCGACGACGACACATACATGCAGATTGGTATTGACAATAAAGCTGAAAAGAGCGACGACAATACGATAATTGTTCCTGATGAAAACAATAACGGCAAACAGCAAACTAATGCTGACGACAATTTTGTAATTTCGGAGCAAAAGGAACAGCAAAAACAAAATGACCAGGAAACTTTTGAAGTTCAGCCTCAACAGCCTGCAATATCTAAGGGAACAAACAGCACGTCAGACAATGAATTCGTGATTGCTCCTGATACAGACCAGGAAAAAGCTCCGGCAAAAGCCGACAAAACAAATCTGCAAAAAGCTGTAGAGGCACCAAAGGATGCAAAACGGCAAGAACAGAAAAACAATGAAGAAAACAGCATAAAGCAAACAATGAAGGAAAGCATGCCTACAACAAAGCCTCAACAGGAAGATAACGGCATCTACTTCAATGATGAAAACGACAGTAATGAATACAACATACAGTCTACTGACAGTAAAAAACAGCTTGACAAGAAACAAGATGTTAATCTGGAAGATGACTATTATGAACTTGACGGTTTCTAAAAATACAATGTTATATGAGTAATGGACTTCTATTATGGGTAGACGATGAGATAGAACTATTGCATGCCCACATCATCTTTCTTGAAAAGAAAGGATACGAGGTGATTACAGTGAGCAACGGCACTGATGCCATCGATGAATGCAAGAAGCACAACTTCGACCTTGTGTTGCTCGACGAAATGATGCCGGGCATCAGTGGTTTGGAAACGTTACAGCAAATAAAAGAGATTTTGCCGGCAACACCTGTCGTTATGGTAACAAAAAGTGAGGAGGAGAATATCATGGACCAGGCTATCGGTTCAAAAATTGCCGACTATCTCATAAAACCTGTTAACCCGAACCAAATTCTGCTGACACTGAAAAAGAATATTCATCAAAAGGAGATTGTTACAGAGGTGACACAAACTGGCTATCAGCAGAATTTCATGAATATATCTGCAAAAATAGACAGCTGCAGAACTATTGATGATTGGAAAGAAGTTTACAGACTGCTTGTGCATTGGGAATTGGAATTAAGCAGTACCGACAGCAACATGACAGAGATGTTAATGATGCAGAAAAGTGAAGCCAATAACGGCTTTGCCAAATTCATAAGCAAGAACTATCTTGATTGGGTTGACCCCAAAAACGCACAAAGCAAAGATAAGCCACTGATGAGCAACAACATTTTCAGTAAAAAGATTTTCCCGCTACTTGATTCCGGGAAAAAGGTGTTTCTCATTGTTGTGGATAATTTTAGATTTGACCAATGGAAAGTGCTGGCACAAGAAATCGGTGATATGTTTGATATAGAAGAAAATCTGTATACAAGTATATTGCCAACTGCCACACAGTATGCACGCAATGCTATCTTCAGCGGACTAATGCCAAGTCAAATCGCAAAGATGTTTCCAGAACTATGGGTTGATGAAGACGAGGAAGAAGGAAAGAACCTAAACGAGGAGCCATTAATAAAAACTCAACTTGAAAGATATAGGAAAAACGACATAAAATTCTCATACCACAAAATCAATGATTCTAATGGTGCCGACAAATTGCTGCAACAGTTTAATTCGCTTTCAAACAACAACTTAAATGTTGTTGTTGTTAACTTCATTGATATGTTAAGCCATGCCAGAACAGAATCAAAAATGGTAAGAGAACTTGCAAATAACGAATCTGCATACAGAAGCATTACCCTAAGCTGGTTCCGGCATACTGTTTTGGCAGACCTGTTCCGGCATCTTGCCGAAAGCGAATATACGGTTGTACTCACTACCGACCACGGCAGTATTCGTGCTACACATCCGATAAAGATTGTGGGCGACCGCAATACTAATACAAATCTTAGGTATAAACTTGGGAAAAACCTTAATTGCAACTCAAAAGAAGTGTTCACGATAAAGAATCCACAAAAAGCGCAACTGCCAGCTCCAAATCTGAGCACATCATACATGTTTGCCACAGGAGAAACATTCTTTGCATATCCTAACAATTACAATTATTATGTATCATACTACAAAGATACTTTCCAACATGGCGGAATTTCTCTTGAAGAGATGCTTATACCTATAGTAACACTGAAAAAGAAGAAAAGGTAATAATTAATATTATAAATTGAATAATATATAAATTATGAATTGCGAATTGAAAATAGAGGGTCTTGACAGCATTAATGCTGCAGCACAGAAATTTGTTGAGAACATGGGCGAAGGAAAAGTGTTCGCCTTCTATGGAAAGATGGGGGCAGGAAAGACTACATTCATAAAGGCTGTTTGCGAATGTTTGGGAGTTGAAGATACCGTAACATCACCAACATTCGCCATTGTAAACGAATATCAGTCAACAAAGGTTGACTATCCTATATATCATTTCGACTTTTACAGAATAAAGAAACTTGATGAAGTTTATGATATGGGATACGAGGATTACTTCTATGGTGGTGGAGTTTGTTTCATTGAATGGCCTGAACTCATAGAGGAACTATTGCCTGAAGATGCTGTGAAGGTAGAGATTAAAGAGAACGAGGACGGTACAAGAACTATAAAATTTTAAATTCTTTCGGGAAATGTGATGACATTATGTTAATACTACGCTAATAGGAATCATGATGTGACAAGTGAGGGATGTATTTAGCCCTCACACTTTCCCTTATCTTTATACATTATTGATATACAGATTGTTACGCGCAAAAAGTGAGGGATGAGGGAAGAATCACGAAAATAAAAAATTTCAGGAATGTCATGAAGAGAAAAGTGTAGCACTCCTTTTTCGGAAACAACCAGATTTTAATGCTTGGATTCTTTCCAACTGACTTACATGCAAAAAACATAATCATCAAGCAAAAATGGAAACAGACCAGAAAAAACAAGATGAGTTTTTCATGCGAAAAGCCTTAGCCGAAGCAGAAATAGCATTCGGGCAAAACGAGATTCCAGTTGGTGCCGTAGTTGTATGCAAAGGGCAAATTATATCTCGTGCACATAACCTTACAGAAACTCTGACAGACGTAACAGCACATGCCGAAATGCAGGCAATAACGTCTGCAGCTAATGCACTTGGTGGTAAATATCTGACGGATTGCACTCTTTACGTAACTGTAGAACCTTGTCCTATGTGTGCCGGTGCAATAGGCTGGGCACAGATTCCACGTATTGTATACGGGGCTTCTGACGAGAAACGGGGCTATCACAAATTTGCTCCAAACGTTATGCATCCAAAATCAACAGTAACAAGTGGAGTGTTAGAAGAAGAATGCCGCAATCTTATGCAAGAGTTCTTCAAGAAGAGAAGATAAAAATACCCCATATCAATATAACACAAATTGATATGGGGATTTATATTTATCACAATATGTGGATAATGCTTACAGAAGAGCATCAAACTTCTTCTGGATAGCAGACTTTGACTGTCCACCAACAAGACGGTCAACAACCTCTCCATTTTTGAAGAATAATATTGTTGGAATATTGCGAACGCCATACTCCATAACGATATCATCATTCTCCTCTACATCACACTTGCCAACAACAATCTTACCATCATACTCCTTTGCCAATTCTTCAATATAAGGAGCAATTGCACGGCATGGTCCACACCATGTTGCCCAGAAATCAACTACTAATGGTAATTCACCATTCTTCAAGTTCTCAAAATTCTCAGTTGTAATTGTTACTTCCATTTTTTATTTCTTATTTATACTATTAATATTTCAATAAAAGGACACTATATCCATAGAATATGTTTTGCAAATATAATGCTTTTTCAGCATGTCACACAGCATTTATGTTTTTTTAATTTATATGATAACTCATTGCATCACATCCCTCAATGAAAAGAAGTAAGTTGCGATTAACATCAACCCCAGACAGACGAGAGCGCATGGTAACACCACGCCGGTCTTCCGCACTGTTGATTTGCATAAACACTTGAGTATTACCAGGAGTATCATTAACTTTCTCCAACAAATCTGAAACCATAACTTCTGTTATTTTCTGCGGATCCACATCTATTGTTATTTTTTCTATTCGCTTTTCTTTTACCGTTTGCAAATATTGAATGTCACCTATACTGAAATCATAGAAATTGCTGCCAGCATACTTTTGAGTGATTTTAGCTGAAATGAATACAGAACAACCTTCAGACAACATGCCTTTCCATCGTCCCCATGACTCACCAAACAACGCAAGCTCACCAGAACCCGAAAAATCCTCAATAGTAACGAACCCACATGGAGAACCTTTCTTTGTGAAAGAATCTCTAACATTGGTAACTATTCCACCAACTGTTATATCACCTTTTTTCATCAATTCCTCCTTATCCGAAATTTCCGGACAAGTTGTATTGCAAAGATTATTCAACACAACAGCAAACTCATCAAGAGGATGAGCGGAAAGATAAATTCCAACCAGGTCACGCTCCTTATTCAAGCGTTCAATATCGCTCCATTGTTCGCTTTCAGGAATTTTAGGCGTTGCAATCTCTATCGCATCAAATCCACCAAACAGAGAGTTTTGTGCCTCATGTTGTGCAGTCTGATACGACTGCCCATAACGAAGCATAGTATCAAAAAAGTTCTCTCCCTTTTCATTCTGCCCGAAATAGCGTTCACGCTTTATGCCAAAGCTGTCAAATCCGCCACTCAATGCCATGCTTTCAAAGCATTTTCTATTGCATGCACTAAGATTCACACGCTGTGCGACATCGAAGATATCCTTATATGGTCCATTCTTCTCACGTTCCGAAATAATAGCCTCTGCAGCCGCTGTTCCCATGCCCTTTATCGCGGCAAGTCCAAATCGGATAGCTCCTTCCTTGTTCACACTGAACTTATTGCGACTTTCGTTAACATCCGGTCCAAGAGTTTGTATTCCCATAGACTTGCACTCGTCCATGAGTTTTGTTATTTCAGTAATATTCGCCAAGTTGCGACTCATATTCGCAGCCATATATTCGGCAGGATAATGTGCTTTCAGATAGGCTGTCTGATATGCTACCCATGAATAACACGTGGCATGACTTTTATTAAACGCATAACTTGCAAATTTCTCCCAATCCGCCCATATCTTTTCAAGCACTTTAGGATCATGACCATTCTTCTTTCCACCCTCTATGAACATCGGCTTCATTTGGTCTACAATAGCCTTCTTCTTCTTACCCATAGCTTTTCGAAGTGCATCACTTTGACCACGTGTAAAGTCGGCAAGCTGACGAGACAAAAGCATGACCTGCTCCTGGTAGACTGTAATTCCATACGTATCCTTTAGGTATTTCTCCATGCACGGAATGTCGTACTTTATCTCCTCCTTACCGTTTTTCCTGGCTATGAATGAAGGAATATAGTCCATTGGTCCTGGACGATACAGGGCATTCATTGCTATAATATCCTCAAATGTCGTAGGATGCAACTCGCGCAAATATTTCTGCATTCCCGCAGACTCAAACTGGAAAGTTCCAATAGTACGACCTTCACTATATAATTTGTATGTATCAGGATCATCAATTGGAATTGTATCCAAATCAACAATCTTCCCTGTATGCAAACGAATATTTTCAACAGCTTCCTTCAAAATGGACAATGTCTTCAGTCCGAGAAAGTCCATCTTGATAAGTCCTGTTTCCTCAATAACGTGCCCATCATACTGCGTACACAGCAATTTATGCCCAGGGTCCGACTTATCCTCAGCTGTAGAAACGGGAACCCAATCACTAATAGCATCACGGCATATAATTGTTCCACAAGCATGAATACCAGTTCCACGCACCGTTCCTTCAAGCATCTTTGCATAGGATATTGTATTTCTCAACCTCTCATCTGGCGAAGCCTCTGCTTCACGAAGTTCAGGCACACACTTAATGGCATTGGTAAGATTCATCTTCAGACCATCCGGCAATTTATCTGGTATCTGTTTGCACAGATGATTTATAACAGGCAATGGAACCTTTTCCACTCGTGCCACATCTTTCAGGGCATTCTTGGTTGCCATCGTACCATAGGTGATAATATGTGCAACCTTGTCGTGCCCATATTTATCCTCTACCCACTCAAGCACTTTCCCTCGCCCGTCATCATCGAAATCGGTATCAATATCCGGAAGGGAAATACGATCAGGATTTAGGAAACGCTCAAACAGAAGGTCATATTTCATTGGGTCAATCTTTGTGATACCCAAACAATATGCCACAACAGAACCTGCAGCAGAACCACGTCCCGGACCAACCATAACTCCAAGTTCATCTCGTGCCGAGTTGATAAAATCTTGCACAATAAGGAAGTAACCAGGAAAACCCATGGTCTTCATGATATGCAACTCAAACTTCACTCGTTCCGCCACATCATCAGGCAGAGGGTCGCCATAACGCACCTTTGCCCCATCATATGCAAGCTTTGCAAGATAATCGGCTTCAAACTTTATCCTGTATATTTTATCTATACCTCCCAGCTTTTTTATTTTCTTGTCTGCCTCTTCCTTTGGCAGTGGATTCTCGCCGTTCTCATCTGTTGTAAACTCTTTGTAGAGCTGCTCTGGGGTATAGTTACGGCGCGTATCTTCTTCGGTTCCAAATTCTGCCGGTATCGGAAAAAACGGCATAATCGGTGCATGATCAATACTGTACGTTTCAACCTTGTCAAGGATTTCTATCGTATTCGACAATGCTTCTGGAACATCAGCAAATACCTCGTTCATCTCCTCACGAGTTTTAAACCACTCCTGCTTTGAATAAAGCATACGGTTTGGATCATCAAGATCCTTGCCTGTGGCAAGACAAAGAAGATGGTCGTGAGCTTCAGCATTATCTTGATCCACAAAATGGGCATCATTGGTGCAAACAAACTTTATGCCATATTCCTTAGCAAGTTGTATTATCACCCGGTTTGCCTTTTGCTGCAAAGGAAAAGTTTCTCTGTTTGCCCTTTGATTGGGATCTTTCACTTCATGACGCTGCAACTCAAGATAATAATCATCCCCAAAAACACTTTTATACCATTCAATAGCCTCACGTGCCCCAGCTATATCATCTTTAAGAATTTTCGCCGGCACCTCTCCCGCTATACATGCAGAACAAACAATAAGATCTTCATGATATTTCTCAAGGTCATCACGGTCGGTTCGCGGTCTCATATAGAAGCCGTCAACCCATGCCCTTGACACAAGTTTTATAAGATTCTTATATCCATTGTAGTTTTTGGCAAGTACAATAAGGTGGTATCCACTTTTATCCGTTTTAGGATCAGAGCGGTCGCTTTTTTTCCTTCTCGCCACATACATCTCACAGCCGAAAATCGGCTTGAACTCGGGTTTGCCTTCATCCCGCAATTTCCCATTAACTTTATTACAATAGTTGAAAAGCTCTTTCACTCCAAACATATCGCCATGATCGGTTATTGCCATACCTTTCATGCCGTTGGCTATTGCCTTGTCTACAAGTTTTGGAATACTTGACTGTCCATCAAGGATACTATAATAAGTGTGGACGTGAAGATGTATGAAATCTTGCATATATAAAATTGTGAGTTGTTAGTTTATAAAATGGTGAAAAACCATTCAAATGGGGGTCAAAGTTACTGTTTATACACGAAACGACCAAAAGAAAGAGAGTAAAACTTGTGGAAATGCTAAAAAAGACGTACCTTTGCAGACGCTTTTTTATTGAGCACTCTATACAAGCAAATAACACTATGGGTAAAAAAATAAAAAAACTTAAGAACGTTAGAATACATCGTGAAGGTACGGACACCCTGCTCTACGGCTTTATTTTCATTGCCGCAGTAGCTTCTGCCATCTGGTTCTCTACCAATAGCAAAATGGCATTTTGGGGGTTTCTGGTAGTCTTTGGTGTAATATATGCCATAGTGCTGAACTTTTTCCGTTGCCCCAAAAGATTCTTTGACGGTGATACCGACAAGATTGTTGTTGCACCGGCTGACGGAAAAATCGTGGTCATAGAGGAAGTTGACGAGAATACGTACTTTCATGACAAAAGGCTTATGGTCAGCATATTCATGAGTCTATTTAATGTTCATGCAAATTGGTTCCCCGTTGACGGAAAAGTAAAATTCGTACATCACCAGAACGGAAATTTCCACAAAGCATGGCTACCAAAGGCAAGCGAAGAAAATGAGCATGCCGACATTATGCTCGAAACTGAAGACGGAACTGAAATTCTATGTAGGCAGATTGCCGGAGCTGTAGCAAGGCGAATTGTCACCTATGCAAAGCCAGAGGAAGACTGCTATATTGACGAGCATCTCGGTTTTATCAAATTCGGTTCACGCGTTGATGTGTATTTGCCGCTTGGCACTGAAATATGTGTCAAAATGGGACAAAGCACTACTGGTGACAAAACGGTCATAGCAAAACTAAAATAATGAGAACACCCCGAATCCATTCCTCAATGGGATGTTTTCGGGGTTAACTTTAATTCACCAATCAGAATGGCAAACTTTATCACAAGAAATATTCCTAACACTATAACATGCTGCAATCTCATTTCTGGATGTGTTGCAACATCATTCGCATTCGTAAACCGCCCGGAATTGGCATTATTATGGATTATCATCGGAGCTATATTCGATTTCTTTGACGGGATGAGCGCACGACTTTTAGGAGTATCATCACCAATAGGCAAAGAACTTGATTCTCTTGCCGACGACATAACGTTTGGAGTGGCACCGGCAACAATGGTATTTGCAGAACTTGGTGTCATGGATTATCCGGCTACAATTGAACCAATGCGTGATTATTTGCCTTACTTTGCATATATCATGGCGGCTTTTGCTGCCTTACGATTAGCAAAATTTAATCTTGACACACGCCAAGCCACTTCGTTCATCGGTCTGCCTACACCTGCCAACGCTTTATTCTGGGGGTCACTTATCGTGGGGGCAAACGAGTTCATTGAAGCATCGCCATACAATGTTTTTGCAATAATGGCAATGGTCTTAATAAGCAGTTATATACAAGTTGCTGAATTGCCAATGTTTGCACTGAAGTTTAAGCATTGGGGGTGGAAAGGCAACAAGGTCAAATATATATTCCTTATTACATGCATACCGCTTTTGATAATTTTCAGACTCTCTGCCTTTGCAGTAATCATTGCCTGGTATGTCATTTTGTCGGTTTATGTGAATATTACAAAAAAGGATACTATTGCAAACAATAAAGATGTGGCATAACCAACTATACACAATTTATAATGGCATTATATTTGCCCTACTTTTATCGTTCACAAAATATTAATTAAAAGAAAACGATTATGGGTTTGTTATTATACATCTTGCTCTTCATCTTCATCTATTGTATGCTCAAGGTGGCATGGAAGTTCTATTGCATCTACAGAAAATTACATGATGTAACGAAACAATTCAAGAATTTCAATGCACAACAAGATGCAAAGTCATACGACACATACCACAATACAAGAAATAAAGCTTACAGCAATACAAACGAACAGACGAGTAACAAAGAATACACCTCATCTCGCCAATCCACAACGACCCCTACCGGTGAAGTTATAGAAGACCGTCGCACGGAGGACGAGATTAACCGTAAAATTTTCACTCAGGAGGAAGGTGAATACGTGGATTTCGAGGAAGAGAGATAAACAATCTTATCATAAAAAGGTCTGCTTAGCAAAACTAAACAGACCTTTTTTTAGTTTTTATCTAAAAGAACAAAGATGAAAAAACAGGAATACGCAAGAGTGAACAAGGAATGGCTCATGGAGAAAGCCAAGGAGGAGGGAGTGAAGGAAATTCCCGGCGGTATATATTATAAGGTGTTGAAGGAGGGACTTGCCGACGGGCGACACCCCTCGCGCCGCAGCATCGTTACCGCCCACTACACTGGCAGAACGATAAACGGAAAGAAGTTTGATTCTTCGCTCGGCGGTGCACCGCTCGCCGTGCGCCTCTGCGACCTTATCGACGGCTGGATTATCGCCATGCAGCAGATGTGCATTGGCGACAAATGGGAGGTGTATATTCCGGCTGAGAAGGGCTACGGAAAGTTTTCACAACCAGGCATACCAGGCGGCTCCACGCTCATCTTCGAGATTGAACTTTTGGGAATTGCCTAAACACAAAGATGATTAGCCCCCCGTTTTACAATGGTGAGGGGGGGGGTAGTTTTTATCCCTCGCCCATGTATCTCTTTAAAGTTCAAGACGTTACACTAAAGTGTGAGGGTAAAATCACGAAAAAAAAAATTAAATTAATCTTTCTGTTCGTCTTCCGAACTTTTCAGCTTCTGGTATACCGACGGCGTCATTCCATTCACCTTCTTGAATGC
>CAKQCV010000038.1 GCA_934217675.1 uncultured Prevotella sp. | reverse complement strand
CGTGGAGAGCGTCGCCAGCGTCCAGAGCGCGGAGAGCAGCGTCGTTTTGAGCATCATAACAACGAGCAGACAGGAGAATTCCACGATCCTATGGCAGAACGTGAGCCAAAGGACTTCAATGATTCGCTCGACCACTTAGACTAATTGAAAAGTTTTTCACAAATATGTTAATCCTCAAGGCTGTTTTTGTCAGCCTTGAGGATTTTTATTTAAGAAAGTTGCCAACTTTCTCATAGTAATTAGGCAACTTTCCATGAGAAATTAGGCAAGTTTCTAAAACTGCCGTGAATAACGATAAAATCGTATTACTTATTACTGCATGGATAAGATTAATATCTTCCAGCCTTTATCTGCGTGGAAAAGTACATATACAAACTATTGATATACAATTATACTAAGCATCCACCACTCTTAAAAAAATTAAACATACATCATTTATCATTGCATATTTAAACAACAACAAACAAATATATATATATTTGCATCGTATATCTATAGGAAATAACATAATTGATTTAATATGAAAAAACTATTTACCATATTGTTTTTCATAAACATACCAATATTTTTATTGGCACAATCGAATATTGTCTACAAATATGATTATTCCGGCAATCGCATTGAAAGGAAGCTATGTACAAATAAATTGCAAAATGTTGATTTGGCACTGCTTTCGCATGCCGAACCAGTTTCAGATGAAGAACCTGAAGACAACTATGCCACAGTACAGCCTGGCGGAACAGTTACAGGTTCTGGCATGATTGAGATTACACCGACAATAAAGTATAATTATTCAGATAACGGCAATATCATTTATTCTACAAAAATTGGAAATTATGAATATACTGGCAGCCAGCCTCATGCCGTGACAGGAATCGAGAACATAAATGGATCAATATCTACTGCGCCACAAAAGATATTGTACAATGACGTCAACAAGATTGAGGAAATTAACGAGATCGACAAATCAGGAAATGAACTTAACCTCACATACTCTTATGGACCTGACAATGAACGATGGTGGGCAGAACTGACAAAAGATGGAAATCAGAGACGCATAATTATATATGGTCCATCTTACGAAAAAGTTACAGAAGGGAACTACAACAGAGAATTCTTCTATTTAGGCAATGGTATCTTGTATTACAAGGAGAACGGTGAGAGTGGCAGACCTCTTTACATGTATACAGACAACCTTGGCAGCATACTACAGATATGCGAGGCTGACGGCACTGCCGTATATAAGGCAAGTTACAGTGTCTGGGGAATTGAAACCGTAGAAAACAATACTATCGGATTTATGCATGGATACACTGGACATGAAATGATGCGTGAATTCGACCTCATAAACATGAACGGAAGAGTCTACGACCCACGACTTGGAAGATTCCTAAGTCCTGACAATTATGTACAACTGCCAGAAAGCACTCAAAGCTTCAACAGATATTCATATTGTTTGAACAACCCACTGAAATATACTGATCCGAGTGGAGAATTGTTCTTTTCTTTTGTGTCTGGAGCAATAAAAGGATTAATCAAAGGCAAAAATATATGGGAAAGTGCTATAAATCAAGTTGCAAATACATTTAAGATATATACAGGTATGTTTGTTACAGACCAAAATAAAAACTTTATCCAAAGGATTGGCGAAATTATATCAAGATATACCTGGCAACTTCCACAAACATTGTTAGGAACATCATTTGCGACAACACTTTCTGATCTCGGATTAGTAAATAATGTTAGACACAAATACGGAGTAACAGTGGAGAACGGTGCAACTTTTATAATGGGGCATTTAAAGGCTTTAACTTTAAGCAATGTAATTATCGGAGGAAAGGATTTAAAAGCAGACATCAATAATTCACAATTTCAACATGAATATGGACATTATATACAAAGTCAGAATTTTGGTCCTGCATTTTTATCAAAAATTGGTGTACCAAGTTTAATAAGTGCAGCAACAGGGAAAGGAAATCATAAATATCAGTCTTTCGAAAAAGATGCCAATTTAAGAGCGTTCTTGTACTTTAACAAATATTTTTATAATGAAGGATTTAAATGGGACTTTAAAAATCACCCATTATATGATAAAGAAGAAGACAATAACAAAGTAGATTATAATAATAAAGAAGAAATGACGGAACTGAAAAAATCATTATTTATAAAGCCCTCATGGTTTAATTATTTACTATTTTAAATTAATATTAATATGAAACTATTTAAAAAGATAAGAACAAGTTTCTTTTCATTCTTATTGTTTGCGTGTGAAGACCTTGGATACAATTATAATTTGATAACTGTTAGTAATGAAAGTGATAAAGATATAATGGTTATGGGTAGTACAAATTATCCTGACACATTATATCCTCTTAATAATGATAATTACTTGTGCAGTCGTATTTTAAAAGGCGAAACTAACTATTTTGGTTCTGATTCTTATTCAAGAAAGGATATTTTCAAAAATCCAAAGTTTCAGATATTTATTGTAGACTTATCTATATATGACAAAACGCCTTCGGATACAATAAGAAAATATAACATGTATGAAGAACGAATAGAATTTACAAAAACAGAATTAGAACAGATGAAATGGCATGTAACATATAAAGGCAAGTGAGTTGGAATGGAAACATTTATGATTTAAATTAAATAAGAATAAATATGAAGTTATTGAAAAATATAATACTGAGTTTATTATCTTGCACAGTATTAACATGTTGTGAAGAGTTTAAACATGTAAACAAATTAATAAACATTAGCAATAAAAGCAATAGAGACATAGTTGTTATTGGCAGTATAAATTATCCCGACACATTATTTCCTCTAAAACATGGAGACTTAGGATGTTATATTCCAACAGGCAAGACTGGAAGTCTTGACTCTGATGAATTTTCAAGAAATGATATTTTCAAAAATACAAAGTTTCAGATATTCTTTGTAACTTATACCATAAAGTACACAACACCAGCAGATACAATAAGAAAGTATAAAATGTATGAAAAGCGATTAGAGTTTACAAAATCAGAATTAGAAGAAAGAAGCTGGCATATAATGTATGGCGGAAAATAATATTTTGATGTAACATATATGTTTAGGAAAGCTCATTAATGAGTGACTATTATGGAAGTTAACATAACGAAACTGAATAATAGAAGAATGAAAAGACACAAAAAAAATTAAAACCATACATTATATATCTTTATTTAGTAACTTTGCAAACACATTTATATAGATGTATTTTTATGTCATGACAAACGGTTTGGAACAGATAACCGAAGATAAAAAAGAGGCGTGAGCCTCGTTGCAAAACGAAAATGGAAAATAAAGATAAGAACAATGAGTTCGTTAAACAGGTGGCAGAGCAAAAGTATGAGTTCGGCTTTACCACCGATGTGCATACGGATATCATCGAAAAAGGTCTAAACGAGAATGTTATTAGGCTAATCTCAAAAAAGAAAGGAGAGCCGGAATGGATGCTAAACTTCCGGCTCACAGCGTATAACTATTGGAAAACGTTGGAAGAACCCAAATGGGGGCATGTTCATGTGCCAGAGATTGACTATCAGGCGATATCCTATTATGCCGACCCTTTGGCAAAAAAGCCAGAGAACAAAGAAATAGACCCAGAGTTGATGAAGACATTCGACAAGTTGGGCATTCCGCTTGAAGAGCGTCTCGCACTTAGCGGAACAGCTGTAGATGCCATCATGGACTCGGTATCGGTGAAGACAACATTCAAAGAAAAACTTGCAGAGAAGGGAGTCATTTTTTCTTCTATCGGAGATGCTATCAAAGAGCATCCAGACTTGGTAAAGGAATACTTGGGAAGCGTTGTGCCATACCGCGACAATTTCTTTGCCGCATTAAACAGTGCCGTGTTCAGCGACGGTTCATTTGTGTATATTCCAAAGGGAGTGCGTTGCCCTATGGAACTTAGCTCATACTTCCGCATCAATGCAAGGAACACAGGTCAGTTTGAACGCACACTCATCATAGCCGAAGACGACTCTTACGTTTCATACCTTGAAGGATGTACTGCTCCTATGCGTGACGAAAACCAGCTTCATGCCGCAATCGTGGAAATAATCGTAAAAGACAATGCCGAAGTAAAATACTCAACAGTACAGAACTGGTATCCTGGCGACGAACACGGAAAGGGCGGAGTGTTGAACCTCGTGACGAAACGTGGCGATTTGCGCGGTGTAAACTCTAAACTTTCATGGACACAGGTAGAGACAGGCTCTGCCATAACATGGAAATATCCATCATGCGTGTTGCGTGGCGACAATTCGCAAGCAGAATTCTATAGTGTTGCAGTAACAAACAACTACCAAGAAGCTGACACCGGTACAAAGATGATTCATATTGGCAAGAACACCAAGAGTACAATAATCTCTAAAGGAATATCTGCCGGTCATAGCCAGAATTCATACCGCGGACTGGTGCGTGCCACGGCAAATGCCGACAATGCCCGCAACTATTCATCGTGCGACTCTCTGCTATTGGGCAGCAACTGTGGAGCACACACCTTCCCTTATATGGATATCCACAACGACTCTGCAGTGGTGGAACATGAGGCAACGACAAGCAAGATTAGCGAAGAGCAGCTGTTCTATTGCAACCAACGCGGCATCCCTACAGAGCAAGCTGTAGGCTTGATTGTGAACGGTTACGCCAAAGAAGTGCTCAACAAGCTGCCTATGGAATTTGCCGTAGAAGCACAGAAGTTGTTGAGTGTATCATTGGAGGGCACCGTGGGATAATCTTCACACAGGCTTGCCACATCACTCATGGCGGAATCCTTATCCAAAGATATAGGAGTAACGAGTTTAAATATATATCCAATACACCGAGCTGCCAAGGTAGCAAACGCAACATTGACAGACGGAAGCATCCAAACAAATAGCAACAATGTTAGAAATAAGAAATCTACATGCCAAAATTGGCGACAAAGAAATATTGAAAGGCATAAATCTCACAGTAAAAGACGGTGAGACACATGCCATAATGGGACCTAACGGTTCTGGAAAGAGCACACTAAGTGCAGTGCTTGTGGGAAACCCACTATATGAAGTTACAGAAGGCGAAGTGATATTCAATGGCAAGAACCTTTTGGAGATGGCACCAGAGGACAGAGCACACGAGGGGTTGTTCCTTTCGTTCCAATACCCTGTTGAGATTCCAGGAGTATCAATGACAAACTTCATGCGTGCAGCCATAAACGAGAAGCGCAAATATGAGGGAAAAGAACCTCTTTCTGCCGGTGACTTTCTCAAGTTGATGAGAGAAAAGAGAAAAGTTGTGGAACTTGACAGCAAGCTTTCAAACCGTTCTGTAAACGAAGGCTTCAGTGGAGGAGAGAAAAAGCGCAACGAGATTTTCCAAATGGCAATGCTCGACCCGAAGTTGAGTATTCTTGACGAAACAGACTCCGGTCTTGATGTTGATGCAATGCGTATTGTTGCCGAGGGAGTGAACAAGATGCACACTCCAGAGAAGTCTACCATCGTCATAACCCACTATGAGCGATTGCTCGATATGATTAAACCAAGTGTTGTTCATGTTCTCTACAAAGGAAGAATCGTAAAGACCGAGGGTCCGGAGTTGGCAAAAGAAATAGAGCAGCGCGGTTACGACTGGATTAAGGCAGAAGTCGACAAATAATGCTTTTGGGTATTTGATACAAACATACCAACTGAGCATTAAACATTAACAACAAAAGAACGAATGAAAGTGCAAAGCGAAAAACAATATATAGAACTCTATGAGCAGTGTCGCGACATTATCATGAACCATGCCTGTGGAATTATGAATGATGTCAGAGACAGTGCTTTCGAGGATTTTAAACGACTTGGATTCCCTACAAAAAAGGTGGAGAGATATAAATATACAGACATTCCATCTCTCTTTGAGCCTAACTACGGACTAAACCTGAACCGTCTGGATATCCCTGTCGACCCATACGAGGCATTCCGTTGCGATGTGCCTAATCTCAGCACATCACTGTATTTCGTAGTCAACGACAGTTTCTACAGCAAAGCTCTGCCAAAGAAAGAGCTGCCAGACGGCGTTATCGTTGATTCTCTCTGCAAAATAGCAAAAGAGCAGCCGGAACTGATTGCAAAATATTACAGCCATATCGCCAAGACTGATGAAGACGGCATAACGGCACTAAACACTATGCTGGCTCAAGACGGACTGCTAATATATGTTCCGAAAGGTGTCGTTGTTGACAAGGCTGTGCAAATAATAAATATTTTGCGCTCGGATGTTGACCTTATGGTTAACCGCCGTGTCCTTATCATTGTTGAAGACAGAGCAGAAATAAAGCTGCTTTTCTGCGACCATGCTGCCGACGACAAGAACTTCCTCGCTACCCAGGTTATTGAGGCTTATGTAGGCGACAATGCAGCTCTCGACCTGTACTGCCTTGAAGAGACTCATGCAAAGAACACCAGAGTGAGCAACGTATTTATAAGTCAGCAGGCTAACAGTCGTGTGAACCACAACGTTATAACGCTACACAATGGAGTGACAAGGAACCGCACAGACCTTGTTTTTGAAGGCGAGGGAGCTGAATGTAACTTGTGTGGATGTGTTATTGCCGACAAGAAGCAACATGTTGACAACAATACTCTGATTGACCATAAGGTTGGGCATTGCCAAAGCAATGAGCTGTATAAATATGTGCTCGACGACGAGTCTGTTGGCGCATTTGCAGGAAGGGTACTCGTTCGCCATGGTGCACAAAAGACAACATCACAGGAAACCAACCAAAACCTTTGTGCCACGAAGACAGCCCGCATGTTCACACAGCCAATGCTTGAGATATATGCCGATGATGTGAAATGTGCCCACGGAAGCACAGTCGGTCAGCTCAACGATGCTGCTTTGTTCTATATGCAGCAACGTGGCATCAGCCGTAAAGAGGCAAAACTGCTCCTTGAATTTGCATTCATCAACGAGGTTATCGACCAAATGCAGCTTGAACCTCTGCGCGATCGCCTGCACTATCTTGTGGAAAAGAGATTCCGTGGCGAACTAAACAAATGTGAAGGCTGCAAACTGTGCAACTAAAAAGGTATCGCCAATAAGCTTTGGCACATCTTATCTTCAATAATCTCATAAAATTATGTACGACATACAAAAAATACGCAAAGACTTCCCAATACTGAGCCGCGAGGTGTACGGAAAGCCTCTTGTCTATCTCGACAATGCAGCAACGACCCAGAAGCCACTGTGCGTGCTTGATGCCATGAGGGAAGAATATCTAAACGTGAATGCAAATGTTCACCGTGGGGTTCATTATCTCTCGCAGCAGGCAACAGACTTGCATGAAGCTGCACGTGAAACAGTGAGGACATTCATAAACGCAAAGTCTACCAACGAGATTATATTCACCCGTGGCACAACAGAAGCTCTGAATCTTGTAGTTTCTTCTTTCTGTGATGAGTTCATGACAGAAGGCGATGAGGTTATCGTCTCAACAATGGAACATCATTCAAATATCGTTCCTTGGCAGTTACAGGCTGCAAAGAAAGGAATATGCCTACGTGTCATACCGATGAACGACAAGGGAGAAATCCTTATGGACGAATATAAGAAGCTGTTCACAGAGCGCACAAAAATAGTGAGTGTTGCCCATGTTAGCAACGTGCTTGGCACTATCAATCCGGTAAAAGAGATGATCCGCATTGCCCACGAGCACGGTGTACCGTTCATACTCGATGGAGCACAGAGCACACCGCATTTTAAGGTTGATGTGCAAGACCTTGATTGCGATTTTCTTGCTTTCAGCGGACACAAAATGTACGGTCCTACGGGGGTTGGTGTATTGTATGGAAAAGAGAACTGGCTCGACCGCTTGCCACCATATCAAGGTGGTGGTGAGATGATAGAGAGTGTGAGCTTTGAGAAGACTGTTTTTGAAAAGCTCCCATTCAAGTTCGAGGCGGGCACACCTGACTACATAGCAACTCACGGACTTGCCACTGCAATAAAATATATGCAAAGTCTTGGCATGGACAATATTCATGCCCATGAGAAAGAACTAACAGAATATGCGATGAAGCGCATGAAAGAAATTGACGGTATGCGCATATTTGGAGAGGCAAAAGACAAGGATGCCGTAGTGTCATTCCTTGTTGGAGATATTCATCATCTTGATATGGGTACACTACTCGACCGACTTGGCATTGCCGTCAGAACGGGGCATCACTGTGCACAGCCACTGATGATTCGTCTTGGAATACAAGGTACTGTCCGCGCATCATTCGCTCTTTACAACACAACAGAAGAGATTGACACTCTGGTTGAAGGCATAAAGCGAGTGAGCAAAATGTTCTGACAGTACTAAACAAAAAACATAAAAAGTTTTTTTTCAATTTTATCCCTCATCCCTCACTTTTTTCCTTGTTTTCCCTTTATTCATGGGCATTCCAAAAGGTGAGGGATGCAGTGAGGGATGTGAGGGATTATACACTACGGATAAGTTCCACTAAGGCTCCGGCGCACCATCGGTGCAAACAAACCGCACCGATAGTGCATGGCAGGAGCACTGGTAAAGCAGTTACAGTATTACTTTACTATTTTCTTTCCGTTAACCACATAAACTCCGTTAGCCAATGAATTGATATTCTTACCAACATATTTGCCGTCAAGAGTATATATTTTACCGTCAGCCTTTATTTCATCAGCACTGACCACAGATGTTATAGCCGACAAGCTTTCAGGCATTGCACAAACCGTGTCTATGAATAATCCGCCATTGCTTTTTATTCTGACAGAAGCATTTCCTGTACCTTTAACCTTAAACTTCACCTGAGTCCATTTCCCCGGAACAAGTTCAAACTCCTGCACATCAACAGAAGCATCACAACCATAGTTGGCAGAAACGGTCAGACTGTTATCTGTACTTCCCTCATAAGGAGCTGCAAGAAACGATATAACAACAGGCTCAGCAAGAGAGAACGAAGGGGTAACGAAATTTGCCTTTCTCGTTGCATTGCCAAACAAAGCACATTTATTTGCGCCTGTCTTTGGAGTGCCAGACCATCCTTCTTCATCAGGAACGAAATCAGCCTTGCCAACATTATCACCGCCCCATATATCATCATTGCCGCCAATTCCGGCACAGTTGTCGAACGACTCATAAACGAGTGCTCCCTCAGGCTTTTCCGTTGACATTGCTTCCTTTGTCGTATAATCAAATGATATGGTACCGTCAGCATTTCTTGCGATATTCATAACGAACTTGTTCATGAAATTCGTGCCGTCAGTATTAGTGTTATACACCGTTGAAGCCGGGCGAGAGTAATTTGACAGATTCTTACTGTCGCCATACGGCCATGCATCAGCAGCCTTGTTTTCATCCGACGAGCCAAAGCTGTCGTCAGCTGGAACAATAGTCATGCGCTGGCGAGAAGAATAATAATTAAGTTGGTTATTCTCCCAAGCTCCCTTATCGTAATCAACATGCAAAACGATAAGTCCTTCTCCCGGCAGTTCTGCATCCCAACCTTTCTTTTGGCGGTTCTCAAGCATATAATACTCATTACGGTTTCCGTCATTATATATAATATACGAGTCACCGTCATCCGTCAAAGCTTTCATGCCATTAACAGTCTTTGGCTCTGCATTCAGTTCTATCGGTTGTTTCCATCCGCAAAACATCTTCTCATAACTTGTGTAGCCTGCAGGTACAAACGAGTTGCCGTTGTATGAACCAACACACATCAAATCCCAATAGCCTGTGCCATATCCCTTTCCATTTATATCATAATGGTCTTTCAGTCCCATACAATGCGAGAACTCATGGCAAAAAGCTCCGATACCGTCAATAGCCTCGGTGGCACCAAGCTCACAACTACAAGCGTAAACACTTACCTTCACTCCGTCGGCAACCTCAAGCGGGTCAATTGCACTTTTATGAGGCCACACGAGATTTCCGTCAGAAGGATAAGTTGCCTGTCCGTGCCCGGCATAAAGGACGAACACCTCCTCAACAAGTCCGTCGCCATCCCAGTCATATTGTTTCCAATCCTTCACTTCACTCTTTGCAAGAGTCACCGCTTCTGAAATCATCGGGTAAACGAGATCTGCCTGGTCTCTGCCAGAATCATCATTAGCTCCGTATGCTGCATATCCTTTTGATAGTGTTACCGGTCCGACCACATCAAAATCAATTTCAAATTGTCCGTTGCTCTGGGCTTTGAAATAGTCTGCCACACTTCCTCGAAATCCGAGAGCCTCATCAACAAAGTTCTCACCATTCACAATTTTCTCATACAGAGCTTTGTTGTGCTCAGGCTTAAACTTTGTATCTGCGAAGTTAGCAAGTATTACGAGACACTTTTTCTTTCCTTGAAATTTGTCAGCCTTTGCCATGACCTTACGAGGAGCCTTAGCAAATAAAGCCTCTTCTCTTTTCTGCCTTGCAGATAAAGTCAAGCTTAGCTCCTGTTGCAATTTTGCAGCCTCAACACGCTCAAAGACATTGCTGTTGCCTTTCGAAGGGCGATAACACACCCCATCGGCACTACGCCAATAAACGATATTCTCATCGCCTGCCATCTCTACTCTTACATTCGATCCGTCAGCAAGAGTCACAGTTCTCCAATATCCGGGTTTCACTGGCATGGCATTCATTGCCAAAGCTATAAAGACACCGGAAAGAGAGAGAAATAATTTCTTCATCCTTATTATTTTAATATTTTCTTGCCATTAACAATATAAAATCCGTTGCTCAACACCTTCAGATCTTGTCCTGCATATCTGCCATCAACAGTATATATTCTGCCGCTACCGGCATGCGCCTTGTCAACACTTACATCAGTAATTCCTGTAGTCGGGTCATCCCAAACATCAGGTTTCTCGCTCAATTCCACAAGTCGTTTAAAAGTGAAGCCTACAGTTCCGTCACTGTTCACATGGATATCAGTAATTGGTTTACCCATAAACTTCTTGCCGTTGATATTGGCATTGTAAAGTGTGGCAGCAGGAGTGGTATTGTCGGTAAGGCTGTTTCTTCCATTATACGGATAAGCATTTCCCTCCGGATAGTTATCGTTCAGCATGCCATCGGCTGCTATAATGGTGCAACGCGGGTGTCCTGCTGTAGAGTTCACGCTATTGCTTCTCCACAATCCAGCATCGTAGTCCACATGAGTAACGAGCAAGCCTGTACCTGTACGCTTGGCATCCCATCCCACATTCTGGTGGTTTTCAAGCATATAGAACTCATTTTTGTTCCCCTCGTTATATACGATATAGAAATCTCCACCTGTGGATATAGGTTTCATATTATCTATCTCTGTATCATTGCGCAACACCTTGGCATACTGCCATCCTGCAAGCATTCTCTCCAATCCTGTATAGCAGCTTGGTGTGAATCCATTGTCTATATATGAACCTACATCCATAATATCCCATGTTCCCATACCGAAGTTTGAACTCATAGGGTCATACAAATCAGGATATCCCAAACAGTGCGAGAACTCATGGCATATTGTTCCGATACCACAAATGCCTCCGCTTCCCTGCAACTCAGAGCTGCATGCGTATGTATCAAGTTTAACGTTGTCAAGCTTTATGCTCTTTCCGTAGTCTGATGCCGACAATTTCGATTCGTGTGGCCATATTGCAGCAGACGGTCCACCGTCATGCTGTCCTTTTCCGGCATACAAGATAAATACCTGCTCTACTGTTCCGTCGCCATCCCAATCATAATCAGCATAGTTCACGTATTCGTCTGCGAGCTTCATAGCTTCTGCTGCCATCTCTCCCGCACGTCTGTCTCTTTGAATACTGCTTTTGTCTGCTCCATAATACGCGCGTTGATGCGAAAGTTGCACCGGACCAACCACATCAAACTTCAAATTAAGCTTTCCTAAACTCTGGTCTCTGAAATAGTCGCTGATACTTCCTGTAAATCCGAGCTTTGGATTTGAGTAATTCTCCGTATTTGCAATCTCCGTAAACAGTTCCTTGGTATGGTCGCTTTGGAACTTTACTGTTGCATCGGTAAAATTAACAAGTATAATCAGTCCTTTCTTGTTTCCTTCATAAGAACTTGCCTTTACCGCTCCTTGCAGTCCGTTAGCTTTCGGCAGCCTTTTTACTCGCTCTGCATTTCCAGCTGCCCTCAACACAGCAGCCTTACTCTGCAATTCTTTCAAATCAGCAAGAGTGAATGCTCCAGTTTCACTATTTTCAACAAAGGCTCTACCGTCAGCAGCCTGCCAATAGCTCCCATATTCATCACCTTTCAGCTCAACCCTAACTTCAGTGCCATCGGAAAGGCGAATGGTTTTCCACTGACCGGGTTTTGCCGGAACCGCAAAGGCTGCCGTTGCGGCAAGTGCCAATGCACAAAATGAAAAAATCTTCTTCATATCAGATATTTATAATAGTTTTTCTTTGCCTACAAATTTACGCTAAATTTAAACAACACCCTACAATTAAATGAATTATTTTGGGGGCACTGCTGTTTTCAAGTGAAAGTTATCAACAAACTTGCATATCTTTAGTTAATATTACGACTTAAAGTATTATCTTTTTTGGTGAATCAATGCTAAAATTGTAATTTTGCACACAAATAGGAATTATATATAATACAAAATTTATCATGGCAAAGAAAGCTTTATTGATGATACTCGACGGATGGGGTATCGGAAAACATGGCAAGGGTGATGTTATCTACAACACACCTACTCCGTATCTTGACTACCTTACAGCAGTAAGTGCACATTCTCAACTCATGGCTTGTGGCGAGGATGTAGGTCTGCCTGAAGGACAGATGGGAAACTCTGAGGTTGGACACCTTAATATTGGTGCCGGAAGAATCGTATATCAAGACTTGGTGAAAATCAACCGTGCATGTGCCGATGGTTCTATTCTGAAGAATCCAGAAGTCGTTAACGCATTCTCTTATGCAAAGGAAACTGGCAAACGCCTTCATTTGATGGGACTAACCTCTACTGGCGGTGTTCACTCATCATTGAATCACCTCTATAAGTTTATTGAAATCTCAAAGGAATATGGTTTGAAGAATACTTTCGTTCACTGTTTCATGGACGGACGCGACACCGATCCAAAGAGCGGTATCGGATTCATCAAAGACCTTACAGCACATTGCGAGGCTAATGATGCACACATCGCAAGTATCATCGGTCGTTTCTATGCCATGGACCGCGACAAGCGTTGGAACCGCGTAAAAGAGGCATACGACCTGCTCGTTGAAGGCAAGGGCACAAAAGCTACCGACATGGTTAAGGCTATGGAGGAAAGCTATGCTGCCGATGTTACCGACGAATTTGTAAAGCCTATCAGCAACGCTAATATTGACGGCACAATCCAGGAGGGTGATGTGGTGATATTCATCAATTACCGCAACGACCGTGCTAAAGAGTTGACACAGGTGCTCACTCAGCAGGATATGCCAGAAGAGGGAATGCACACTATCAAAGACTTGCAGTATTACTGCATGACTCCATACGATGCTTCTTTCAATGGTGTTCACATCTTGTTCCCTAAAGAGAATGTTCAGGATACTCTCGGAGAGTATTTGAGCAAACAGGGAAAGAAGCAGTTGCACACCGCTGAAACAGAGAAGTATGCTCACGTAACATTCTTCTTCAATGGTGGTCGCGAAACTCCATACGAGGGTGAGGACCGTATTTTGGTTCCTTCTCCTAAAGTTGCCACATACGACCTCAAGCCAGAGATGAGTGCATACGAGGTTAAAGACAAGCTTGTGGGTGCAATCAACACTCAGGAGTATGACTTCATCGTTGTAAACTTTGCAAATGGCGATATGGTTGGTCACACCGGTATCTACAATGCCATCGCAAAGGCTGTTCATGCTGTCGACAATTGTGTGAAAGATGTTATCGAGGCAGCTAAAGCTAACGACTATGAGGCTATAATCATTGCCGACCATGGCAATGCAGACAATGCTATCAACCCTGACGGCACTCCAAACACTGCTCATTCTCTGAATCCGGTTCCGTTCATATATGTTACCGACAATAATTCAGCAACTGTCAAGGACGGTCGTCTTGCTGATGTTGCTCCTTCAATCTTGCACATCATGGGACTTGAGCAACCTGCCGACATGACTGGCGAGAATCTTATTGAGGACAACCTGCACTAATTGTATATAGAAATTCTTCTATATAGAATATAGAAAAAGCCCAGCTGACAGCAACAACATGTCAGCCGGGCATTTTTGTTTCCTCACTATTTTATCTTCATTTCGAAATAGAAACGTGCACCACCAGTATAATTCTCGTCAATATATATCTTGCCTTCAAGCTTCTCGGCTATAGTTTGGCATATACTCAAACCAAGTCCAGTGCCTTGCTTATACCTATCGAGCTTGTTGAAACGCTCGAAGATAGCTTTCATCTTGTCTTTCGGCACACCGATTCCTGTGTCAGTAACACTGAACACAAGCATTTCTCTATCGAAATCTTGCGAGCACGCAAGTGTTATACATCCTTTCTCTGTGTTTTTTGCAGCATTGGTCAAGAAGTTTATCAACACTTGCTTTACACGTTTGTCATCCGTATGCACATGAAACGGATTAGGTATACTCATATCGAGCCTCAACTCCACACCTGGAACAACACGATGTGCAACAGTTTTCAGTACACTGTCGCAAAGTCCGTTCACCTCTACATCTTCATATTTCATTGCATATTTTCCGCTTTCCAAAGATGTTATATCAAGGATATCGTCAATAAGAGTTGTAAGCAGTTCTGTATTGTCGTTGATACTCTTCATCATATCTTCCTTCTCTTCATCGCTGAAGCTGTCTCCCATTTGTGTAAGCAATTGTGAGAATCCCACAATAGCATTAAGCGGTGTTCTTATTTCGTGGCTCATATTCTGCAAAAACATTGTCTTCATCCTGTCGGCATTCAATGCCTTGTCTCTGGCTACAAACAGTTTCTCTACAGTATCCCTAAGGACAGAGTTCGCTTTTTGGAGTTTTCTTTTGTATTTTCTGCTTTTGTATTTACTCCAATATATAAGAACAATGATTGCTATAGCCATAACAAGCATTACTGCGAGCACCCTTACCATCAGCGTCATCTGTTTTTCGCTTACAGCACGACTTCTTTTCTGAGCCTCAAGTGAGTCTCTCAGGCGTTTAGCCTCAAGCCATTTGTTGTTATACGACAGTTTGTAGTTGTCGGCACTGAGCCTTGCAAGATGTTCGGCAGTCTTGGTCTGTCCCAATTCAAGTTCCGAGTTTTTCAACGACAACCTTGTATTGTCAAGCGACAGTTTCGCATTCCGATAAGCCTCCACGTGCTTCTCATGTTCCATTTCAAGGATTTTATACCGCTCGTTCATAATGACAACATCCTTTGTTGAAACATTTTCTACGTTTATATAATTCTTTATTAAAATCTTATGCTGGTATTCTATCACCTTTTTCAGATTGCCCAACTTTTCATAGTATACAGAAAACATTCTATAACGCTCCACATCACTGCGTATTTGTTCTATATGTATTCTCGCTCTTTCAAAATTCCCATCGGCAATACATTTCAAAGCACACAATCTGTCATATTCCGAGTTGTCCGAATCTGCTATTTTCATGCTTATTGCCAAAGCCTCGTCGTAACAATCATAAAATTCATTAATCCGTCCGAGCATAAACAAGGCAACAGGCATACGCATAACAATAAAGTTTCTTGACTGCTTGGATTTAGAAACTGAAAGACCTTTCTTTAAATTGTCATACATATCTTCGTATTCCCCCAAGATATAATAGCAATCCGCTATACCACGATAATTTTGCGCCATATCCTGATCTTTCAGATATTCTCTGCCAAAGTCAAGTGCCGATTTGTAATTATTCAGTGCCTGGTATACCTCACCACGTTTAAAATGTACAGTTGCCACATTCCTATAGCCAGAGTAAATTCCATAAAGATGATTGTGAGTTTTTGCGAACTGCTGCACTTTTGTAAGATACTGTAATGCATCTGCTACTTTATTCTTTTTAAGCAAGAAATTCATTTTGATTCTCGTGCCATAGTAATAATACTGCACAAAACCCGTTTGCAAAGCCTTATCTTGCAGAATCTTTATTTTCTTCTCCAATTCTTCTTCATTGCCACAGCTTGAAGCATAAAGCATAGGTATGGTAAGAGCCAGGCACTGTGCCTTTTTGTCTCCAACAGCAACAGCTTTCTTATACATGACCTCTGAACGAACCACACCGCTTCTTGACGTGCGGCTGTTATAAGCCTCTACATAAATTTTGTAAAGCTCGTCGTTTATTTTATATGGGTTGTTCTGTGCTTTACTCACTAAAGGAAACAAGAGTAAAGCCGCAATAACGAATACAGCAGCTATCATGGAACGTATGCCATCACGCACATTGCCCATAGCACAAAAATATCGCAGATCTTTATTTTCTATCATCAACTTCTCCCATATATCCACAGGTCTTACACCACTTCTGACTAAGACAGATGCAAATATAGCGAGAAAAAAACAAAGACGAAAACATTTAGCCACTATTCTACTTCAAAAGCAGAAGACTCTTCCATGCGGTATTGCTTTTGATATTCAGAAGGTGTCATACCATTGACTTTCTTGAATGCACGAATAAAACTTACATTATTGGTATAGCCAACTTCTTCATAAATAGCCTGAATAGTTACATTGCCATAATGCTCAGTGTCGAGCAACCGACGGCATGCCTCCTTCACACGACATTCATTGAGCATAGTCTTGAAGTTCTTTCCGTATGTATCGTTTATTACCCACGATACATAACGGGTGTTTGAGCCTACAGCATCGGCAAGGGCATTAAGGTTGAAATCAGGACTTGAAATAAATCCTACATTGTTCATTACTTCAATAACGCTGTTCAATAGTCTGTTTTTGTTCTCCTCGCTCATAGTTATGCCTGAGCTACATTCTTCCTTCTCTATAGATGCCGGTCTCTGCTCATTCTGCGCCTTTTCACCGTAATTCTCTAATGGCAGAGCTTCGGCATTCCTCATATCTGCAGTATTGTTCTCTTGCTTGCTGTTGTTTTGTATTGATTTCTCAAGAAGTTTCTTTGTGCGTTCCTCCTGCTTTCCTATCTCCTTGTCCTTACGGATGAGCAGACGGTAAGCCAAATTCAAGCGACGGTTGTTGCGGAACAGGAGTATGGAAACTATGGCAAGCGCGATAATCAGTGCTGCAAAAATAGTTATCATAACAAGCTGTCGGGAGATTGTTCCGTTGAGTGAATCAATCTTCTGGTCCGTTTTCCGGTTTTCGTATTCCATAAGGTCATTTCCGGCAGAATAAAGTCGGCTACGGTTGAACACGGAATCTTGCATTACAAAGTACTTGTTGTTGTAATAGTCTCCCAATTCCTTGTTTCCCGACATAATGTAAGCATCAGCCAAAAGCTTGTATACGCTGGTTATAAAATCCCGGTCTTCCTTTTTAACGTTAGGTTTTAGGCATTTTTCACCCCACTCCACAGCTTTAGCGTAATTACCTTTTAACAGATATAGATTTCCTATCTCGCAATATTGGAACAGCCGGAAATCCTCTTTCATTTTTTTTGTTTCAGCATAATCAAGTGTCTCAAGATGCTTTCTTATAGCATCGTCGTATTTTCCTTCTGCCGTAAAGATACGTGCATAGTCATATAGAAGATAATAGTGCCCCACATTGTCATCTACCTTGTCAACTTGCTGCTGGAGCAGTTTTATGTATTTCTTTGCCACTTCCACTCTTCCCGACTTGCAACAGGCTGCAACCATATTTGACAGATAGTTCTTTTGCAGATAGGATTCGTTGTTTTTTTTCGCCACCTCATAGCCTTTTTTCTGATAATAGAAGCAACGCCCATAGTCGCCTGCATTGAAATATATATTGCTGATGTATCCTATGCTGACGAGCCATGTGTGTTCATCGCCAAGACTGTCGGCAAGTTCCACGGTGCGGGTAAAAAGTTTCATTGCTTCCGGGAAATTGTCGTTTTGGAATTGTTCAAGTGCTTTATACATGCATGTTGTTGCCTCTGATTTTGCTTGCACGGCATGCACTTGGATATTAAATAGTAGTAAAGCGCAAAGTATTAATAGTTTCATGTCTTCTCTTAATTTTCGGTGCAAATATAACAAATTCATGCAAAATTCACAAAATGTAACGATGAAAAGGAGCTTTTTTGCAATATTTCTCAGAATATGCCGAGACAAGCATTACATGCTTACACATATGTTGTCACTGGTATACAAGCAATGGGATATAGAGTACGACGACACATGTCTTCTCTTTCAGATTGATTACTTTCGGCTACAATATGTAACAAAAATCAAGCATAATGTTACAAAACATAGAAAACGTGAATAAGATCTATAACAATTCATGAATTGTAACAAAATCAAGCCGTTTCAATGTTTGCGTTATAACAAAATTTACTACTTTTGTCAGCGAATCAAAACAAAATGACGCCACGCACTTTGCAACAACAGCAATTTGTAAAGCGACAACAACGATAGAAACTATACATTATATAAAACTTTAAAATCAGACGCTTATGAAGAGATTTACTTTAGTATTTGCAGCAATGGCTGCTGCATTGACTGCAAGCGCACAGTGGAACACTGACAGCAACCCTGTACAAATTGGTACTGCAAAAATAACCAACCAGCCACAGGTTGCATTGACAAAAGACGGAAAGATGTACATTTCATGGAGATCATCAGCAAGAGTGGGAGACGCTCTCTGCTATTCTTTCCCTCACCTACAGCTCCTTGACAAGGACGGAAAATGTTTGTTTGGGGAGAGTGGTCTTGAAGTTTCCGACCATAAATCTCCTTCATGGTGCAGTGACTATACTCTTGCTGTTACTTCTGATGGAAGTGCGGTGTTGAGCAATGCCGACTCCAGAGCAGAAGACTCTGAGGCTCTTGAAAGATATGAAGCCTTTACTCCTGTATGGTATAAGATTAGCCAAGACCAAGACTTCTTGTGGGGACTGGACGGCTTGGCTCTGACCGACCGCAAGAGTTCTCCTTTCACCGATACGTATGTTGTTGGCGATGATGTATGGATTATGGACCACACAACAAGCTATGATGAGGTGAATTACACTAACCGAGTTTCTCCTGACGGAACTCTCGGATTTACAGAGTCTCAGAAGATATTCGGACAGATTGTGCCAAGTATCGGCACCGACTTCATTGTAATAAACAGCGGAAGTGAAGGACCTGAAGCACAGAGATACACTCGCGATGGTAAAGCTGTATGGAGTGAGCCTGCTATTTTGGGTACATCTGGCTTTGGCGGTCATGATTTGCACCCATACAAAATCAGTGCCGACGGAAAAGGCGGAGCTTTCGTTACATGGGTTAGAAATGTTGGTAACTTCGGTCACATGATATGTACCCAACACGTAAGTGCTGACGGAGACACTGAGTTCGGTCTTGAGTCTATGGACGTTTTTGCAAACGAGGATTATGATATAGACTATCCTAAGGAGGCTGCTGACACCAAGAACAACACTGCACTCGTAAGCTTTGCATACAGCGTGGGAGGCGGTACATATAATTTTGCAGTACAGAAGTTCAGCAAAGATGGCGACCGTCTGTTTGGCGACACTGGTAAGATGATTGACACAAAGAGCGACGACATGGCAGGATGGGCTTTCAACAACTATGGTGTATTGCCTGTAGGTGATGGCGAATGGCTGCTATGCTACTCTAATGTTATACAATGGGGTATGGAGAATCTGTATGTTGCACGTATCGACAAAGATGGAAATGTTATCTGGAAACAGCAGATTAACGAGAGTGACGAGGTTAGCAACGTGAACTTTGTGAAAGGTGAGGATTGCTCTTACGTAGTTTACAAAGGAATGAACGAAGACAACTACTCTATCCTGAAGGGTGCACGTATATACGATGACGGAACCTTCGTAAAGGACAATACAACTGCACTGCCTTACAATATTGACTTCAGAACTTCTGGCAAGCCTGCCGACTGGGCTTATCTTGACAAGAGTACACCTGCAAGCGACTACGGACATTGGGCATACGGTAACTGCTCTATGAAGATTGACGGAACAAAGACTTACACAGACTGTGTATTCACTGGTATAAACTTCGATGATACTCCTTGGAATGACTATTACATTTCTCCTGAGTTTAAACTTGATGCCAACAAGAGTTACAAGGTAAAGACACAAACTCTGCGTGACGGAGAAAGCTACAAGTTGTCTCTTGAATACGGAACTTCGCTCACTGACGATGCTACATTCACAAAGTTTGCCGACTGCAATATGCAGAGCAAGAACTTTGATACGAGCAAGTTTGACGAAGCTACACTGAAGGTTGCCGAGAGTGGTGTTTATCGTATTGCATTCCACGTTACAAGCACTGCAAAGAGTCCTACTGACAATGTTTATCTGCTGAGCCTTGCAATTGAGGAAGATGGTACAACAGGTATTGACAATGTTAACGAAGACCTTTCTGAAATTGCTTCTGCTACTATCCGCAGCATTGACGGCAAACTCGTTCAGACAGTTAAGGGCGGCAAGTTCAACAGTGCATCTCTCGCTCCTGGCATGTATATCGTAACTGTAAAGGATGCTCAGGGTAGAACAAAGAGCATGAAAATTACAAAATAATAACTTAACTTTATAACAGACAGAGGTCCTTCACTTAGTGGAAAACATTCCCAAAGTGAAGGATTTTCTGTTTTAACGCAAACATTCTAAATAATATGGCTATGAGAAAGTTTTTACTAAACAAAAGTTTTTTTGGCGGTATGTCTATTGCCATCGCATGCAGCATGATGCCTGCAGCAGCTAATGCACAGAAGTATTTCAGCGAGGATTTCAACTATAACACTGGTGACTTGTATCAACAGGGACCATGGCTAAAGTATGGAGCGGGCAGCAGTGAAAATACGATGAACGTTACTGAAGGAAGCCTTACATACAAAGGGTATTCTGAGGATGCTACTGGCAACTGTGTGAAAATGGAAAACCTGAAGAAATGCTACTCTTATCAGGCTCCATTCAACAAGACTCTAATCTCTGGCGGAACAGTATATGTAAGTGCACTTGTGAATATAGAGAGTGCTGGAGACGGTAATCCTTTTTTGAGATTCGTAAGGAGTAAACGAGGAGATGGAGTCGTTGCCGACAAGGATTATGGCTTCAACGTCGGGTTCCTTACAACATGCAAATCGGAAAACGAAGGAAAATTCAAGTTCGGCGTTGGAAAGGTAAAGGCGAAAAACGCTGTTTACACAAATGAGGAATATGAACTGAACAAAACTTATCTCGTAGTAATGGGATACAAATTTGTTGAAGGCGACAGTTATAATGACGTGATATCACTGTGGGTCAACCCTACTGATTTCACTGCAGAACCAGAAGCTATTGCCAGCAACTCTAACTCAAGTGAGCAAGATCTTGAAGAACTTACTGCTGTGGTGCTGGCAAGAAACTCTTCAAAATTGGGAGATGACTACAATGACATGAAGATTGACGCTATCCGCGTGGCTGGGTCTTGGAAAGATTTGTTTGACAACGGTACTTCTGGAATAAATAAAACAGAAAATTCTAATGTTTCTACAAGCAAAACGTTCTATACATTAGACGGCAGAAAATTAAGTCAGCCACAGAAAGGATTGAACATTATAAAGGAAAGCAACGGAAAGGTAACTAAAGTCATTATGAAATAAAATTGAAAGTTTAAAGAAGTCTGCATGCTTTCTCCATGCAGACTTCTTTATTATCTTGCTTTTTATTTATAATTACTTGAATTTGGGATAACATTTCACGAAATGTAACAAAATAACTCCCCAAAAACGATCGAAATATAACAATATTCACTAATTTTGCCAACAGAACGAAACAAAATGGAACTGAATCCAACTGTATTCACTATTATTTGAAATAACCCTTAAAGATATAAAAACAATGAGAAAGATTTACACGCTTGCAGCTGCAATGCTTTCAACATTATATATGGATGCACAACAGCTATCAAACAAAAATATAGCCATTATAGAAAACTTCACCAATACGGGGTGTGGTCCATGTGCAAAGTTTGCACCAGTTTTAGATCAGGTCGTGAATGAACGGTTGGGGGATGCTGTCTGCATAAAGTGCCATGGTGTATACCCTGATCCTAAAGACCCTTTCTATCTTGCTGAAAAAGAAAATCTCAGCACCAGAATAGATTTTTATGGCATAACGGCCTATCCTACCCTCTTATTTAACGGCATACAGACAAAATATTCTCTCAGCACCGCACTGCTGAATGACTATATTGATGCCGTTAGAAAAACAGACATGAAATACAACATCACAATAAACAGTGATGTGGCTGACCATATCTTGCAGGTTGAGGGTAATGTTACTTCACCGGAGGATGTGGCTGATGCCTCAAATCTAAGACTGTTTGTTGTTGCCATCGAAGAATATTACAAATCTCCAACGGCTTACTCTAACGGTGAGAAGGAAATGGAGTATGTGGCAAAACGGTTCATGCCAAACGGCAACGGAATGGCAATAGGAGAAAGCATGGAAAAAGACAAACCTTACGACTTTAGCTTCTCTTGCGACCTAAACAGCCTCTACGACGAAAAGGAACTTGGTATAGTGGCTTTCGTGCAAGACATGAGCACAAAGCAGATTGTGGCTTCTGCTTACATACCTAAAGAGGCTAAAGCTAAGGACTATGTTAATTTGATTAGCATAAAAGATACTCCTGACTTTATCTGTACGCCTGATTTCTATGGAAACATTATATTCAGAAACGACGGAGAGAATCCACTCAAGAGTGCAAAGATTAATGTTGAAGTTAATGGTGTGGTTCATACATACGACTGGACAGGCAATCTGTCAAGACTCGAAAGGACAACATTCCCAATCGAAGACATCACGGATTTCAACTTGACAACAGACGGAACAAAGAATGCTGTGAAGGTATGGATTACCGACATCAACGGAACAACTAACGAGAGTAATGCCGTTTCTGTAAGCTTCAGTAACTCCATGCAAACTGAGCATGCTGTAAGAATGAAGATTTATACCGACAAGAAACCAGAGGAGACGACATGGAAAATATTCAACTCTGCTGGTGATGTGGTACAGCAAGGAGGACCTTATACAGAGGCTCGACATAAATATACAGAGGATTTCAAGTTGACAACAGACGACTGCTACTCTCTCGTTATCTATGATGCTGGCGGCGACGGTATAAGCAGTACGGCATACGGAAATGGATACTACCAAATGTATCAAGTGGAAAAGGACGAAAAAGGCGAAGAAACAACAAAGAAACTCACTCAGGGAACATTTACAAATGCTGAGTGCAACATAGCGTTCAACTTGAAGAATGCTGACACCCCAACAGGTATTGAAGAGGTAAAGGCATCTACCGACAAGGAGGCTGCTGTAACTATCTATGACGAAAGCGGAAAATTGCTGCTAAAGACTACTGCAGGCAAACTTACGGAAGCCGACTTGCAGTCTGTTGGCAAAGGAGCAAAAATAATAAAAATAAATGATGGCAAACACACTTATGTGAGCAAGCGCATCTTTAACAAATAATGGAATTATAATAGTTTTCTCTTAATAAATAAAAGTTTTTCTCTTAATTTTACCAACACAAGACTAACAATAATGACACAAAAGTGATTAGAATTAACAATTAATTATGTAAAGTGCAAAATGAAGCCCGGATTACTTGGATAAGCAGTCCGGGTTGTTTTATTATAGTTCCATGCCATGTGTACACAGGCATAACCCACTATCTTTATTTATCGAGATGATCTATAAACTGATGCAAACGATGGGAATTCATACCTGATTCATTACGGTTAAGCATGCAGTCAATAAACATGTGTAATGCCTGACGCACTGAACGCAAGCCGAACTGCTCGGTACGTATCTCATCGGCTGGAATCCAAAAACATTCGGCGGCATCATCCGAAGCCTCTAAAACGCTTTCGTCTTCAACGCGACAAAAGAAAAACAGGTCAAGGGTATGCACATCGAAATCAGAATAACGATAGACGTTTGGTTGACTGAATAAATACTCGGCAGAGGTGACATTTAGCATCGTCTCTTCTTTCACTTCACGACGAATACTCTCTTCGGCTGTCTCGCGCACATCGGCAAAGCCTCCTGGCAAATCGAGCATGCCTTTTGCTGGTTCTTTTTTGCGACGCTCAACGAGCAACTCACCATTCTTGTTCAGGATAAATGCCGCAACGGCTGCTGAAGGATTGAGAAAATACTCAAACCCACAATTCTCACACTTCTTGCTCTTTTCACTCGACTCCACGAAGTGTGAACTGCCACACAGTGGACAATAACGAAATTTTTCTAATATATGCATCTTTTGCAATGTTTACCGTAAAGCTAAAGCACTTTACGGCTTGCAATATTAATAAAAATTTTCCATTCTGTTTTTATCTTGCTTTCTTTTTTTAATATTGTATAATATTTTTTGGTCTGCATCAAGTAAAAATTATTTGCGTATCTCAATTATTTTTGCGAATATTGCACTACTAAAAAACAAACCGGCAAAAAGATGAAAAGGATAAAGAAAATTATCACTACTGTGTTCTTAACTGCTATAACATTGTCTGCAGGAGCACAGAAAACGTTTGAGATGAATTTATGGCAGAATGGTGCACCAAATGATAATGGTGACAGTCAGGACACTGCAAAGGTAAAAGTATTCCTGCCTAATGAAAAAGAAGCGACAGGAAGGGCTATAGTGATTTGCCCTGGCGGAGGATACCAGCATCTTGCTATGAACCATGAGGGATATGACTGGGCACCATTCTTCAA
This sequence comes from uncultured Prevotella sp., assembly GCA_934217675.1. Taxonomy (GTDB): domain Bacteria; phylum Bacteroidota; class Bacteroidia; order Bacteroidales; family Bacteroidaceae; genus Prevotella. Next base: position 660 of record CAKQCV010000038.1, on the reverse strand, counting down.
CAACCAGGGAATTGCTGTGGTCGTGTTGAAATACCGTATGCCGCATGGAAACTGCGAGGTGCCAATATCTGATGCCGAGGAGGCTATAAAAATGGTGAGAAGAAATGCCAATGCATGGAATATAAAGACCGAAGAAGTTGGTATAATGGGTTCTTCGGCTGGTGGTCATCTGGCTTCAACGATAGCTACCCATTCCAAAGGGGATGCAAAACCTGATTTCCAGATTCTTTTTTATCCTGTAATAACCATGATGCCTGATATCACCCATAAGGGCAGTCACGATAATTTCCTTGGAAAGGATGCCAAGAAAAAGGACGAGAAGCTATACAGCAATGATGCACAAGTGTCGAGGACTACTCCAAAGGCTTTTATCGCACTTGCCGACGATGACCATACAGTGCTTCCTATAAATGGAGTGAACTACTACATGGAGCTTTTCCGTCATGATGTTCCTGCTTCATTGCATGTGTTCCCTTCTGGCGGTCATGGTTTTGGTGTGCGCGAGAGATTCAAATATCACAATGAGCTGGAGCTTATGCTCAAGGCATGGCTAAGCAGTTTCTAAATATTGATTACAATGTAAGGGTCACCTGCAAAAGCGTGTGGATTAAGCATAAATCTTTGTTAGTCTGAAAAGGAAAAACTTCTTGTCAATAATTC
>CAKQCV010000037.1 GCA_934217675.1 uncultured Prevotella sp. | reverse complement strand
AGATAAAGACCGGTTCGATGAGCCGCACCGACCGTATGGCGAAATACAACCAGCTGATCCGTATCGAGGAGCAGCTCGGCAACCGCTCCGTGTATGGTTACACGAAGCTGAAGTAAATACGGAAGTGCACTTCTGTTGAATAAATCATAAATTTTTATCGGGCAAGGAGTGTCGTGACGACAGTTCTTGCCCTTATATATTTCAGTATAGATGATATTGCATAAAAACAGAAAGAAGCAGACTTCATTTATCAGGGTCTGCTTCTTTCTGTTTCTTCAATTTGTGCTATTTATGCGTTATGTAATATTTAACGCCACGTTTAATATTCTCTTTTACAGCTCTACTGGAAAATGTAAGCACAGTATCTTTGCGGTTTGTATAAAATTTAATACATTTGCATAGTGTTACTGCAGAGATAATCAAAGCTATGCCTACAATAGGTATAGATAAAGAGATGATATCAGAGCTGATAAAAATGACTGTTGATGAGATAAACAGGCTATAAGTGATAAATAATAAATTAAATACGATGAATTGTAAAAGACAAATATTGCGGCTGGTGACAGTGATGCTCGCCGTATTGAGCTTTGCTGGCTGCAAAAAAAGTCCAGACAAGATTCTTGAGGAGAATGGGCAGGGAGTGGTGATGATAGTAAACCAATATTACTATAAAATAACGCTACCCACCGGTGCAGAATGGTATTTCACAGGTTTTGACAATAATGGTGACATGGAGAATTTTACGTTTGAAGAGAGTGAAATTCAGAAAAACAAAGCAATGATTACAGGCACGGGATTCATCATCTCTACAGACGGAAAAATACTCACCAACCGCCATGTGGCAACTCCATCGATAGATTTTACTGATGCAAAACATTCTGTGACAAATGTCTTTAATTCGTTCAAGCAAATGATTCAAGAGCAGATGCGCCAGATGTCGGCACGCTATGATGAATTGAATAGCAAGAAAGCAGAATGTTATAGCTTTGGTGAGTGGGGCGAGCCGATTGTCGACGAGGAGCAGCTCAGTCAAATTAACGAGGAACAACAGCAGTTGAGTAATTCATACAATGCTGCTGTGGAAACCTGGAACAAAATAGACAATATCGACGTGAGCGAGATAAAGATAGAACCAGTATATGACGTGAGCGTGGCCTATAATAACTCTTTTGTTACAAAGCTTTCCGACCTTGCTCCGTGTGTTGTCACTGCCGTGTCAAAGGATGCTGATGTTGATCTTGCTATGCTTCAGCTGAAAAACAAGCGCACGCCAGACAATGCCTCGGTGCTTGAGCTTGCTGATAACGATACAGAGATTAAGGTTGACGATAAACTATATATGATTGGTTTTAATGCAGGATTCAGTCTGTCGAATACTTCACAAGGTATAAAGGCACAGATAACAAGTGGCAATATATCGCAAACTTCCGACAATAATAAAATTATGTATACCATACCGGCTTTGCCAGGTTCAAGTGGCAGTCCGGTATTCAATGAGTATGGCAAGATTGTTGCCGTGAACTTTGCAGGCGTGTCAACCACACAAAGTTTTAACTATGGAATAAAACTGAAAAAAGTGAGACGTTTTGTTGACGACAATTAATAACAGAAATTTATATAAACAAAGAAAATACATTATGAAACTTATACTGATACCAAAGATAGAAGTAGAGAACCGCCATCCCAAAGGAATGCATTCGGCTACAGATATGGAATATGCAAGGATTGCAACAGAGATTGCAACAGCAATGTCTAAGCTGAAAATTGCCGATATTTCGACAGAAGGTTTGAAACTATTGGGATTGAATGTTGCCATGTATTTCGAAGATGTAGTGGCAGATGCCGGAATATGGCGTGGCTTTACCAATTTGGTGAAAGAGCAGAAAGGAAAGTTCCTTCCATTCTTTGACTTGGACGAGGATAATTACTATCAAGACGAGCCAAATATTGAGGATGTGAAATTTCTCGTATGGTATACTATGCTTGAAGTGCATCACGGCAGAGTAGCAAATCCGGAGAGTCCAATAATCATGAAGCTTGCTGAGGCTGCATTCGCTGTGCTTGAGAAAAACTTCGAAACAGTTTCTGTAAATGAGGAGTTAAAGACATTCTTTGCCAATACACAATTTGCTGACAATTTTTTTGAGCAGCGTGATGTATTGAAATGGCTCTGTTTCGGGTGTTACCTTACATATATTCCACATCTTACGGAACGCTTATTGGCACAGGCACAAGAAATGGCTCGCCGTATACAAGGAAATTTGGATTTGGCATTCTACCTTTCAGAAAGTTTGCTTCCTTACGACAATAAAATAGGTCCTCTTGGACTTCTTCCACAAAATTGGGCAGCATCAATACTTCGTGCCAACGGGAATACAGAGGTTGCAGATGCCATGGGTAATCAGCAGTTTAAGGAATATCGTGGCTATAAGATATTGAGTGGTGATGAGGGAAAAAGCATGACGTTTGAGGATATAAATGGCGACACCTTTACCGTTAGTGCCGAAAATCTTGCTTTTCCAACAGAAGAATGTTATAAGCAGAAGATGATTATTGCAAGTTTCGTTAAATATAATGACACTTGGTATCTTAACGCTCCATGCGCATGGAGTGACGACTTGCAGCCTTATGAGGCTCTGCGCGATGAGTATACAGGGAAAGAGAATATGAAGGAAGCATACGACAAGTTGAAGAAAGACACATCGCTTTATTATTTTGCCGACCAAAAGGCTATGGAGAAGTTCTTGCTTGAGAATCTTCCGTTTAACGATGAAGTGAAAAAGAACTTCAATTTGCCAGAGAGCGAAAATGTTGTGCTTTTCATTCCTAAAGACTTCCATGAAGATTTTCAGATATTGCCGGATGCAGCTCTCTGTATAAAAGACGAGCACAATCCTTATTACAATTCGAAGATGGCTCTAAACCAGGCTTTAAATCTTGCCCTTTCGCTTCGTGAAGAAGTGCGCGACTATATTATATCCCATAATCTCTTGCCTGATGCAACAATCAATTCAAGTTTGGGACTGAAACGAGGTAATGAGATTGTGCAGCAGAACTTTGATTTCCTTGTAAAGGCGGTTACTTCTCGACTTTAATAAAACGTGATCGATATGACAGAAAATATAGTATTGCCACCAGAGTGGGAATCAAGGGTGCAACGTGCCGTAGACAATTTTATGCAAGGCTACGGCTGTTGCCAATCGGTGATAGCAGCATTTGCCGACATGTATGGACTTAGTGATGATTTGGCAAAGCGTATAGGTGCAGGCTTCGGTGGTGGAGTAGGAAGAATGAGAATGATGTGTGGAGCTGTGTCGGGCATTGTCACGTTGGTTGGTCTTGATTGTGGACAGACTGACGGTGATGACCGTGCAGGAAAATCTGCATGCTACAAGGTCGTTCAAGAACTTCTTGCCAAGTCGAAAGAGCAGAATGGTTCGTTGATATGTGCCGAGATACTTGGTATAAAAGGCAATGAAAAAGCTGTTTCAAATTATGTCGCATCTCCACGAACGGCAGAATATTACAAAAAACGCCCATGTGCGGCAAAGGTGGAAAGTGCGGCAAGAATATTTGCAGAGTACTGTTATGAAAAGCAGTGCAAGTAAAATTCATGTATACAAGCAGTTTTGATACAATAAGGCGGTGGTTTCATTAATAAGAAACTACCGCCTTATTGTATTAAAATTGGGACAAAGCTTTGTTCTAATTAAAAATATTGTTATTTTTGCATCAACTCTCAAGCTCTGAAGATAAAATTGAATTCAATTCAATAATTAAAAACAGAGCAGCCAACGCCGAGCTAAACTGAGAGGTGAACTTAAAAACTAATCAGTAAAAGCGGGCAATGGGTGGGAAGAGAGTACAGACATATTGAAGGCGTTTACTTATGACGCTCTGTTCATGACGCATCGAATCTTGCAAATTCAAAATCAAAGTCTTGAGCTGAGGCGACGGTAGATGTCCCGGGTGTGGTTTATTCACAGTCAATATGGTTAAGGTAAGGATATATTGTACCCTTATAGGTCGGATTGTATCCTTACTGTAACCATATTGACGAGCAGATATATACCTTATCGGCGTGGGCTCTGACGTTGTCTGTTCAACTTTGATAGGCAGTGCAAGAGCCTCGATGCGTGGAACGGACAACATGAAGTTCCACGCTTTTTTATGCATATACTCCCCCCAAGACTTAATTGAATAAAACCGAAAAAGATAAATAGATATATTGCTGTAGGATATATTGAATATGACGGACATAAATATATAATTGCGGATGGAACCTACATCAATGCCCCTCTTGGAATGACAATGCCAAAGATGAATAATTCTACAGCAGAAGTGATATTGCTTGAATAGGAATATGACAATAATTACAGGGATGTCTCCTTTGCCCTAAACAAATAAAAACAGCCAGAAAGAGACTATGGTTGTGTAATAGACTAAACTAAATTGATATGAACAAAAATGCAATTAGACTGTTCTGCTTAGCTATTATTGCTACGGCAATGACAAGTTGTGCGTCTTATCTGAAAACGGCGCCATTGATGGGTATTACAAATAACAGCATAAACACTTATGCTGCTGCAGACATTGATTATGAAAGTGTACAGAAAGTAAGTGCAGAGGTTAACACTCAAACTTTTCTTGGTATCTCTTTGATAAAGAATGGAAATAAAACTTTGAAAAGTACTACGCGTTATCGTGGTATAGGAAAAAGAGAGTCGCAAGCTTTATATATTGCAAAAGAAAAATCAGGGGCAGATATTATTCTTGAACCTGAGTTTGAGAGCGAGAAACATAGCTGGCTATTCGGCGCATATAGAACTTCGAAGACTGTTGTGAAAGGATGGGGAGTAAAGGTTAAAGGCATAAAAGAGGATAAGCATAATGCTAACTAAAAGCAAATAGAATATTACAAAAACTGAATTAGACAATTTCTTTGGTAGGGCTTCTGTTTGTATGGATAGTCCTACCTTTTTGTGGTATGTTGTGGATATATTGTTGGAAGTTGTGGAGAATATGCGATAAATAGGTTTTATATTTGGTATAGTTGGATTATTCATAGTAATTTTACACCGTAAATATAATATAATTGATAAGGATGAATAATCTTAGATGTTTTTCTACAGTAGTGCTTGCAGCTTGTAGCTTTGGAGTATTTGCTCAAGTTAATGATGGAATTTGTGGACTTGTGGGCTTCGCAAATTACCGCGACCTTGACCTTAACGGAACAACAGGAGGGGCACAAGGAGAGGTTGTGAGAGTTACAACACGTGAACAGTTGGCACAGTATGCCAAAGGTTCAACACCATGCGTGATAATAATAGAGAATGATATTACGGGGAAAGGAAATATAGGAGAAGGCTCTGCCGGAGTGAAAGACTATATCTCTGTGGGTAGTAATAAAACTATTATAGGAGCAGGTAATGGCATTACTCTCAATAAATTGGGTTTTGATTTAAATGGGCAGCAGAACGTTATTATCCGAAATTTGAAAATCACAAACTGTAATCCTGATGCTCTTGCCTTCAGAAACACTCATCATGTATGGGTTGACCATTGTGATCTTTCAAGTTGTGCAGATGGATTACTTGATTATACTTTAGGTTCAAGCTATTTGAGTGTTTCATGGACTAAATTCAGTAATCATGATAAAGTCTCGATTTGCAATTCCGGTACAAATCATTTTGAGGATAATGGTAAGGAGCGTGCAACCTACCACCACTGCTGGTTTGACAATACAACACAGCGCAATCCGCGTTTTGGATATGGACTGGGGCATGTGTTCAATAATTATTATACAGCTAATAGTTCATATTGTGTGGGGTATCATACGAGAGCTAAGGTTGTAGTTGAGAATTCTTTCTTTAAGAATACCCATAGTCCATTGAATCAAATGTATAGTGATGATCCAGTGAATGCTAATTATGCAGATGTGCTGAGTCGTGGCAATAAGTTTGAAAATGTGAGTGGCAATACGAAAGATACTGGCATTGGCTTTGATATAAGCAGATACTATGATTATGACTCCTCTATGGATGAGGCTGACAATATTGAAACAAAGGTAAACAGCATTGGACTTGCTGCAGACTTGGAGCATGACATCATACCATTCCCCGGCGAAGGTGCTATAGATGTGTTGAAGAACTATAAACTGCAATGTGGTAAAATATATGGTGCAACTTCTTATGTATATATGATAGGCAAAGAGAATGTTTCGACAAGCCAGTATATGATGTATGAACAAGGGAAAACGCAATTGGAACCATCAACAAAGTATCAATGGTACGTACAAGCCGAAACACCTAAAACTATATATACAAGTAGTACATTCCATTTCTCTACAGCTTCAGACAAGGCAAGCAAACCAACTCCTGCTGATGGTGAACAGCATGCGAAACTGCGTGAAGCGTTGAAAGACAAAACCCCTTGCACACCAATGATGCTCAGATGGCGTGAAGCATTTGATGCCCAAAGTTACCGAGTGTATTTAAGCGAAGGGAATGTGGTAAAAGACAATGATTTTGTTGGTGAGTCCACAATCGCATCAATTGCTTTAGGATCGTTGAAATATGGACAAATGTATGCTTGGAGAGTAGATGTGGTGAAGGAAAATGGCGATATCGTTACTGGTGATACCTGGACATTTACCTCGGATAGAAAAGATGCTGGTTTTGGAAGAATAGAAATGGAGGATGCGGTACTGAACGGTATAGCATATATAGAACGTGGAACAGAGTATAGAACATATTCAGGGGACAATTCCGTGGTAGGTGAGGCTGGACCAGGATGTATGAGTGTTGTTTGGAGTGAGGATGATGAAGATTGTGATATTACAACTACTTTCTTTGATTGGCAGAAAAAGAATGGAACATATACATTGTTCGTTAATGAGGAAAAACGTGATACGTGGATTGCTTCGGTTAACGGTAAAGATATGTTTACGCATATATCGAAGAACATTTCATTGAAACGAGGTGATGAAATACGTATAAATTTCTGCACAGATGGCAATCAGCGGATGCGTACAGATTGTATAGATATAGCAAAGGCAGAGTCGGCTGGAATTTCTGATATAAATTCTGATACAAATGTAAAGGAACTTCGTATATACACTATTGATGGCAAATATGTGGGATGTAGTGTTGAGGGACTTGCCAAAGGGGTATATATCGTTAATGGCAAAAAAGTCATGCTTTAGTCTTTATTATCAGTAGTTCCCTTGTTTGTTAAGGCTTTTATTAATAACTTTGCAAAGGTTTGTTGTAAAGTCAAACACAGATATAAAGGAACTACTTCCAATGAATATTTATTGCTAATAAATAACTACTAATAATAAATTATGTATAACAAAATCAAAAATGTCTTTGTTACGGTTGTGGCGGCAACATCGCTACTACCGTCTTATGCTACAATAGAGGGAAGTCTCGACCCTCCATCGGTAGTGGCTCAATGGAGCAATTCATCCACTTATCCTGAAGTGATAAATATAAATTTCAGTGACGAGACATGGCCTGACACATGGAAGGGAGAGACTGGTGTGGATTGTCCTGACTATTCAAAAGGAGGGTACGTAAATGCTATATTAAATGTTCCAGTGAATGGAAATACAAATATAACATATCCTGTATATTTCCATAATTGTACATTTGCCAATAAGAAATCATATAATGGATTTGCAGGTGCAACGGCAGCATTCTGTCGTCAGTTCTATCTTGGGCAGAATTATACAGGAAACAATGCATCTAATTATAACAACTGGACTGTTGCAGGGCATACTACCCATTTAGAAGACAATATTCGCTATGATGCCGACAACCGTCCTGTTTATGGAGAGGCTGGCTTTGTGCAGATGTGTCGTGACGCTGCTGTTACGGATGCTTCTGGTAATAAAGTTTCGCAGCATGGTTGGATAGAGATAGACCATATACCATACGTTGACCGTATCCAATGGTCGTGGTCGTCAACCTCTTGGGGGCGTGGAATAAAATGCGACTACAAAGTAGGTGATGGCGATTGGCAACCGTTAGTATGGATGGGATCAGAGAAACATAAACTTGGTTGGACAATATTCTCGGATCAAGGTTACTTCATGGAGAATGAAATAAAAGCCTCGGATGTATCAATACGCTGGAGAGTGTGGGACGGTGAGGACTTGAAAAATCCTGTGCAGAAAGGTGAAGACGGTAAATGTCCATTTACTACAGCACTGAATCCTTATGGGCAGATGCAAGCTCCGCGTGTGCATAAAATCCAGATATTCGGTAATGAAATAACAGAAGCACAGGCGCAATACGCTAAAGAACATCCTGTAAGCGATGTTGGTAATTTGTCAGACTTAGGTGGTGGCGGTGGTGCAGACACCGAAGTAACAGCTCCTGATGCCAATGCCCCAGTTGTTTTGGCTACAGTGTCGCAAGACGGTACTGGAGAGTATACCAAGATACAAGATGCTATCAATGCAATACCAGAGGGCTCACGAGGCATTATCTATATTCGTCCGGGAGTATATGAAGAGAATCTGTATGCAGGTTATAAGAGCACAAAGAACAAGTTTATATCTCTGATAGGTGAGAACAAGGAAACGACAATACTTACATCGAATGTAAACCGTGGCAAGGGTAATGAGTCGAATGACTATACAGATTGTGCAGCACTTAATGTCTTTACAAGTCGTTTTTATGCTGAGAATCTGACTATACGAAATACCAGTGGAAATGTAGGACAGGCTGAGGCTCTATTTACTAATGGTGACGCTCACATATTCAATAATTGTTTACTGAGTGGTTATCAGGATACCTATAAAGCAAATTCTGGCTCACGAGGATATTTTACAAATTGCACAATAGAAGGAGCTACAGACTTTATCTATGATGGTGGATTGGAATGGTTTGATAACTGCACGTTGAAACTTGTGAAAGGTGGTGGCTATATTACGGCACCGGCAGAAAGCAGTATGCCAATGACTAAGGTTATGTTCCCAGAATTAAGTCAATCGACATTCTATCCAGGCTTGTTCTTCCGTAACTGCACGGTAGCTGCAGCAGATGGTGTGACAAATGGTGCATATACACTTGGACGTCCATGGAAAGAGGGATGTGGTTCAATGTTTATTAATTGTAAATTGTCAAGTGCTGTGAACGCTAAGGGTTGGAGCGAGTGGAGTGGAGCAGAAAACAAATGCTCGTTCTATGAATATAAGAATGTTGATGCAGATGGCAAACTTGTAGATACCTCAAAGCGTGCAAGTTTCTCACACCAAGCTACAGATGCAGAGGTTGAAGCTTACATGAAACCGGAATTCTTGTTTGGTAAGTTCTCTAAGGTACCGTTCGATTATGAGAAAATTTTACGTGGTGCAGTAGCTCCGATGAATTTTGTTATCACTCCTTTGGAGATTTCATGGGAGAGTGACGACAATGCAGTAGGCTATATTATATATAAGGATGGTGCATTTTATAAGTTCACCACCGACAAGGTATTGGTAAAAGATGCTGATGATAAATCAAAATACAGTGTGGCTTCTGTTTCAAAGCAAGGCGTTGTTTCAAAAATCGTTGTCGCAGAAGATGCAATAAAACTTCCTGCATTCCCTACGGCAGAAGGCTTTGGTAAATATACAACTGGAGGACGTGGTGGAAAAGTAGTAAAAGTAACATCTCTTGCTGATGATGGAAAAGCTGGTACTTTGCGCTGGGCATTCCAACAATATCCTGGTGAGCCTATAACTATTGTGTTTGAAGTTAGTGGTGACATAAAATTGAACAGTGAGTTGCGTATGAAGCGTGATGACTGGACTCTCGCTGGGCAGACAGCTCCTGGTGATGGAATAGTGATTTCACATAATAAGATAAACTTAGGTGGCTCACAGAATTTCATTGTGCGTAATGTGCGCTTCCGTTCAGGACATGCTGATGTTAATGGAAATGTATTACAAGACCAGGCTTTGGGTGCAGAGAATTGCAATAATTATATATTTGATCATTGTGTATTCGGATGGTCTGTAGAAGAGAATATGAATACTCAAGACTGCCATTTCCTTACAGTGCAGAACAGTATTGTTCACGAAGGTTTGTATAATGCAGGACACAAGAAGGGGGCACGTGGTTATGGTACCCAGTGGGGTGGTTCACCGGCAACTTACTATCATAATTTGCTTGCCGACAACAAAAGCCGTTCTCCACGTATTAATGGAGCAAGAGGTGAAGACTATGTTGTCTTTATGGAGTATATAAATAATGTGAACTATAATTTTGGTGGCAATGGTGGATGTTATGGTGGTGAGAACACTGCAGATATTTCATCGTACAACGGAATGAACTCTGCTCATGAGTGTAACTTTATAGGTAACTACTACAAGCCAGGACCTGCATCAAATAAAAACAGCGTAGTATTTGTGAACTCAAGCTATGCGCGTTCTGGTGCAACATCGTGGGGACCGGCAAAATGGTATGTCAATGGAAACAAGGTTGAGGGTGATGAGGCTCGTACAAAAGACAATTGGAAGGCGATGACTGCTGAGAAATACTCTTTGTCAGATATTCGTGTTGACGAGCGAATTGTCCCCATACATAACTACTATAAATATTCAAGATCTGGCAATATAGGTACATACGATCCAGAAATGTATATGATATACAATATTGAAACTGCTGATGAAGCATACGAAAGTGTTTTGAACTCTGCTGGAACAATAAACCGTGATGCTATAGAGAGCCGTATAATAGAAGAGACTCGAACTGGAAAGAACCAGTATGGTGGTGCAGCAGTAGGAGCAGGCAAGGGAATCATTGATACCGAGCAAGATTGTGAAGGATTTATTGAATATCGTACCGATTATCAGGTACCGGTAGATACAGATGGTGATGGAATGCCTGATGATTGGGAGAAGAAGCATGGATTGAATCCAAATGTTGCAGACCAAAATCTTGTTAACAGTCTCGGGTATACCGCTCTTGAAGTTTATCTGAACAGTTTAATGGGTGAAGAATTGTCTGATGATTTCAGAACCAGCAGCATTGCAAATATGAAGAGTGTTCCTCTGATAAGTTATGATAATAAATCAGACATGCTCCATGTGAGCGACAATGCTATCGGAAGTATTCTTAAAATTTATTCAACAGAAGGTAGGCTTATGTCTTCACAGCAGATAACATCTGCTGCAATATCTCTAAGCGAGGTTAAACTGCCGGTGTTTATCATACGCATAGATGGAACAAAAATATCTCCGAGAGTTATAAAATTGAGAAAATAGACGCTATAAGTAAAAAAATGGATGCAATGACAAGACTTGTTATTGCATCCATTTTTTGATTAACTTCTATTTGTTTATAGGAAATCGAAATAATCAAAATGCTCTTTAATTTTTCTTCTTGTTATCTTTTCTCTCTCTTCCATGTTGGAATATAGTTTTTACTTGGTTTCTTTTCCGTTACTTCATAGTCAAGTTCCGGCAAGTCATAACCAATATCGTTGTCTTTGTATGGAATGGTAAGATTTTGTTTGTATCTCTCAACCATAACTGTTGCCACACCTTGAGCTATAAGTCCAATCTTTTTTGCTGCGGCATAAGACAGGTCAATAATCCTTCGTGCATGATTTGAGCATCTGTCGGTGACTTCAACCACAACACTTTTTCCGTTTTTGATGTTTGTGACCTTGAGTAGAGTGCCAAGAGCAAACTTTGCATGAGCACAAGTAAGACTGTCTTTATGATATTTATCACCATTACTCATGCGCTTTCCGTGCATTCGGTTAGAATAATAAGAAGCCATCCCTCTTTGTTGTGCAAAAGAGGGACAGCTATCAAATGCAATCAATAAAATAAGTATTATGAAGTGTCTAATCATCAATTATTTGTTATGACACTATTCCCAATTAATGGGTTGAGTGCCTTTATACAATACCTTGCGCCATCATTGCGTTTGCAACCTTCATGAAGCCAGCAATATTTGCGCCCTTCACGTAGTTGATGTATCCGCCTTCTTCTGTGCCATATTTAACGCATTGGTCATAGATATCGCTCATTATCTGATGTAAACGCTGGTCAACCTCTGCGGCAGTCCAACTCAAATGTATAGCGTTTTGTGTCATTTCAAGACCAGAAGTTGCAACTCCACCAGCATTTACTGCTTTGCCTGGAGCAAAGAGCTGTTTTGCTGCGATAAACTTGTCAACAGCTTCTGCTGTACATCCCATATTTGAAACTTCGGCAACACAGAGAGTCTTGTTTGCGAGTAACATGTCGGCATCAGCACCATTAAGTTCATTCTGAGTAGCACAAGGCAGAGCAATGTCAACTTTAACTTCCCATGGTTTCTTGCCTGGAACAAATGTTGCCTCAGGGAATTCTTCTGCATAAGGAGCACAAATATCGTTGCCGCTTGCACGAAGTTCAAGCATATAGTCAATCTTCTTTCCACTGATACCTGTAGGATCATAAATATATCCGTCAGGACCAGAAATTGTGACAACTTTTGCTCCGAGTTGTGTAGCCTTTGTTACAGCACCCCATGCAACATTGCCGAAACCGCTCACAGCAACAGTTTTGCCCTTGATGTCAATTCCGTGAGTGTTCAACATTTCATGAACGAAATAGAGAGCACCGAATCCTGTTGCTTCAGGACGAACCTTAGAACCGCCATATTCAAGTCCTTTTCCTGTCAATACACCTTCCCAACGGTGTGTGAGTTTCTTATACATTCCGAACAAATATCCTATTTCACGACCACCGACACCAATATCGCCAGCTGGAACATCTTCATTAGGTCCGATGTTACGAACAAGCTCTGTCATGAAAGCTTGGCAGAAACGCATTACCTCTGCATCGCTGCGTCCGCGGATAGAGAAGTCGGAACCGCCTTTACCGCCACCCATAGGCAATGTAGTAAGTGCATTTTTAAATGTCTGTTCAAACCCTAAGAATTTCAAGATAGAAAGATTTACAGAAGGATGGAAACGCAATCCTCCCTTATACGGTCCAATGGCGCTGTTGAACTGAACTCTGTATCCAAGATTCACTTGAACCTCACCTTTGTCGTCTACCCATGGTACACGGAAAGTAATGATACGCTCAGGTTCCACAATTCGCTCGATAATTTTAGCTTTTTCAAATTCAGGATGCTGATTATAAACATCCTTGATGGAGATTAATACTTCCTTTACAGCCTGTAAATACTCCAATTCGCCTGGATGCTTCTGCTCCAGCTGTTGCATAATTTTCTCCACTTCCATAGTAATGTATTTTTTAAAGGTTATATATTTATATGTGTTATTGTCATTGTGTTTATTCTGACGTGGCAAATGTAGGAATTTTAATGATAAGCTCCAAGTAAAAAAGGATTTTTTTTTGTGTGATACTTACATTTTGTTAAAAGTCGAGACTTGTGATATTAAAAATCCCGATATGTGCAAATGAATTGCTCATATCGGGATACCTTTATTTATATGTGGCGATGTTTAATTCTTTAGTATCTTGATGTTGACTACTGTTGTTGTCATTCACTGCTACCAAGAATTGTGCATTGCCATTTTTTAGTCTGTTGTCGGCTTTTACCATTGCAGTATATCTAATGCCCATTCCTGGGGCTATCTTTTCGACTCTGATTGGATTTGACACATATATGTGTTTATTTCCCGTTGCCTCTATTACCATCGGCTCTACATTATAGATATTGCTATTGGAATTATTGTATATTTCAACGACAATTTGTGCAAGGTCACCACGGTATAACGCTTGTCCGTGTTTAGAATTTACAAAATTCACATTTCTAATTTCAAGTGCCTTTATGTTGTTTAATTTCGAAAGGTTTATCTCTTCTTGTTCATGATTCAGGTGGATTGACGGTACTGGTGTTTGTGGAGTAGTTGGCGAACCGAAATCAATGATGTCGTCTCCACCATTATTAGGGTCAAATCCACTGTCACTGTTGTTGTAAGCTATATTATTATCGTAAGATTGAATGTCTTCATATTGTCGTTGCTTATTATTAGCTTTATCTGCTGCATTTCCAGCTATGGCTCCTACCATAGCACCTCCTGCCATGCCAACAATTGTTCCGATATCGCTTCCACGTGGTCCTCCGCTGATTCCGCCTATTGCAGAACCAAGAATACTTCCTAATTGTGCCCCCATGAAGCCTCCAGCTGCTGTGCTGCTGTCTGCTGAGCCACAACTTGAGAGTAGCAGAGTTGCAGCGCAAGTTATTGTAAGATATTTTTTCATGTCAATTGCCTCCTGTGCTTATGTTTATATTACAAAGGTATAATTATTATTGACATTCTCCAAATGAAATATCTAAAACAGACAATTTTAAGGAACATTTGTTTGTTCTCTCCATCCCTTAGGACTTTTTCCAGTAGATGTTTTAAAGCTGCGACTGAAATATTTAGGATCGGAATATCCACAAGCAAATGCAATTTCGCTGATAGGCATGTTTGTTGTCGAAAGCAGGTTACAGGCATGCTTTATTCGTGCCTCTTTTAGAAAATCCAGCGGTGTTACTCCCATTATTTGTTTTATTTTGCGTTGTAGACCAGAGCGGCTCATAGCCACTGCATCAGCCATATCACCTACTCCGATTTCTGAATTTCCTATATTTTCTTCAACAAATGTTGATATCCTTCGCATCAAGTTATCGTCTTCATCACTGAGACGAGACTGTATCAGGTGTTTTTTTTGCAAGTCTTCTTTTGGGTTGCCTGTATTCAGTAATGACAGATAAGCTTCGAGAGCTTCATGGCGTTGTTTCCTAATTCTTCTAATATATATATAGGTATAAATAACGGCTCCGAGACATATACATATTATAATTATGAACAATACGTGAGCTGTTGTGGTTTCTGCGAATGTTGGAGTTACAATGACAGTTAGTTTACGTTCATTGTTGCACCAAACACCATCTCCATTTGTTGATATTATTCTTAGTGTATATTTTCCAGGTTTCAAGTCTAACAATGTGGCAGAATGATCATGTCCTACATCATTCCATTTTATTGTTGTCCCATCATCTGCTTCTGTCATGGAAAATTTATATCTTATGTCTGCATCTGCAGAATAGTCAAGAGCTGCAAATTTAATAGTGAAGCTGCGTTCGTTTTTGGGCAGTATTAGTGTTTTGAGAGCGTTTATAGGTAAAGTGCTTGACTTGCCTTGAATATTGATGCCCGTAAAAGCTATATTTGGTACGAATGAACTTTTATACAATTGGCTCATTTTAATACGAAATGTTCCGTCTTGCAAACCAAAGATCCACTCTCCGTTAGGCAATATATGTGGTATAGCCTCTGAGAATCTACATTCAGAAAGAAGATAATTCTTTCCGAATGATATAGATGACCTATTGTTAGGATTGAGCAAAATGATGCTGTTACTGCCTACAATCAGTAATTGTTCCCCAATACTTACTACAGAAAGAGCAATATCAGTGGATAGTCCATTTGTCTTGTCAAAATGCAAAAAAGAGAGTTGGGGAGCTGTCAAATCATCCGATTTTATCATATTTACTCCTCCACTTTCTGTGCTGACATAAATTCGCCCTTTTGAGTCCTCGGCAATATTCATTGTTGCACTGCAGCTTAGTGCATCTTCTCGTTCTGGTTCTCTTTTGTGGCATCTGTATACCATCTTTTCAACATCCCTTCCAGGCAGTAATTTAGTCGTTACCAAACCATCGGTCGTTGCCACAAGCATGATGTTTTTCTTAGTAATGAAAATCATTCTTGCTTTCTGTGCAAGTTTTTGAGGGTATAATTTCAGTTCTTTATGTGGAGATAATACCTTTGGAGAACTTGACGAAGGATTTGGAATACAGAAAATTCCTCCACCGAGTGTTGCAATCCATAGCCTTCCCCATCTGTCTTCTTTTATATCGTAGACATTAGTGTATCTTAGATTTTTTATTTTTTTTATTTCATATTCTATACCTCCATGATGTTCCTTTAGTTGGAAGAGTCCACCCGGTTTGCTTCCAATCCATATCGTACCATCGTTTATCTGAGTTATACAGTATACAGGATTTTGAAGTTTTGCATAGTTTTTTGTTATCTTTCCACTTTCAGAAAGATAGCCTATAAGATTATTGTTTTTGTCAAATATCCTTATTGCATTATCTTCTTTTGTGGCTATCCAATATCTATTGTGCTTATCTGTAAAAAAGACTTTGGTTTCTGCTGATTGTGTGTTGCGATTTATTGTGCCATGTTGTTTTAAAAAGCATATCTTGTATAAGCCATTTGTACCAACAACCCATAAATTTCCCTGTTTGTCAGGCATGCACATTTTTGGCGCCTCCATTTTTTCTGCTGTGCAGTATGGAGTTTCTATTCCGTTGACAGTTTTGAATGTCAATATTCCATTATGATATATTGTCCATGTAATTCCGTCTTTACATAGGAATCTATAGGGACGGTCTGGTTTGATATTTCTAGCATGTTTGTTATTTTGCTTAATGTATTTCCTTGTTTCAAACTTGTATGTTTTGAGATTAAAAATATATAGGTCATCATCTACGCGGCATCCAATATTTCCATCATCATTAAGCCATACATTCCTAAAACGGTCGGTTGATATTTTTCCTCCATCCCCGACATGACACTTGAATCCTTGAAATTCATATCCGTCAAAACGACAAAGTCCGTTCCATGTTGAAAACCACATAAAACCCTGTTTGTCTTGTGTCATTTGGGTTATGTGCCATTGTGTCAATCCATCACTTTCGTCATAGTGCTGAATGTGGCATAATGGGTAGGCAATAGCTCTGCAAGTGAATAATATATGGAATATGAGAATTAAGAAATGCCTCATAGCTATATGTAATAATTATTATTAGATGTTTCAGTTCTGCGAAAATACTCAAAATATCTAATAATAACAAACTTTAGTAAATTAAAAATATAATCCATCACACATAACGTAATTCTTTGCGGTGAATAGTGTTGCGTGTGAAGGATTATATTTAATGTTGCTAAGCGAAAGCTATTGTTAGTAGCAATTGATTTTCTGCAAAATTTTATTTCATAAGAAACTTCTTTGCAGTTTTGCCATTACTCATTATATTCATACCTTTTGATATATTTTGCTTTTTAGTTCCATCGACAGAAAATATAGAAATTGCTTTGAAAGGCTCATTTTTGGCATTATTGATATTTGTTGTTTCAGACTTCGCTTTTGTTGCTATGCTTAGACCTCCATATTCGTTGGCAGCTTGAATAAAATATTCTGCACCGTCATTGTATTTGCAAGATGTGGCAGTTGTGAAACCTTCAACTTTTCCATTTACGGTAATTACGTAGCATATTGCATAAGGAACAGCTTCCCATTTTACTTTACCGTCTTTTATAATAGGTTTTGGAGCTTGGCATGCTTCCGTGAGCAATTCTGGTTGCCAGTTATCGTCACCGCTGAGCACATTTTTTACGGTGTATTGTGCAGCTTCTTCATCGGTGAGATAATTCTTTGCCTTACCTTCTATTTTTTCTCCATCTTTCATATAGTAATATGTATCACGACGATGAGATAAATCCACAGGGTTTCCGTTACCGTCAACAGTATTATAGTCTGCCCAAATGTCAGGTAGTCCACCCATTGTTTCATACCATCCAGTAGCAGGAATTGTTACTTCTGTTTTGGTATTGATAAACACTGTCTTTGGGAAGTTATGCCATGGACGTCCAAGCCAAACCGAAGTTTCTGATGGTATTCCAGGAGCAGTGATAACATTATTCATGAATACATATCCCCATTTAGTATCCTTTGTGTGTGAAGGTGCTACAATATATCCACCGCTTTTGCGCACAATGTTCAAAGTGTCATTTTCGAAGAACACATTACCGCTATTGTAGATAAAGTCAACAGCACCCTCAATGAATGAGTTCTTCACATAATGACGATAGTTTGGTTTGCTCGTTGTAATCCAAGTATCTTGATAGCTGTACATTCCGACATTATTGAATACTATACGGTCATTTTCTGTATTTAGGGCAAGAGCCTGTGGACCGTTATTCTTTTCTACTCCGTAAGAGTTTACGAAGCTGATACCTTCGAAATAGAGATTTGCGGCATGAGCCACAAATGTGGCACCTTTGTCAACGCTGAGAGCATTGTTCCCTCCACATAACTTGTTGTCACTTATAAACACCTTGTTTCTATCCTGTCCGATAAAATGTAGATAAGGTTTAGATGCAGGCAAGTCAACATGCTCCTTGTATGTACCTTCTTTAATAAAGATTAGCCAAGGTTTTACTCTATTTGCAGGAGCAGCGTTTATAGCAGCCTGTATGGATGTATAATCACCAGTTCCATCTTGTGCCACGACTGCATCATATACCTGAGCATCAGGTTGTTTGCGTTCCATTGTTGTAAAAGATATTGTTGTTCCTTCGAATGCGTTTCCGCTACGGTCAAGAATCATTCCTGAAGGGAGAGTAAAAGTATATTTAGTGGAATATTTCAGACCACTATATTGATATACAACAGTTTTTCCACTGACTGTAGGTTTAAGATTTTCATTTCCGAGAGTTGCAATACTGTTGTCTGCAGCTACAACTTTTTCGTTGAAAGTCAGTATTACAGAACCGTTTGCTGATGCTCCTTCAGAATTGTCGGCTGGTATTGTGGAAAGAAGTTTTGGAGCTTCTTTGTCATCAACAATGTTTTTGTCGGCAAGTACGAAAATCTCAGCAACGGCAAGTCCGTCATAATCTCCTGTAGAACCAATAAGAGGCGATTCGTAGTCAGGCATGAAACGAACTCTAACTAAATTCTGTTCAGCCGCATCTGAAGGTAGTGCAAATTCCTTTGAGTCCCATCCCCGGTTAGGCAGATTATAAGTTCCAAATTTTGTGAAGTTTGTTCCGTCTATTGAATATTCCGCATTGACGATACTATGAGCGTTGAAGTCGTCTCCCACGGCTGCAGCCAGCATTATGTTAGAATAGCCTTTAGTAGAGAATGAAATTTCGAAATAATATTTGTCTGAAAGTTTTTTCCAGCATCGTGCAGCATATTTTCCGTTTTGTCCGCCTTTTTCAGAACCGCAAGCAAGCCATGATGATGTATTTCCTTTTTCATTGCGCAAAGAGAGTAAACCTGCATTGTCACTTTCTGCTTTATAGTCAGCAGCACGTTCCTGAGCTGGGGTATCGTTGTATAAATCCCAGCCTACAATATAGTCTGTACAAGAGAATGTTGCCATGACATTCTTTTCTCCATCCATGTGTATTTCGCGTTCTGCAGATGTGGTGTTGTTTTCCCAGTTGTTGAAAGTTAGTATCCTGTTATTTAATGCAGTGAGTTTTACATCAGTTCCTTCCTCATAGAAATGTGTTCCGTTCACAATGTTTCCTTCTGGTGAGAATTGTACAAGATTAGCATTTGCTCCGCCCTCAATATTAATGTTTAGAGCATAAACATTATTCTTTATATATTTGGCGATTAGAGTTGTATTTGCTTTTAGTTCAAAAGAGTAAGGATTCTCAGTAGAAACATCCTTTCCGTTTTCGTCTGTCCATGCAGTGAAATGATAGCCAAAGTTCTCAGTTGTGGCAACAGTTATTTGTGTACCTTCGTCAAATTTGTCTCCGGTAGGGTTAACAGTTATTTTTCCTGCATTCTCGTCATTGCTGCCTACAGACAAGGAATATGTTGGTACAGAGACAGGAGAACCTTCAAAATCACCGGTAACAATGATGTTTCCTAATCCCAATTGCTTGTTTGCTGCAAGGTTATAAACATAGAAAACGAATTCAATTTTTCCGTTTACTGTTCCAATATTAGAAAGATCAAGTTCTGTTGTTGATGCAGAGCTTCTTTCTGGATTGTAACTCTTTATCAGTTCAACACTTTTTCCATCGTATTTTGCATACACTTCAATAGTACCGCCACTTGTTCCAAGTTTCTGTGCACTAAACACAATACTTTTAGGCGAGAAGTTCACTCCTTTCTTTGTTGCTATAGAGAAAGCTACGTATGCATCATCATCTTTCGCATTAGCTATTTTCTCTGTAGGATTTAATTTAGACAATGTTCCTTGTACACCTTTGAAATAAAGTTTGTTTCCGAGTGAGAAACTTGTTGAAGAAATAGCTTCAGGAACAGAAGTTTCTGCTGTACTTTCGTTATCAGCCCCTTTGTCGAAAGCCCACTTCACAGTCGCATCTTTGGCTTCTATGGTATTTGCTGCATCAACAGCATTTGTCCCTATCCATGCGATTATGGCAATCGATAAGAGCATAATTAATCTTAGTCTTTTCATAGTTCTTTCATTTAATGTTGTATGTCTGATTCATGCACGGAATATAACTATTTAATGATTTTTTTTGCATTTCCGTTCTCCACAACAATGTTCAGTCCTTTATTTATTGAATTTGTTTTCACGCCATTGATATTGTAATAGCTTTTTCTTGAGGATGTATTGCTTGTTTTTAGGTTGTTTATTCCTGTTGTACTGTCAACAGCCACTCCATGTATCATAACATCGCTTATACAGATAGTTTTTCCTGTCGCTGCACCATTATACCAAGGATATATGCGTATTCTGAGAGTTTCATTTTCCGCAACTTCCAACACATGTTTTGCGCTGACAGCCATCATGTCGTTTGCTTTCATACTTCCAGAGAAGTCTGCAATGTTTACTGCATTTCCGAAATCTTCGTCTTTTGAGTAGTAAATTTTGCAGCGCATTCCGTTTCCGCCACATCCGCAAACATACATTCCAATGGAATCAACGTTTAGAGTTGTTCCTTTTGCTGGTTTCACGGCAAATTCTATCCAACGTGTAGACACCTCGTCAATCTCTCCGCTTGGCCAAGCTTCGCCTTCAATGATATTTCGCTGCACTTTGCGAGTTGCATCGAATCCTGTACCTTCTGGCCATGTCGTAGCTTTGTTCGGATTAGAATATTTTTGCAGCTTCATCTCGCTATAAGATTCTCCGATAGAACTTATAGGACCATTAGTTGTACATTCGTCATCTTTCTCAAGGCGCCAATATGCACTTGTTGGAACTCCACTTGCCAGTTCTATGCATTTTCCAACTACAGGCACGGTTATTGTTTTGTCGCCACTTGTCACGATTACTGTTCCATCGAGTTCACCAGCTTGTTGTAATTCACAGCGAACATAGAATGTTCCAATCAGATTACTTCCTTTGTATGAAAGTGTTGCCTCATCACTGAAATTCGTTCCGTTGGTTGAAATTAAGATACCGTTTGTTGCAGAAATGCTAACTGTTCCTTCTGCAGGTTGCAAGTCAAATCCAGAAATTTGCACTTCTTTTGTTATAACCTGTCCTTTGTAAGCTTGTCCAAAATCAACAGTCGATGGATTAACGCTGAGGTCACTTGTCAGTTTGATGTATTCAGATAGTACACCTGCTTTTTGCAGCAACTGTGCTGCAAGTCTTGCAATAAGTGTTGCCCCCATTGCGGATGTATGTGTGCTGCCATTTCCGTCGAACAAGAGCTCATTAGCTTTTGCATCTCCATAACTTTCATAAAGTTCTTTTGTTGCAGTGGTCAGATCAATGTATTGTACACCCATTTCTTTTGCCACTTCTTGCATTTGATATGGATAGTCGTAAGTGTGGTCATCGGCAGACACCTTGTTGGCAGTTGTATATTTTCCGTCTTTTAGCAGGTCGAATTTGTCTCCGAGGTCATGTCGCCCGTTTCGACGAATAGTGTTACCGTCAAAATATTTTCTGCATATAGCTCCTACCAATACAGGAGTGGCACCTAAATCACGAGTTTCTTTGATGTATTTTCTAAGATATTCTTTGTATGTCCCGCTTGCTGTTGTTCCGCGATAGTCGGTTGATGCAGCCTTGGCATCATCGCCAATACTTTTATAGTATTCTTTTAATTCGTCACCATCGCACCCATTGCTCTTCTCGTCATTATGTGCAAATTGTATGAGTACATAATCTCCAGGCTCAATCTGCTTTTTTACAGATTCCCAATATGGACTTTCCTTATAGAAACTCTTGCTGCTGGCACCATTTTTTGCACGGTTATTCACAGTGATGTCGGTGGTGAAGAACTGCTGGAACATTTGTCCCCATCCGCGTGTTATCGTAGTGCTTTCATTGTATGTTGCCATCGTAGAGTCACCGATGGTGTGGACTTTGCGTGCCTGAGCATATAGCGTGGCACAAACAGCCAATGCGGCTGCAGCGTAAAACTTTAGTCTCATTTTTGATTGTTATTATAATGGTTAGTAATTCTGGGTGCAAAATTACTTCACAATTTAACAATCAATGGTATAAAAACACATCATAAAGGTGGATAAAATAGGCAAATAGCCTTTTGTTGCGGTGATTTTGCCACAGTTATGCCTGTTTAATAGTGTTTTTAAGTTTCCGCAAGAGTAAAAATATGCAAGGTACTAAAAATACATCAGCTGCAACCCAAGCAACAGGATCTCCATAACATACACCGAGGAATCCAAGTGCAGGAACCAGCCATAAGCTTACACCGCATCGGGCAATCATTTCCATTACACCAGACATCATCGACATATTGCTGTAGCCTAATCCTTGAATACTGTATCTGAGTATCACGAGCAATCCGAGCACAGGATAAAAATAGCAGGCGATTCTCATGAAAAGCGAAGCATTGTCGATAATTGCCGTTTCACTTTTGTCAACAAACAGCATCATCATTTCTTCGGCAAAAGGCTGTATCAAGAGCATTGTGAATATGAAGTATGCCATCATGATCTTTATTGCCGAGCGTATGCCCAATGTTATTCTGTCAAGTCGGTGTGCTCCTATATTCTGTCCGCAATATGTAGCCATAGCAACTCCAATATTCTCGAATACACAAGTGAAAAGGTATTTCACACGCATTGAGGCTGTAAAAGCAGCAACATATACTGTTCCTAAAGCATTGTTGGCACTTTGCAGCATGATACTTCCTATTGCCGTTATTGAGAATTGCAGCCCCATAGGAACTCCGTTGTTCAATAATGTCATTGCTTTGTTGTGGTCATATCTGCATTCCTCTCCTTGAGGAATAAGTACAGCCATTTTCTTTTTTATATACGAGTAGCATAGCCATGCAGAAACAGCTTGAGAAAGCATTGTTGCTATTCCTACACCTTCAACACCGAGACGCATGATTATGATGAAAAGGAAGTCGAGCAAGATATTAACTATTGATGAGAATATCAGGAAATAGAAAGGTTGCTTGGAATTGCCAAGTGCTCTTATCATGCTTGAAAGAAGATTGTATGAGAAAGTAAACGGAATTGCGGCAAACTGTAGGATAAGGAAAGTGTAAGCATCGTTAAATATTTCCCGTGGAGTATTGACCATCATTAATATAGGTGTACAGAGAGTACAAGTTGCAATTGTTATCAATATGCAAAGAATTGCAGACAATCTTATTGCGTTCCCCACATAATGGCGCATGCCAGTAAGATCTTTTGCCCCAAACGACTGTGCCACAGGAATGGCAAATCCTGCGCATGCTCCGTTGCAGAACCCCATGATTAGGAACATGATGGAAGTTGAGGCTCCTACGGCAGCAAGTGCATTCACGCTGACAAAGCGTCCAACGATTGCTGCATCAATAATCAGATACATCTGTTGAAGCACGTATCCACAGATTAGTGGTATTGCAAATTTCAGGATGTCGCGTGTTGGCGACCCCACAGTCATGTCGTTTATGTTTGCCATTATAATAATATTGTTTGCTACCTATTGAAATCGGATGCAAAATTACAAAAAAATATATATATTCGGCAATCTCGTTTTTTTTTATTACTTTTGTAGAATTATTTTATTGTTGTTAGAACATGTTTATGAATAACCGACCTGTATTAGGTTTGACAATATTATTTTTTTTGTTGGCAGTTGTGGTTAGTTGTTCACTATCTAAGAAGAATGATGGTGAGCAGCAACTTGATGATGTGGAACTTGCAGCTGATGAGGCAGATGAGGTGGAGAAAATTATTGAGGAGCCAAAGTTGCATTTCTCTACTCCAGAAGATGCCATGAGGTATATGGACGAGTCCAGCGACAGCAGAGCCTATGCCGAAGGTATCCTGTATAGTATGGCAAATGATACACTTGACTATTGTGAGCGTTTGTTGAATAACCAGTTCGACTACTTTATCATTGTGGATAAGGGAAAGATGAATGTTGAACTTTATGATAAATTTGGCAGACTGAAAAAATCATACCGTTGTGCCTGTGGTAAAAACTATGGTAATAAGCGTAGCAAGGGAGATTGTCGAACCCCAGAAGGCTTCTTCCGTGCGGGGAGCGTGAAAAACAGTGAGGATTGGCATTATACCGACGAAAAAGGTAGACGTAGTGAGAACCCTGGACAATATGGCCCACGTTTTATTCGTATTATTACTCCTGGCTTTAGCTCCACAGGAATACACGGTACCGATGCTCCTTGGTCGATAGGCGGCAGACGCAGTCATGGATGTGTACGTATAAAAAACGAAAATATTCTTGAACTTGCCAAGTTCGTGGCTAAGGGAATGCCGATTATAGTACTACCTGGACCAAAAGATAGGAAGGTTAATGAACGTGAAGAATATGAGGCGATGTATGGTGTGGCTAAAGATTCTGTCATGGAAGAAACAAGAACATCTTTTATATATCATACTATTAGCGATTCTTTAGTGCCGCATATTGATAGCATATAATAATATGGTTATGTTTGCCAAGCAGAAGTATTAATAATGTTGAAATCGGCAATAAATCATTATTGGTTAGCGTTCTTGTATATATGATATTGATAAATGCAATAAATTATGATTCAAAGATTATTAGTGTTTGTTGCTTTTATATTGGCAACACTTGATGTAAATGCCCAGTATGACTTCTTGCGCCCAGTCAAAGACTCTATTCCTGACGGATATAACTTTTGGGTATACACTCCTACGGATTATTATTATTCTCTCGGTGAAACTCCTGTTATAATATTTCTTCATGGTCAAAGTCTTTGTGGAAGAGATTTGAACCGCGTAAAACGTTATGGACCTCTTCATGCGATAGTCATGGGCAGACAGGTTGATGCCTTGGTAGTTGTTCCGCAGAATCCTGGGGGAGCATGGAATCCTAAAAAAATAAACGATGTATTGGAATGGACAGAGCGCAATTACGCTTGTGATTCAACACGAGTATACGTTATTGGTATGAGTTTGGGTGGCTATGGAACTCTTGATTTTGCAGCGACATATCCCGATAAGGTTGCGGCAGCACTTGCCATGTGTGGTGGTTGCTCGGTAAAAGACCGTTCTCCTCTTGGCAAAGTCCCCTTGTGGATAATACATGGAACTGCAGACCGTGCTGTGCCTATAAGCATGTCAAAATCTGTAGTTAATGATTTGGAGCAGTCGGGCAACGATTCCAGATTGCGCTACACATGGCTTCAAGGAGCTAATCATGGCACTCCTGCCCGTTTCTTTTATATGAGAAAAACATACGATTGGCTTTTCTCTCATTCTCTTCTTGATCCAGAACGTCCTGTAAATAAGGATATATCTCTTGACATGAATGATATTCCTAAGGCTTATCGCGACATGGATTTCAAATCAAAAGACCCAGAGACGGTTTATGAAACAACAATAAAATAAGAGGGTGGGGGCAACAGAAAGAACAGAATAATATGAAAACAGTATAAAAACAAAAAAGAGAATTACATCAGTAATTCTCTTTTTTAGTGGTACCACCAGGAATCGAACCGGGGACACAAGGATTTTCAGTCCTTTGCTCTACCAACTGAGCTATGGCACCA
>CAKQCV010000036.1 GCA_934217675.1 uncultured Prevotella sp. | reverse complement strand
TCTTTATACCAAGTGGCTGATAAGCTCCTCACGCTCGCCGGCAAGCATATCAATAACAGGTATTTCAACCATTGTATAGCATCCAGGCTGCTGACGCATAGAGGCACGAGCCACGTTTACAAGCACCTGACCAGTAAGAGCTGGATTGTTGATGCTCATGTTGAATTCCATGCGCTGGTTCTGTGTCTTTCCGCTAACACCCTTGCGAACAAGATTCACACCATGTCCCATATCTCGAACTTCGTCTACAGAGTCAACAGCAAAAACATGAGTCTCGTCATTTGCAAAATATGGATCTGCCTTGATGGCTTTTGTCACTTCCTCCAAGCTTGCGCCTTCTTCCAGTTCAACATATACCATACGGCGGTGCAATCCTTCACCTTTAGGAATAGTCATAGACAAAGCATTCTTTACACCCTCTTTAGAGCGCACACAAACACTGTGTCCCATTGACATTCCTGGTCCAAAGTTTGTATACGACAGTCCCTTTGGTGCCAGGCTTTGCATCAATGTACGTACTATAGAGTCTGATCCTGGATCCCATCCGGCAGCAATAACAGCAACGGCATTATTGTCTTTACACTCTTGCATAAGTGCTGCGCGGTAGTCAAGAATACTTGTATGTATATCAAAACTGTCTACAGTGTTTATTCCAAGTGCAAGTATCTTCTTTGCATATTCCTCGCAACTGCGTGTTGGTGTTGCAAGAATAGCCACATCAACGTCTTTAAGCTCTGTGATGTCTTTTACAACTTCATATTGTGCAAGTTCTGCCGGTTTGTTTTCAGCACCATTTCTGCGAACAATACCAGCAATTTCAAAGTCAGGAGCTACTTCAAGAGCCTGAACTGCATAATGACCGATGTTGCCATAGCCAACAACGGCTGCTCTAATTTTTTTCATAATCTTTTATTGGCGTTTTATTTATTGTATTTATTTCAAATGCAAAATTACATTTTTTTATTCTAATCCCATTCGTTTTGTGATAAAAAGAAAAGCATTTAAGTAATAAGTTTGTCTTTTTTTACTAAAATAACAAAATGGGTAACATTCCGTAATAAATAAAGTCCTAAGTGTGATATTTCCGCACTCAGGACTTTACATGTTTCTATATTGAACGTTGTTAGGATAATTATAAATTCCTTATACCAACTGAGGCAAGAATGATGATATTATCAAAACTACGATACCAAGGATAAGCACAGCAATAGTCTTCTGTGAGCATCCTTTCCATTCTTTTAAAATAATTCCCCATACATTAGAGAATACCACGTTAAGAGCCATCAGAATGCAGAACGACAATGTCATCAAAGTTGGTGATTCTGTAAGGAATCCCTTTCCTAACGATAGTCCGAAGAACTGACTGTACCACAGTCCGCCGGCAAGTGCGCAGAACAGAAGATTGTTCAGCCAAACATTTCCCTTCTTGTAGTCAGCCCATGTATTGTTCTTTCCGTTTTGGAAGAAGCAATATACGGCATTTGTTGCGAAGCCTCCAAGAGTTACGAGCAGTGTTGCAGGCAGAGTCTTATACATGTCAGGTGTTAAATCACCAAAGTTGATATCCTTTCCAAATTCCAGTCCTACATTGAAGCATCCACTCATGAAACCGGCGAGCAGAGCGATTGCAAGTCCTTTCGGAAAGTTGAAGTCTTTTACTGCAGCTTTTTTCTCCTCTTCTGATAGAGAAGCAGATTTCATGGAGCCGGCAACACCGATAATGGCAATTCCGAGCAATGTTACAACAACACCAAGAATCACGGCAAATGTGAGTTTGCTAAGTGCATCTTCCTCAGGGAAGAAGATATTCAGCAAAACAGGTCCCATTATCGTTCCAAGTCCAGCACAGGTTCCAAGGGCAATACTTTGTCCGAGAGCCACTCCAAGGTAGCGCATAGAAAGACCAAAGGTGAGTCCGCCAACACCCCAAAGAGCACCGAACAATACAGTCATCCACAGATTAAAAGCATTGCTTCCAGCAAAAAGCTCCATCAAAGAGTGTCCTTCCGGAACAGCAAGCAAGGCTCCTAACAATGGGAATACAATCCATGCAAACACACCCTGGACGAGCCAATACGACTCCCAGCTCCAGTCTTTTATCTTGTTTATTGGCACATAGCAGCTTGACTGGCAGAAAGCACCAACTGCAATAATCAATAATCCTATAATTATTTCCATAATTGAAATATATAAAAAAGCCCCCTCCAGCTCCTTTTCAAAAGAAAGAGACATTTGCATGTGTGCAAAGTCTCTCCCCCTTTGGGGAGTTGGAGGGGGCTGTATTTAGAAATTAGTTTCTCTTTGACAGAACCTCTGCCTCATATTTCTCAACATCAGCAAAATACTCCTCGCCAACAGGAACATTGTTCTTCATGTTGAAGTAGTCGTAGATAGCACCGAATGGCAATGTCTTTGCCTCTTCGAGCAAAGCAAGACGCTGGAACAGCTTGCCCTCATCTTCATACTTGCGCAGAGTGGTTGTAGGTTCGAGCAATGCAGAGAGCAATGACTTCTGTGCAGCACGCACACCAACGATGTATGCACCGATACGGTTGATTGAAGCGTCAAAGTAGTCAAGACCGATGTGTGCACGGTCAAGAGCATTTGCACGTACAATCTCAGAGAACAGGTTACGGGTATTGTCATCGAATAATGTAACGTGGTCTGAATCCCAGTGCATAGGACGAGAAACGTGGAGCATCAACTCTGGAACATAAAGCAACAATGCAGAGATAGCATCAGAAACATTCTCTGTTGGCTCATAGTGACCAGTGTCGAGAGTATACATCACGTTGTTCTTTGCACAGTAACCTGTATAGAAATAGTTAGAACCAACAGTATAAGCCTCAAGTCCGATACCGAACAACTTAGCCTCAAGACAAGACTTCATTCCTGGCAATTCCTCAGCGAGAATCTCGTCAAGACTGTTCTTCAAAATTTCGCGGTAGCGCAATTTCTCAACTGTTAGGTCTTTGCTTCCGTCATGTACCCAAATGTTCATGATACAAGGGTCGTTCTGGAATTTACCCATAGCGTCGGCAATGCGACGGCAGCGCTTTGTATGCTCAATCCAGAAATCGCGAATCTCCTTGTCTGGGTTGGCAAGAGTAAGGTTTCCGCTCTTTGGGTGAGAGAAAGAAGTAGAGTTGAAGTCGAGCTTCAAGTCGTGTTCCTTAGCCCACTGCATCCATCCCTCGAAGTGTTTAACTTCAACCTGGTCGCGGTCAACAAATTGTCCACCAAACTCACCGTAAGTCTCGTGCAAGTTCAAGCGGTATGTACCAGCAAGAAGCGACTTTACCTTCTCTATATCCTGACGCAATTCGTCAATGTTGCGAGCCTTTCCAGGATAGTTTCCTGTTGTCTGTATACCGCCAGAAGCTGCTACGTTGCGCTCAAAACCAACAACGTCGTCAGCCTGCCAGCAATGCAGAGAAATAGGAGTTTTCTCCAAAATCTCTATAGCCTTGTCTGTATCTACACCAAGAGCAGCATAGCGCTCTTTCGCCATTTCATAAGCTTTTGTAATTTGTTCTGCTTTCATTTTATTTAGGTTTTATTGTTTTGTTGATGATATTCTTGTTAGTCAGAGAATTTATCTCCTCTCTATCCTTTAATTTTCAGTATTTCCAAATATTTGTTGTAAGCCTCGTCCCACTGTTCTTTGTCCTGTGGCTCAAAACGAGTCATGATTACGCTGTCTGCAATTATTTTGCGCATGTCGAAGATACCGTTCACATCGCCAGCCGACTTTGCCTGCATCATGATATTTCCGAGAGCAGTACACTCTTGTGGACCGGCAAGAACTTCAACGCCAGTTGAGTTTGCGGTAAACTGATTCAGGAACTTGTTCAGTGATCCTCCACCGATTATATGCAATGTGTTTAGTGGGAACGATGCCATTTCTTTCAGATAGCCAAACACTTGTCGATAACGAAGAGCAAGACTCTCAAAGATACAACGGCAAATCTCAGCGTAGTTCTCCGGCACGTGCTGACCTGTATCTTTGCAATATTCTTTTATAGCCTCCTGCATGTTGACAGGGTTGGCAAACATCTTGTCGTCAGGGTTAATGATGCTTTGGAAAGGCTTTGTTGCCATCGCCTCGGCAAGTAAAACGGCATAGTCTCTTGGTGCATCTTCGCCCCATTCCTTGCGGCAACGCTCCAGGAGCCACATTCCGCAGATATTCTTCAAGAAACGTGTTGTTCCCTCTATTCCACCTTCGTTTGTGAAGTTGCGCTCATAGCTCAAGTCGTTGATGATAGCATCTTTCGTTTCAATGCCCATCAAGCTCCATGTACCACTGCTTAGATAAGCAAAACGCTCGTCTTTTGCAGGTACGGCAGCTACGGCGCTTCCTGTGTCGTGACCAGCCACTGCTATAACAGGCACAGCTCCGAGCCCAGTCATTTTCTGAACCTCTTTTGTCAGAGTTCCGATGCAAGTACCAGGGTTTACCATTATTCCAAACTTATCTCTCTGCAGTCCTACGCTTTCAAGAAGCTCATTGTCAAGTTCTTTTGTGCGAGGGTCAAGCATTTGACTTGTTGAGGCGATGGTATATTCGCAAACAGCTTTGCCTGTGAGCATCCATGAAAGGGCATCAGGCACAAAGAGAATTTTCTTTGCATTGTTCAGAGCCACATTGTTTTCGCGACGCATAGCATAAAGCTGGAACAAAGAGTTGAAGTTCATAAACTGAATACCAGTCTTGTCGTAAACAGTCTTCTTGTCTACACATTTTTCAAAGTATTCGTCCATAGCTTCAAATGTGAATGGATCGCGGTATGCTATAGGGTTGCGTAATATAGCGTTGTCTTCGCCAACACAAACAAAGTCAACGCCCCATGTATCGATACCAATGCTGACGATTGGCAACTTGCGCTTTGCAACGAGTTTCAAGCCTTTTATAATCTCGTTATACAAAGCGAAAATATCCCAATAGAAATGACCGCCAACTTCAATGAGATTGTTTTCAAAGCGAGTCAGTTCTTCAAGTTGAATCTTGCCGTCGGCAAGAGTTCCGATTATTGTTCTTCCGCTTGTGGCACCCAGATCCACAGCAAAGAAATATCTATTGTTGTCCATTATATGTTTTTTGTATTAAATTTCTGTGGCAAAGATAGTTATTTTTGGCATAAGTATAGCATAATTATTTGCGAAATAATCTGAAAGTTTTGACAACAATATGACTGCATAAAAGTTTTGTCTGCAAAAGCCTCACTATTTAGTGAAGAAATAGTAAGGACATAAACCTATATAGCGAATGTTAGCAAAATCCCGACTCTGTTACCTTATTATATATAGTATATGCATCTTCTTATTTCATGAAAATAGATACAGAAGTGTCCCTGTCATATTTTAATAAACATCGTAAATACACAAAGATTATGGCAAGAAACAAGAAAACATCAGAGTAGCTGTTCCAGTTCATGAACCTCCTCATCGCCCTGCTGCTGAAGAATGGACAGCTACGCACCATGCAACATTACAAGGCAACCCTCAACAGCTATATGCGCTTTCGAGCTGGTAAAGATACTCCCCTCCAAGAGATAGATGCCGAAGAGATGCAATCCTACGAGGCATACTAAAACGGATGAGACGACAGAACACGGAATTTGGCGGCCGAAGGGAAAGCCAAATCTCAAGTTATTCGAGTTCAAAAACAGAATATAGGCATCTGAGTATATTCTCTGAATCTCTATGTAAGAGATACAGAATAGCCCATAACTCATTGATAATCGGAAAGGATAAATAATTATGTCTAAAATATTGTACTTAACAAAAGTATAATATTATTGCACGATATAAAAAAATAACAATCATAATTCGTTCGTTTCTAATATTTTGCGTATTTTTGTACCAAATTTCTGTATCTTTTACATAGAGAATCAGAAAAAGGAAGAATAATAAGAACGATAAATATGGCTTTCATATAAGCAGAGCGTATGACACACAATTTGCTAAACACGGGCTTACTTGCATCATGTATGCAGAAAGCTGAAAGACATAAAAGTATTGGAGATTAGTGGAAGTTAGTCTATTGATTTTTCAATGCTGTGATACACGTCACACATCCCATAATCCGGGAAGAGAAATCTTTTCAGGAGAAACCGAGGTGTATACTTTTGAGTCATGTGGTTTATAGTCAATACAGACAAGTTTCAAGAACAAAAAACGAAAGAGTTTCTTGAAAACACATATCCTGGTATAGTGAAGTATGTCTATCTGCCTAAATGCCGACTGAAGTATGTCAATGTCAAAGGTGAAGAGCGTTTTAGTTTTCGTCCACTGATATATGGATTGCTATTCATCAAGACAGACAGCATAAAAGCTATAAAGAAAATACTGACACCTTGGGGATATTTTGTCTATGAAGATATAGCCCACAGCTTGGAAACAGGCGAACAACGGAAAAAGATACTTGTCTCAAGCGCACATCTCCTTTGTAAAGATGTCAAAGACTTGGGACTGGACGGAATCATTAAAACTGCCACTCTCCCAGATGACGACATGGAGCATTTTATCTATTTCAGCGATAAAATGGCAGATGGCATAGAGGGATTGAGTATTGTTGATAAACGATACGATGACCTCATTCTGGAGAATGATACCATCCGCATACTCAGTGGACCTTTGGCAGGCTGGGTTGGCGTGGTCAAACAAATCAAGAACAAAGGCAAGAAAGACCGTCATCTTTTCGTGCGTTTCGGCAACAACCGTTGTCTCAACATCTCCAATATACGCCAATATGATATGCAGGTGGAACATGAGGCAACAAAAGGACCAAAAGCAGAGGCTGTAGGCGTGTGGCGTGCCATCGATCAGATGATTGGCTATCTTCAGGCAAAACAGCCTTCCGAGAATGCTTGTAAGACATTGCGCAATCTTTTCATAGACTACCAAAAGCGATTGTCTGTCTATCGCAATAGGAGAATGACGGATTTGGCATACAGTAAAAAGAAAGAAGAAAAAACTGTTGCCCGGCAGCAACAGGTTCTTGGACAAATAGACCGCTCGATGCGAAATAACTTTCGTATCCTTTCCAATAATTTTCAAGCAGGCGAAGGTACCCTTGAAAAGTGGCTGAGGGAACTTATCCCTGACGCTCCGCTCCGTCCGTTCCTTACCCCTACTTCCGGGATAACCATTCCTCAAGGACAGGACTATGCTGTTTTACTTCATAATGACATCACAGAACTTATACTCCGTTGTAATCTCAGAGATTTCTTCCAAGATAAAGCCAATGAGTCTGACAAAAACACCACGGTATTCGATGAAGACTATGAGTATTATGCCCATTTTGCATTGGTGAATACAGATGGTGGCAAGATAAAGGCAATCTGTTCATGGGGAGGATTCTATGATTATTACGCATCGCAAGGTAACGGAGAGCGAGAGGTTTTCCTCAAAGATTTAGTGTCAAAGAAATATCCTCATTTGCATTACCTGTTGACTGAAAGTGCCTATAAGTTTGAAAAGCTCAATGACATCGGGGGCTTTTCTATAGAAACAGATATAGATTACACTACTGATATAGAAGAATTGGGAAGAAAAGCCCATGAATTCTTCACTCATCATTCTTCACCCTTCACTCAACTCACTGCAGCAGCCGTAGAGATATGGAAGGGAACCCGCCTTTTGGTTTGGCGAAAATTATTGCAACGTTATGTACTCCTTCATAAAGTGCCTGTGATAGACCAACCTCGGTATGATTCTAAAGGATAAAAGGAAATGCTGAAACTAAAACAACTTGTTCTTAAAAGAGTGCAAGCCCGTAAGTACTCAAATTAGGGCTCAAAAATGAAAGTTTTATCTTTGCTGCGAACTTTAAAACATCAGATTTATGTACAGCAGCGAAGATTTGGAGAGTTTTCGATAAGTGAGTACAATGAAAGCTTGCTTTCTGATGGTCGAGCGCAGAACCAAGCTTGCTTGAGTTATGCTGAGTGCAGCCGAAAATCATGTAATAATATCGGATTGGCAACATGCCAATAGTTAATAGACAAGTCAAATTTTTAACAACTCAATATATAGGCACTTGCAAAAGTGCCTATACAAAGTGGTATGCCCTAATTTGAGTACTAATATCTATTTCGAATACAATGAGGATTCGAAAAAATACGATATGAAAATATTGAATCCATACATTAAAATTCGAAAAATAAAATAATTAGAAACTTAAAATATTATATGTCTCAAACATCAGATAATAACAAGCGAATAGCGAAGAATACGCTGTTCTTATACTTACGTATGTTCGTGATGATGGTGGTGTCACTATTTACATCACGAGTAGTATTAGCAGTATTAGGAGCACAGGACTATGGTATATACAATATCATTGGCGGTGTTATAGTATTATTCTCTTTCTTGAACTCAGCATTAAGTGCTGCAACACAACGTTTTTTGAATTTTAATTTAGGAAAAAGGGACTATGCACAGGCAAGTGGAGTGTTTTGCATGAGCATGAATGTCTATCTAATCCTTAGTCTTATTATAATAGTGTTGGCTGAAACTGTTGGCTTATGGTTTGTCAATACACAATTGAATATTCCTGTTTCTCGAATGAACGCAGCTAATTGGGTTTACCAATTTACTATAGTTACATTCATAATCAGTTTAATACGAATACCTTATAATGCATCAATTTTGGCATACGAAAGAATGGATTTCTATGCCTATACCAGTTTGGGCGAGGTCGTGTTGAAACTGTTAGTTGTATATGTATTGTATGTTTCTTCGTTTGACAAACTTATCGTGTATGCCTTTCTATATACGATAGTTCCATTGCTTATCACAATTATATATAAATTTTTCTGTACAAAGAATTTTGAAATCTGTCGTTATAAGAGAAGGTGGGATAAAGAAATATTCAAAAACTTGTTTGGCTTTACCGGATGGTCCTTGTTTGGTAGTGTTGCAACCATGTCGGCACAGCAAGGCTTAAATATTTTGATAAATATTTTTTGTGGAGTAACTGTAAATGCGGCAGTTGGTGTTGCCAATCAAGTATGTGCAGCCGTAAATCAGTTTGTCGGAAATTTCCAGACCGCATTTCGACCGCAGATAATTAAAGATTTTGCTGCAGGAGAGTATGACAAGTTCTATAATTTGATATTTAGTGCCTCGAAGTTCTCTTTCTATATGATGTTCGTTTTGGCTTTTCCCATCATGTTGACAATAGATTCTATATTATCCATTTGGTTGGTAAAAGTTCCACTTTATACAAATATATTTTGCCAACTAATTTTGGTAATTATGATAATAGAAGCCGTAGCGTCACCTCTTTGGATGTCTGTTGAGGCAAGAGGGAATATTAGGAATTACCAGATATTGATGTCTTCGGTCATTATATTGAACTTTCCTTTTGCCTATGTCGTTTTAGCTTGTGGATTACCAGTGTATTCAGTTTGGTATGTCAAGATATGTGTTACGTTGTTGGTGTTTATCACACGTTGTTGGTATATAAAAAAATATATGGAGTTTCCTTTGGGGGATTATATCCAAAAAGTCATATTGAAAATATTTTTCGTTACGCTTGTTGCCATGCCAATACCATTGGCGGTAAAATTCTTGTTACATGGCTTTTGGTTGAATTTGGTTGCCGTTTTGGCAATATCTTTTATTGTATCTGTCTTGGATATTTATTTCATAGGACTTAGTTCTTCTGAAAAGAAGATGTTGAATAGTGTAATAATAAAGAAAATACCATTTTTGAAAAAATGATAAAGGAAATATGTGATTATGAACAATGTACGGGTTGTATGGCGTGTCTGAATGTGTGTTCCAAACAAGCGATACATATAACAATTGATAAAGAAGGTTTTGAGCGACCAGAAATAGATGGTAGTTTGTGTGTGGATTGTGGACTTTGCCAAAAAACTTGTCCAATAAACAATCATCCATCAGTTCATGATGCCCAGCAAGTATTCAGCGGATGGTCAAAAGACGAGAATATACGTTTGGCAAGTTCTTCCGGAGGAGCTTTTACAGAGATAGCAAAGATTGTCTTGTCAAAGGGTGGAGTTATCTTTGGATGTGCTCTGAATAAGGAGCTGAAAGCTGAACATATCTATGTTGAGACATTGGAAGAGTTGTCAGAAAGACTTACCGGAAGTAAATATGTTCAAAGTCATATCGGTGACAGTTACAAGCAAGCAAAAGCTTTCTTAAAGCAAGGTAGAATAGTCCTCTTTAGTGGTACACCTTGCCAAATAGCGGGGTTGAAAAATTATCTGAGAAAGGACTATGACAATCTGCTGACAATAGATTTGATTTGTCATGGCGTACCGTCTCCGATGCTCTTTGAGAATTATAAAAATTTCATGCAAAAGCATGAAAATATGAAACTTACGAAGGTAAGTTTCCGTTGTAAAAAATCCTCTTGGATTTTTTACAACATGACCCTACAGGGTCATGTTGAAAAAAGCTCCGCTTTGAAAACGTATATAGGCAATTATTATGAAGATCCTTATATAAGGGGATTTTTAAGGGATTATTTCTTGAGACCATCTTGTTATCAGTGTCACTTTACGTCGACCAAAAGATGTGCTGATTTTACAATAGCCGATTGGTGGGGGTATCATAAAACAATAGAGGAGGATAAGGATTTTGCTTGTAAAGGTGTGAGTCTGTTGTTGGCTAACACTTCCAAAGCAGTAGAATTACTTCCTCATTTGAATATGTCATTAAGGAAGCGTACTATAGATGAAGCAAAAAGGACTAATATAAGTCTTTCGCATTCATTTCCGATGAAAGATAATCGTATGGATTTTTGGAAAGATTATAATGTCTTGCCATTTGAAGAGATGGTAAAAAAATATATGATGCCAGAGAAAGTTTCGTGGTCGGTTAACATGCGTCAACATTACAGGAATACGGATTCCATGTTGTCTTTAATAAATCTGTTAATGCTTCCACAAAGAGCTATAGCCAAGATACGAAGACTTTTAAATATTTAACCAACAAATCATAAATGGAATATCTTATAGTATCGGTAATCTTCATTTTCTTCTTTTGGTTTTCTTTGGTTAAAAGCGATGAGAGGAATAAAGTATATAATTCAAATCTGATAAATCCCCAAACCAGCACCCTGCTGAAGGCGTTTTGTTGCATCTTGATAGTCTGCCACCATTATGCCCTCCGCACAGATGGCAGAATCATAAGGCGAATCGTGGCGATGGGAGGAGGCACATTCGCATTGGTCGTATTCTTGTTGCTGTCTTCCTACGGCATAGCCGAGTCAGAGAAGCGGAAACCTACCGACTTAAAACAATATCTGTTCAAGCGTTGTGGAAAACTGGTAAAGCCCTATCTCTTGATTACCGTTATCGCTATGATAGCCTATTGGTTTATCGGGGCATACGCTTCATCTGATGAGCTTTTGCAAAACAGAGTAAGTCAGGCTTTCGTGGAGATTGGGCAGCATCGGCTTACAGTTCCGGATGGAGTGAGCTATATGGTTGGACTGAAAACGTTTGACGGAGCAATGTGGTTTGTGGGTGTCACCCTGTACTCTTACTTGGCTTTCGGACTGTCCAAGACGATATGCTTAAAACGATTCGGGGGGGGTAAAATAGAAGATGCAAAATGTAGTCTAACTCTTCTCTATTCCACTCTTTTAGTATTATTTGCAGTTGTGACATACAGCATGGGCTTCCCTGCACACTATTACAGAAACCTATGGGCACTGGTTCTTGGCCTTTGGCTTTCATTGTATGGTAAATCGATAGTCAGATGTTCGTTCAAGTGCAGTGTTCTGGCAGCCATTGCGTTAAATGTGTTGGTTTATATATGGCTGCGTATTACACACTCTGGTGATTTCATCTATCTTTTCTTTGCCAATGTGGCACTCGTTTCTTTATGGTTGAGCAATAGGCTCTTCCTTAGTTTCTCATTGAGAAAAGGGAACTTTATAACCATGTTGTCAGGCATATCCTATATGGTTTACTTGATACACATAAAGGTGCTAACCATAGAATGGTGGTATATAGGATATAAGACATTGTTATTGCCACTTGCTGTCATTGTGTTGTTATCTTATTTATTTTCAAAAATATTACGTAAAATATGAAACATGAAATTATAAAACTATTTCAGTTGCTGGTGATTTTCTTTCGAGGTTTCTTCACCTTCAAGAAAAAGATATTCTTGTTTAGCATTCCTACACATCCGAACCTGGGTGACCAAGCCCAGTTGATGTGTACGGAAAAATGGATTAAAGAAAATTTCCCCGGCTATCTTTTGGTGGAGATGGACCATCTTTATTCGCCTTTGGACAATGGAAATCCCAAGGCGTTGGTTTTCAATACAAAGCTGTTTCAGTATATCGTTCTGAAACTGATAATACGGAAGAATGACATCTTTGTCGGGCATAGTGGCTATTTCTTCGTTGATCATCACGGAGGTTGGTTCTCTTACGATTTTCTGCTCCAGCATTGGAACAACAAGTTTATTATTTTACCGCAGACGGTTAATTTTTACACGCCTGTGGTTATACAGATGGCTTCCCGCTCTTTTGGCAACAAGAAAAACTTGACATTACTTTGTCGCGACGAGGTGTCTTACCAGAAGGCAAAGGAGATGTTTGGCTCAACCAAACTGTTGCTCTATCCTGATATTGTGACAAGTTTGATAGGTACAAGGACCTATGACAATGCTCGTGACGGTGTTCTTTTCTGTATGCGTGATGACATCGAGGCTTTCTATAAGCCGTCAGAAATAAATGCGCTGATGAAACGTTTCGGGAATGTGAGAATGGAGAAGGTGGACACTACTTTGAAGATATCCTCCAAGATGATGAAACGCAACAGAGATAAACTCATCAATGACATGATTGAGAAGTTTTCTACTTATCAGGTTGTCATCACCGACCGCTATCATGGCACTATTTTCTCTGCCATAGCCAATACGCCCGTTGTAGTCATCGGTTCTGCCGACCACAAATTGAGTAGCGGTGTGAAATGGTTCCCGAAAGATGTGTATGGGGACAACGTTCAGTTTGCTAAAGATTTGGATGACGCTTATGTAAAGGCGCAGGATATTTTGGCACAGAAGGAGTTGAGGAAAAATCCACCTTATTTCAAGGAAAACTATTGGGACAAATTGGCAAATAGACTTTAATCATGTATATCACAGCTTTAATAAAATCCCTGAAGCCACGTCGCCGTGAGCATTGGATGATGTTGTCAATACTATTATACTCCTTAGTTGGAGTATTGAAATATTATCTACCTTCAGCCATGTGCAATTATATTCAGATTGCAAGTGCTTTGACTTTTATTGTAGTAATAGGCAAGAATATAAGTGGATTCAATTTGAAAGGGTTGACAAGCGTATTTTATGCCGTCCTTATCCTGTGGAGCCTGTGTTTGACGTTCCACATGTTCTTCTTTGCCGATGTCAGGAGCACCTTTTCGGAATATCATGGTCTTACAACGTGGTTACTGGCATACTTTGGTTCAGCGATGTTCTTACCCAACTTGTTGCCATTCGTCATCTTGGCGTTTCCAAGAAACTATCAGTTTGACTATCGTTATCTCTGGCGAGTAATGTGGCTCATGTGTATTTTGTATTTATGTTACTATCCATTTGCATTTTGGAGTATGACACACTATTCTTGGTCTATGGAAGAAGTTGTTGGTGCCGAATGGGGTGACAAGGGAACATATGGTGATTTCATCACTAATAGCACCATTGGTATCGCAGCTTTGGCACCAGTAGTTATCATGGTTTATTTTAAGAAATATTTACCCTCGAAAAACTGGAACTGTTTTTTGATAGCGTATGTGGGTAGTATCCTCATTCAGTCATTCCTTGCACGTCGTGGCGGTTTGGTCATATCTATCCTTTATCTTGTTATGGCATGGGGTATGTATTCGTTGAACGACAAAAAAACGTCAAAGTTCAAGATGATTCTTTTGGCAGCAATGGTTGTCGGGTTGGTATTTGTCTTATTCACCAATATGTCTGACTCTTTTTTCTCGACTTTGATGGAGCGTGGCAATGAGGATTCCCGAAGCGGTGTGGAGGAAAGTTTCTATGCTGACATGAAGTCGCAGACAGACTGGATTTTTGGTCGAGGTTGGTTTGGACAATATTTTGAGGCATTGACAGGTTTTTATCGTTCTTCTATAGAAACTGGATTTTTGGCTTTAATTCTTCGTGGAGGAATAATTTATCTGATACCTTATGTGTCATGTTTGTTGCTATCTTTTTATAATGGCTATTTTAGATCTAACAATCTATTTTGTAAATCTTTTGCTATTATATGCCTAATGCAATTTATTAGTTTGTATCCGTATGGCTGGCCAGCTTTCAATTTCTTCCACTTCGTTCTTTGGCTGGGTGTATGGATATGCAACAATAAAAAAATAAGGGAAATGACAGATAGTCAAATTTTAATGTTATATTTTAATTAGTCATTGTTATGAAAAAAATTTTATGGTTTTCATTATCTCCTTGTGGAAGCATGCGCCGTAGCGGTTCAAAAAGAGTGATACAGGGTTGGATGATTTCTCTTGAGGATGAAATAAAGAAATGTAAAGATATAGAGTTGCATGTTGCTTATTTTTCTGAGACAGAAAAGGAATCGTTTAATTATGAGGGTGTGACATATCATCCTATATTCTATCCTAAAAGTAAAAATCCATTATTGAGAATCTTAGATAGACGAAAGTCAATTTCAAGTATTGACAGAAAACTTCTTCCTCAGATGCTTGCTGTTGTAGAACGAGTACATCCTGATATAATTCATATTCATGGTACAGAAGAACGATTCGGATTGATTCAAGATTATATAAAAGATATTCCAATAGTGTTTTCAATTCAGGGACTGTTGACTCCATATTCCGAAAAATATTTTTCGGGATTGCCGAATAAAGATGTTTATGGATTTGAAAGTTTGAAAGATAAGCTGAAGCTTGTGTCGTATAGAAACGAATACAAAAATTTTGTAGACCGTGGCAAAAGAGAATGTCATTTTTTGAATTATGCAAACTATGTGTTTGGTAGAACCGCATGGGATGAATATATAACTGGTTTATTGAATAACAATCGGAATTATTATGTGGTGGATGAAATTCTTCGTTCACCATTTTATGGAAAGAAATGGAGCAAAAAGACTTTTTCTAACAGAAGACTAAAAATTGTCAGTACCATTTCTGGGGGTATCTATAAGGGATATGAAACCGTCTTAAAGACTGCTCAACTGCTGAAAAGGTATTCTAATATCGATTTTGAATGGAGCATTGCAGGATATGATGTTGGAAGCAAGTGGGTGAATATAGCAGAGCGATATACGAATATAAAGTCTGAAGATGTATGCATCAATTTGTTAGGGCGTGTTGATGCGGAATATTTATCTGAATTGTTGGTAGAGTCTGATGTATATGTACATGTAAGTCATATAGAAAATAGTCCTAATAGTGTTTGTGAGGCTATGCTTATAGGTATGCCTGTCGTAGCCAGCTTTGCTGGTGGTACAGCTTCTTTACTAACAACTAAGAAAGATGGCCTCTTGGTGCAAGATGGTGACCCATATGTTTACGCAGGGGCAGTTGTATATCTCTTCAATCATTTTGATTTAGCAAGGCAATTTGGGGAGTCAGCGAGAAAAAAAGCTTTAGAAAGACATAATCCTGAACGAATTGGTAAACAATTAATAGAGTCTTATTATAACATATTGAATGATTTTAAAGAAAATATCTTATGAAAATTTTGTTTGTAAGTAATTATGAACCATGGAAACTTGTTGCAACAGGTTTGATGCCTTCTAATCATCTTTTTGGTATTAAAGAAGTATTGGATGGTTTGGTTG
Organism: uncultured Prevotella sp.; assembly: GCA_934217675.1. Lineage (GTDB taxonomy): Bacteria > Bacteroidota > Bacteroidia > Bacteroidales > Bacteroidaceae > Prevotella. The sequence goes on along the minus strand of CAKQCV010000036.1, from coordinate 10,361 downwards.
AAGATGAAAATGGTCAATGGCATGGATATTTAAAAGACGGTATTGTAGATTTTATTTGTATTAAGTCTTTCTCGATCAAACGTTTATTCAAATACTATTTTTTAGCAAGTCAATATGATGTGGTGTATGATGTACTGAATGTTGTAAGTAAATATCTTGGTCTGATACCTGATTGTTTCCGTACATTTAAGTTGGTGTCAATACTTCACCATCCTCCTTTTGATAAGCAATTAAAATATTCTTCTTCTGATGCGTACATATTCTTTTCACAAGCATTTTTGGACATCGCAAAGAAAGTTTTTCCTGAAAAGTCAGCAAAGATGTTTGTTAATGAATGGCATCCTGATATAGCTTATTATCAAATAGAGAACAAGCAAGAAATTAAATTTGATTTTGTTGATTGTGGAAGAACAAATAGAGATCATAAAACAGTCATTGAGGCTTTAATAGCCACAGGGTCTAAAGGATTGTTTTTTGATCGTAAAAGAATTAGAGAACAGCAAAAGTATAATATTAATGAAGGTATTAATACATTCTTCTACAAAGAGAATTTTATACCAGACACAGAATATGTAAATCTCATGAAGTCTGCAAAAGTTATGATATTGGCATTACCAAAATCAAACCAAGTCTTAGGACCATTAGGTGCGACTGTTATAATGGATGCCTTGGGGCTTAAAATGCCAATTATTTGCTCTGATAATTCATATTGTTGTGATGTCATAGAGAAGGAAGGGCTTGGCTTGGTTTATAAAGCGGAAGATGTTGCTTCGTTAATCCAATGTATGAATGCAATCAAGGATGAACAGAAGTATCTTGCCTGCAAAAAGAATATTACCAAATACAATATGGGGGGGCAAATGATAGATTATTCAAACAATATCATGCAAATTATTTACAATGTGCTTAAAAAAAATGGTAATGGAAACTGATAAAATTTCTGTCATAACTGTTTGTTGGAATTGTGTAAATGAAATAGAGGCTACAATAAAAAGCGTATTGTCTCAAACTTATCCAAATGTTGAGTATCTTGTAGTTGATGGGGCTTCTACTGATGGAACATTGTCGGTTATAAGCAAATATAAGGATGGTATTGCAAAATTCATTTCAGAACCCGATAAAGGTATTTATAATGCAATGAATAAAGGTGTTGGAATGGCTACAGGAAAATGGTGCATCTTTATGAATGCAGGAGATAAGTTTGTTTCCAATTCTGTACTTTCAGAAATGTTTGCTTTGAATCATCCTCAAACTGAAACAAAAGTATATTATGGAAATACAACCTTTACCTATGAAGATGGTTCTAAACGTTCATTAAAAGCTGTTCCAGTTTTTCCAACTATATTAAGGTGTCAACCTTTTTGTCATCAATCTGTTTTTTACAATATTGAAGAGAAACGAGATCCTTTCTTTGACGAAAAGTATAGAATTGTTTCAGATTATAATACCAGTTTGTGGTATTATGTCAAATATGGTTCCAATGCTTTTGAACATAGAGATTTGCTGGTAAGTGAGTTTGCTGCTTATGGAGGAGCTTCAACAACTGCAAAAAATAGACAGAAGATAGAACTTGAATTTTTGTCTGTATGGAAACATTATGACATTTGCCGAAAAAGATATATTATAGAGCGTTTGAAGTATTTCATCATGTACCAACAGCCTTTTGGGTTCTTAAGAAGTTGGTTGCAGAAATATTCAACTCTAAAAATAAAGCAATTTAATGATAAAAGAGAGATTATTTGATTAAAATTATGTTCAACGATACACAGATAATCATTATGGCAGGCGGCATAGGTAGTCGCTTCTGGCCTATGTCAACCCCCGATTACCCAAAGCAGTTCATTGATGTGATGGGAGTGGGGCAGTCACTCATCCAACTCACGGTGGATAGATTGAAACCAGTCTGTCATGTGGAGAACATGTGGGTGGTGACCAACGAGAAATATATCAGCATTGTCAAGGAGCAAATCCCTGAGATGCCAGTAGATAACATCCTTGCAGAGCCAGAAGCTCGCAACACGGCACCTTGCATCGCCTATGCTTGTTGGAAGATACAGCAGAAGCATCCGAGGGCAAACATCGTGGTGACACCATCCGATGCCCTGGTCATCAACACCACGGAGTATCAGCGAGTGCTCAGCAAGGCATTGAGCTATACTGCCGACAAGGAGGCAATCGTAACCATCGGTATCAAGCCAAGTTGTCCAGAGACAGGTTATGGTTATATTGCCGCTGCCGAACCAACATCGGTGAAGGAAATCTACAAGGTGGAGGCGTTCAAGGAGAAGCCGAACTTGGAGACAGCCGAGCAATATCTTGCCGTAGGCAACTACTATTGGAATGCTGGCATCTTCGTATGGAACATCAATACCATCAACAAGGCTATTCGCAATTTCCAACCAAAGCTTGCCCACATCATGGACGAAATGGCATCTTCTTTCTATACCGACAAGGAGAAAGAATTGGTAGGCAAACTCTTTCCAACTTGCGAGAAGATCAGCATTGACTATGCGGTGATGGAGAAGTCGAAGGAAATCTATACCTTGCCAGCCGAGTTCGGTTGGAGCGACTTGGGTAGTTGGGGCAGTATCCGTATCTTGCTTCCACAAGATGAGGATGGCAATGCCAAGGTAGGTAAGGACATCCGACTCTATGAATGCAAAAACTGCGTGGTTCATGCTGCCGATGAAAACAAGGTGGTAGTGCAAGGCTTGGATGGCTATATCGTGGCAGAGAAGCATGGACAACTGCTTGTCTGCTCTTTGAAAGAGGAACAGAGAATTAAGGAGTTTGGAAAGTAATCTATGTTTTTAGCCATTTGTTTTAATAAAGTTAATGAGAAAGATTTTATTAGTCGCAAGTGAGTTTGCGCCAGGTATGATACCTTTTGCTGCTACAATAATTAATACTTTAGCTAAGGATAAAAGATTTGAGATACATTGTATTTGTGTAAACTCGAAAAATAAATCATATAGGGGAATAATAGAAAAACAAGCCCATCCTATTCATATTGAATATCCTGGTTCAAAAGTTGTTAAAATGCTGTATAAGATATGGCCTTTTAGGGTTATAACAGAAATAGACAATTTTATGAAAGATTATAATCCTGATATTGTGCATTTCTTGACAGGGGATTTTACATTAGCCTCTTATATTAGACTTCATAAAAATACCAATATGTATTATACTGTCCATGACCTTCATCCTCATGAGGTTAGGTTAAATTCTATTTTGGAAAAGATTATATTTAAAGATGTCGTCTGGGGATATAGAAAGTGCCGAGAGTCTATAGATAATCTTACAACTTCATCTTTATGTCAGTTGGAGGAATTAAAATGTAGTTATAACAATAAAAAATGTCTATATACCCCTTTTCCTACTTTGGTTACAACATCAATTCAAAATGGTAACGCACAACCAATAGAATTACAAAATGAGAGCGATTATATATTGTTTTTTGGTTCTGTAAATTCCTATAAAGGGGTGGATTTGTTGATAAAGGCTTTTGAAAAATCAAAAATCTCTAAAACGACAAAATTGGTTATTGCAGGAAAAGGTATAGATTATAAAATACGTTCAAAGAATGTCATAAGATTAAATCGCTATATTGACGATGATGAGATTGCAATACTTTTCCGAAAAGCTAAATTTATTGTTTATCCTTATATATCAGCAACAATGTCTGGTGTGTTGTCTTTAGCGTATTATTTTAATAAATTAGTCTTAGCTTCTGATATTTCTTTTTTTAAGGAGAATGCTACCCAAAATGTTACATTTTTCAGAAATGGGGATATTGGTGATTTACAGTTAAAACTTGAAGATATGGTCATTAATACTGGAACGTATTTAATTGATACCACAAGTTACAACAGATTATATAGTGCCAAGGCTTTAGCTGATAGTTATTGGAATTTATATAATTCTTGATTATGGTATATTTATTATTCGATAATCCAGGTGACAAGTTTCGACTTTCTTTCATCTCAAAAATTGCTAAAAGAGAAATGAAAGAAGTGTACTCACCTAAATGTGGCAAGTTGATAGTTGGATGGTTGAAAGGCTGCTTATCTGTATTGAAACAATCACATCGCAATGATACGATTGTTTGTTGGTACGATTTCCAAGCTGTCCTTTGCTACTGGCTTGCAAGATTATCTTTCAGACGGAGAAAGATTGTTTGTATCAACCTTCTGTTGAAAGACAAGGAATCTACAAAAAATAAAGTGGTGGCTTGGCTTTACAAGAAGGCTTTGAATAGCAAATATTTTATGGCAAGTGTCACTTCTGTTGAATATGGCAACCATTTGAAAAAGAGACTTGGAGTTGACAAAGAATTGTTTTTGCTGCATGATGTCTTCCACGAAAACTATAAGGTCAATGACAGTGTGGAGGTTCAGTCAAATACTGTGTTTTGTGGTGGTCGAAATGGACGTGATTGGAAATTTATGATAGAAGTGGCTAAGGCTATGCCGAATGTTGAATTCCATTTGGTCATGCCAAAGGCTACCTATGAGAAATTTCAAACGGAACTACCAAGCAATGTGGTGACAAAGTATAATCTCTCGATGGAGGACTTTATGAAAGAGATGTGCTCTTGTGAGATAGTTGCTTTGCCACTTGATACGGAGGCACCTGCTGGATTGATAGTCTTGTTCCAGGCTGCTGGCAATATGAAGTATATCTTAACGACAGATACGATGACAACAAGAGAGTATCTTTCTGATGAAAAGGGCTCTTTGTTGCCTAATGATATTGTCGCTTGGAAGAAAGCTATTAAGGATAGACTTGGTAATAAACATGGAAATAGTGAGGCTTCTGCAAAATTGCTGAACTTTCTGAAAGAGGAATGTTCAGAAAAGAAATTTGTCGAAGGTATTGAATTAATGATTAGATGAATATGATGGGATTTAGCAAAAAAATTGAGCAGTTTGGATTAGAGGTCGTCTTGATTTCTTCATTGAGTAGATTAATGAGAATCTTGCGTTTCCCAAATGGTTTGATAAATAGATATGTGAATTGGAAAAATCACTATTTGTCTTATTGGCTATGGAAACATTTTAAAGGTTCTGTCGTGTCAGAATTTCCTAAAACTAGCGATACAGACGATGGTTATGTCTTTGTGTTTTGGTTACAAGGGGAGCATAATGCACCTCCAATAGTGAAAGCATGTCTTTCGTCGGTTCGTAAGTGGTGCTCTGATAGAAAGGTGGTAGTTCTTGATAAAGATAACTATTCGCAGTATGCCTCATTACCAGAGTGTTTAGTGCGTAAATATGAATATGGGGGGGTAAGTCATGCTCATTTCTCCGATGTCTTGCGTTTTGAATTGTTAAGAGAACATGGTGGAATTTGGATTGATGCAACTGATTTTATTTCTATGCCAATTCCTAATTATGTATTTGATTATTCTTTCTTCTCATTGAATGGCGCATATTCTAATGACTTAGGATGGAAATGGACTAGTTGGTTTATGCTTGCCCAAAAAGGAGATTTGTTGGTTGAAAATATGTGTCGTTTTTATGAAGCATATTGGAAAAAATATGATAGTGCAGTAACTTATCTGTTTTTGGATTGTTGGGTGCTGGCTTTATACAATCATATACCATCAATCAAACAAAATATAGATGCTTTGCCTGATTGTAAAGGTAAATGTTATTCTATTATCTCTAATTGGAACAAGTTATATTCAGAAGAGTTTTATCATCACTTAATGAGTTGCTTTTTTGTGAATAAGCTAACTTATAAAGACCCTTTGCCGCCAATAGAACAAGATGAAGCATTGACTATTTACGGAAAACTTTTAAAATCTACAATATATGATTATTAATGTCATTAAAGCTATCATTACTTTCTTTAAAGTAAAGACAAACCATTTAAAATCTGGGGGGGCAAATTACATAGGGCTTGATGTGAAGTTTGTAAATAGAGGTATCATTACATTAGGTAATTCTGTGATTATTCGACCTTCAACAAGAGTTTATGCTGGCAATTCACAAAGCTTTGTATCCTTTGGAGACGGTACTGAAATTGGTGAGCATTCTACCATTTCGTCAAACAACAGAATCGTCTTTGGAAATAATGTCTTGACGGGTCCTCATGTCTTTGTCGCAGACCATAATCATGCGTATGAGAATCCCCATGTTCCAGTTTCTAAACAAGGGGTGAAGTGTAATCCTACGGATGAAGTTGTCATTGGCGAAGGCTCATGGCTTGGAACTAATGTCGTAATCGTTGGCAATGTGCATATTGGTAAGCATTGTGTGATTGGTGCCAACTCGGTTGTTACCAAGGATATTCCCGATTACTCTGTAGCAGCTGGTATTCCAGCCAAGATTATCAAGATGTATGATTTTGAGAAGGAAGAGTGGGTGAGAGTGTAAACTGGTTTGAATTATAATAATATAAAGCTATAGTTATGGAGGAAGATTTATCAAAATTAGATTTAGATATTCATTTCTTTTTGAATGATGGGCAAAGGCATCAGATGGATGCTTTGGTGTTGAATAAATGTCAATTACAGTTGTATACAGCATTAAAGCATATTGCTGGGCTTACTGGTGAAGATATTGCTATCGAGGCATGCGCCTTGCAACCTGGTGGTGTCATAGACAAATTGCAAATTCTATTCAGAAAGGATACTCTTTTAGGTATGACACTTGGACTTCTACTTCAGGGAGCTGTTAATAATTTCTTTAACAAAGAAGCCAATACTTTAAATTACATAGATAAACGTGTAGCGGTATTGGAAAAAATCAAAAAAATGAATCTGACGGAAGAAGAGGCTATGATATTGTTGGAAAGTGATGAAACTTTACAAAAATGTATATCTGCTTTTTATCAGCATGTTCAGAAAGATTCTTCTGTCGTTGCGATCAGTTCTTCCTTCCATTCAATAGATAATAATGAGCAACCTGTGGTGTCAAAGATTGAGCGAGTTGATTTTGATAATAAAATTGTGCCTAATGGGAAAGTTAAGTCTTTACAGACATTTAGTGGTACGACAATAGCTGTTATCTCACCTGTTTTTGCACATGATACTAAGTTGAAATGGCGTTGTCGTTTTAATGGGGAGCAAATAGTAGCTGCTATCCAAGACAATGATTTTATTAATCAGGTAAATAATTATGAGATAAAATTTGATGCGGGTACAACGCTAAAATGTGATTTGGATGCAGAGACGGTTACTGATCCTAACCGACCTGAAAAGAAACCTATTATACATTATTATATTACTAATGTTTGGGAATGGGCGGATGGAAGTCATATCGTGACAAAAACACATCGATATAATGCCTTAAATAATGTAAACGATTAAAGTAAAATTTTTTACTTTGCTAATTGATTATTGACTTGAAATAAACATAAAACTTACCCCCCATTGAAGCCTATCGACAAAGTGAATATCATCTACAACCCCAGTTCTTTATTGCAGGAGGCATGATATTCCTCTATCGCCATGTCACTAAAAGTTGGGTGGAGAAGCATTGGATGATAACCTTGGCATTATGCTTGATTCTTACAGTGCTGAGATTTGTTATAGATATCAAGTCGTTGTTTATCTTGCCAGATTTGACTGTCTTTGCTGCATGGTTGATGTATGCCATCGGCTCCAAGGATAAAATATTAAACAATAGAGTTGCAAAATATCTGAGTGGTATCAGCATGGAGATTTATCTCTGTCACATGATGTTTTATCGGGTGGCGAGTATGTTGCATCTGGATAAGTTTATCGGTCAATGTGATTTGCTTTATATTGCGACTTGTATTGCAACATTAATCGGTGCGATTTGCTTTTCGCATGTGGTGAAGTACTATGTGTTGCCATGTATTGAGAAGAAATCCATTGTTTCCTTTTGCGGTTTCAAGAAAAAAGCGTAACTTTAACGGCGTGATTTTAAAATGTTTAAAAAAGGTAACTATGACAACAATTACTTTAGATAATGCTACATATAATGATGCTATGTTGTATGCAAAGCTGAATAATATAAGTATTGCGGATGCTTTGAAAGCAGGAATGAAGTTCTTGATGGAAAATTCCAAAATACAAGCTGAGGAAGTGTCTGATGTTAAATATTATATTTCTCCAAAAGTGAAAGCGTTGGAGGTAGGATACAAGTGCCCTAAATATTTGTCATTAGATTACAAAAAAGAACTGTCGGATGTTTTGATAAAGAAATATCTATGAATTTTTTCTTGGATACGAATATCTTGATAGACTTTATCTTGGAGAGACCTAAGTTTTATCCAGCGGCAGCTGCTATTATTTCTTATGCTGTGGATGGAAAGGTAAAGATTAGTGCTTCTTCAATGTCTATTGTTACAACAAACTTTATTTGTGTAGAACGTTGTGGCATGCCTTTGGAAATTTTTCGTAAAAAGATGGATTTCTTGAGAGATTACTTATATGTTTGTTCGGTTGATGAATCGGATGTGTATCATTCTTATGATGCGAAATGGAAGGATTTCGAAGATGGCGTACAATATTTCTCTGCAAAGAGAAGTGGTGCTGATTACCTTGTGACTCGTAATGTCAAAGACTTTGAAGAAGATGATTTGAAGGTCCTTGGATTAGTCGAAGCGTGCAAGCTTTTGCAAGAGGATTGATTTTGATTCAACGAAAAACACATTTATATAAGATTTAGAATTTAAGATATTACAATAATAGGCAGGCAAAGGCTTTCAGAAAGGAAAGCTTTTGTCTGCCCTCTGAGCGTTTGATTTTTTACAAACTCGATTTTATGAAAATTTTATTAGTTAATAAGTTCTATTACCGCCGAGGCGGTGATTGTATCTATATGCTCAATTTAGAGCAGCTACTGAAGGCTCATGGACATGAGGTGGCGGTATTTGCCATGGACTATCCAGAGAACTTGGATACACCATGGAATAAATACTTCCCGAAGAACATGAGCAAGTTGATGGCTTTTACCAGACCTTTCGGGTCTCATGAGGTTAAGAGTAAGTTTAAGAAACTCTTGGATGACTTCAATCCGGACGTGGTGCATCTCAACAATGTGCATACGCAGCTTTCGCCTGTGATGGCGGAGTTGGCGCACCAGCGAGGCATCAAGGTGGTGTGGACGCTGCATGACTATAAGTTGCTCTGTCCTCGTTATGATTGCTTGAAGAATGGCAATACCATCTGTGAGACTTGTTTCAAGGGCGACAAGAAGGCTTGCTTGGACAACAAGTGTATGAAGGGTTCAAAATTGGCTTCGTTCATCGGATATAAGGAGGCAACTACTTGGAACCGTGAGCGGTTGGAGGCAAGTACGGATGTGTTCATTTGTCCGAGCCAGTTTATGGCAGACAAGATGGTGCAGGGAGGATTCTCCAAATCGAAGATGCGTACGCTCTGCAACTTTATCGATGTAGAGAAATGTAAGTATTCGCACACGGATCTCACTGATTCCACGGATTCTGTACTTCTGCCAAAGAAAGAGAATTACTATTGCTTTATCGGCAGGTTGAGTCATGAGAAGGGAGCGAAGACATTGGTTGAGGCTGCCAATCAGTTGCCTTACAAGTTGGTGGTGATCGGTGGCGGTCCACTGATGGATGAACTGAAGGCTGTTGCCAAAGACAATATCGAGTTCGTGGGCTTCAAGCAGTGGGATGAAATCAAACAGCTTGTGGGCAAGGCTCGCTTCTCGGTGATTCCTTCAGAATGGTATGAGAATAACCCGCTATCAGTGATTGAGGCACAATGTTTGGGCACGCCTGTATTGGGAGCCAACATCGGAGGTATTCCAGAACTCACGAATTATACTTTTAGCAGTGGCAATATCGCTGACCTAAAGGCGAAGATAGAGAAGATGTGGAACACATCTTTTGATTATAAAAAACTTGCATCGGAAAGTAGGGCGAGATACGATGCGGAGAATTATTATCGCCAAATCATGGAAATTTATAAATCGTAAAAATATTATGTCAGAAAAGAAATTAAATGGTACTGTGATTGTAACTTATCGTTGCAATGCTCGTTGTTCAATGTGTAACCGCTATAAGGCTCCTTCCAAGCCTGAGGAGGAGATTTCGATAGAGACTATCAAGAAGTTGCCTAAGATGTATTTTACCAACATCACAGGTGGTGAGCCTTTCATCCGCACCGACTTGAAGGACATCGTGCGTGAGCTCTACAAGAAGAGCGACCGTATCGTGATCTCTACCAACGGCTTCTTCACCGACCGTATCATCGACTTGGCTACGGAGTTCCCTCAGATTGGTATCCGTATCTCCATTGAGGGATTGGAGAAGACCAACAATGAGATTCGCGGTTTGAACAATGGTTTCAATCGTGGTTATACTACCCTGAAGAAGCTCCGTGAGATGGGCTTGAAGGATGTGGGCTTCGGTATGAC
>CAKQCV010000035.1 GCA_934217675.1 uncultured Prevotella sp. | reverse complement strand
GAACGAGATGGGCACAGGATGGCCAGCACGCTTTGCCGAATACAACTCTACTACCGGAAAAGGAAGCGCTATAGATCTGAGTGGAAGAAAGAAGACATTTGGAGATGGACATGCAAACAATCCTGTTTTGACCAAAGAAGAGGCTGATTTCTATACCATAGCCAATGTTATGGGTGCAGGCGACAACTGGGATCCAACAGTATTGACAGAACAAGCTTCTGCACCACAGAAAGTACTTCTGAACAATGGTAAACTGACATGGGAAGATAGTAAATATGTACTCCTATGGGCTGTATGTAAGGATGGCAATGTGGTTGACTTCACCACCGAGAATCATTATGACAATGCTGACAACACAGCAAAATGGTCAATACGTGCAGCAAACGAGATGGGTGGTTTGAGTGAAGCTACAGAGGCAAACAATACTACAGCCATCTGCGAAGTTAACAATAACAACGGTATTGTATCTGTAGTATTCTACAGTATTGACGGAACACGCATGAGCAATTCGTCAAAAGGTACAGCTATAAAAGTTACAACCTTTAGTGACGGAACAATAAAGACTGTGAAAACAATAAGATAGTTTGTTTAATATATATATTTTAAGGTATTGACGCCGTGAGGAATTAATACCTTAATGGTAAAAAGATTTAGGATAACAGAATAGGTTAAGTTATTTGATAAATAGTAATCCCTGCTCCGACATTATATTATCGGAGCAGGGATTTATATTTAAGAAAAAACGTCAATCTATAAAATTAATCTTTCACCTCTACAATCTTTGTCTTAGGCTTTTCTTTGTTGCGACGGTTCACCATTGTAACAACAGCTTGAGCAAGAGTTAGAAATGACTGACCCGTTATTGTCTCCGGATGACACGCTGCAGGCATACCCTTGTCACCATCTTCACATATACTTTGCACAAGCGGAATCTGAGCAAGAAGAGGAATATTAAGTTCATCGGCAAGTTTCTTGCAACCTTCTTTTCCAAAGATATAATATTTGTTCTCTGGAAGTTCAGCAGGTGTAAACCATGCCATATTCTCAACCATTCCGAGGATAGGAACATTTACCTTATCATTTTGGTACATATCTATACCTTTGCGTGCATCAGCAAGAGCAACACTTTGCGGAGTGCTCACGATAACGGCACCTGTAATGGCAAGAGTCTGCAAAAGAGTAAGATGGATATCGCTGGTACCAGGAGGGGTATCGAGAATAAAATAATCAAGATCTCCCCAATCTGCATCTGCTATAAGTTGTTTCAAAGCATTCGATGCCATTCCACCACGCCACAATGTCGCTGTTTCAGGATTTACAAAGAAACCGATACTAAGCAATTTCACACCGTATTTTTCTATCGGCTCTATCAATTTTCTGCCATCAACCTCTACGGCATACGGACGAGCATCTTCACAATCAAACATCTTTGGCATTGACGGTCCAAATATGTCAGTATCAAGAAGTCCCACTTTGTATCCAAGGCGTGCCAAAGCTATTGCAAGATTTGCAGAAACTGTACTCTTTCCAACTCCACCTTTACCACTACTCACAGCAATGACATTCTTAACTTCTGGCAAGAGCTTGCCAACTTCCGGACGTGGCTTAGACTTGTATTCAAGGGAAATTTTTATATCAACCTCATTGCCGAGACCTTCACCCTCAATTTTATTAACATTGTAACGTATGGCAGCTTCAGCAGCTTTTACTGTTGACTTTAGAAAAGGATCTGTGTCTCGCGGAAAAATTAGCGAAAATGATACGTGATTACCATCAATGCGCAGATTATCAGCAACCATCTCGCTTTCTACAAGATTTTTCTTTGAGCCAGGATATGTCACAGTGGCAAGCGCATCCATTATTAATTTTGGATATAGTGTCATGTTTATTTATATTTATAATTCATAATATATATCTGTAGTTGTAGCAAACAAGAAAAACGCTACTATACAGAGTTAACTGCAAAGTTAGCGTTTTTTATTCACAACACAAAATATACTTTACATACCACACGAGCTTTCACCATTTTTATTCACCTTTTCACCATCTTTCAGTTGGCGAGCTTCATAACCAATCTTATCAAAAGCTTTGATTATGTTACCAACAGTTGTCTTGTCTGCATCAAAGGTAATGGTTATGGTTTGGTCAGGCACGCTTGTAACGATTTTCTTTACTCCACGCTCAAAACGCAGGTTGCCTTTGATTTTTTGTTCACACTTTTCGCAGTGCATTTGCGGATTTGTTGTAAAGACTGCTGTTTTTATGTCCTTAGCACAAATAGTTAGTGTCATCATCGCCATCATGATGATTGATAAAATCTTTTTCATATCTTTCTTGTTTTTAGTTATTATCAATATTGACAAATTACTTTTATGTTTTATTTATTTTCTCATCGCCTTAATGATCTTGCCCATATACATCGAATGAATACCTGCAGGAAAATCTGAATAAAGTTTCTTTGGCATCTCACCGAATCCCTTAGGGTCAAAAGGGGCATGATAAATCATTTCACATTCAAACACCGTTTTTGCCTCATCGAAATAAGGAGTACCGTGCTCTGTAAAACGAGTATGCAATCCAAGAGCCTTAGCCTTATTGCCATCTCTTCCACTGTGGTGTCCCATATAGTCAAGAATATCCTTGTGGGAATCGTCAAATTCCATTACAGTGAAATACTTCGCTTTTTCCATATATTTAAATGTATGTCTGGCTGGTGCCACATATACAGTCATTAGCGACATTCCTTTCTCCCATATATTGCCAAGAGCTCCCCATCCAATGGTCATCTCATTGTAATCATTCTTGTTGCCAACAGCAAGCAGCAATCCTTTGCCTTTAAAATATGTGAAAGGATTGGAACGGAACTGTTCTGTTACATCAAACTCTTCGAAGTCCTTTGTCTTTTGATTTGAAGCAAGAGGTTTGTCGTCTTTACCCATACCGAAAGAATCGTAAGACACATTCTCCGGTTTCCACTTGTCTTTGGGTGCTGTATCTCCTTTTGGATAACCAATGACAACAGTACAGAAAGGAATGATATGATTGGGCAGATTGAGCAGTTTGGAGATAGCAGTACAACGTTGTTTATCAGGATAAGTGCCCGTCCATACGGCTCCCAGCCCCATAGCATGTGCCTGCAGAAGAATATTCTCTGTAGCGGCTGAAACGTCTTGACTCCAGAACTCTCTTACCATACCTTCCTTCTCATTGGTCATATCACCACATACCACTATTGCCAAAGGAGCATTCTTTGCCATGCCTGCATTTGGCGTTGCTTCTGCTATTTTTTTGAGCATTGCCTTGTCCTTTACCACAACGAAATGCCATGGTTGGATATTGACTGCCGATGGTGCCGCCATGCCTGCATGCAACAATTTGTCGATTTTCTCATCCTCAACGGGTTTATCAGAATAAGTACGGACTGATGCACGAGTCATGATATTTTGGTATACGGCATCTGCTGCGTCTTGATTGGAGTCTGCTGCCGGTAATGATACAGAACCGACCATGGCAAGTCTTGCCGACACGATAACCAAGGCTATTGCCAATACGAGGATTAATAACTTTGAAGTCTTCATATGCATTTTATTTATAATGTTCTATTTGATGTTTTGACTGATTCTCAAAAGTGTTCCCACTGGACATACGAAGCGACAATACGGACGGGTTACAACAAACGACAGCAGCACAAATACTGTTGCCAACGTGATTACCGCCCATGATGCCGAATGAAATACAAATGCCGTGAACGGCTCGTAGTCTATCCAGTCAACCCACACTCCGCTCCAGATACAGAGCATGAGCAATGCCCACACCACTTGACGGAATGTGTCCAACCGTCTTAATGTATTTTGATTCATCCTTACTTTATATCTCACACATTGACCTGCAACATACTGCAATGATCCAAAAGGACACACATGGGTGCAATAGTATGATTTCTTTCCTAACAGAGGATACAGAAAGGCTATAACAATCATAATAAACTGTATCAACATGCTCATGATGCTAATCCCGTGTGCCGTGTATCCCAAAAGAGCTGTATAGGAAAGAAATGAACCACACCAAAATCCCAAGACTACGATATTAAGTATTAACTGGAGGAATAGATACTTCTTGTTCTTGATGAAAAGGGGCAGTATGGCTGCCATCAGCACCACAAAAAGTCCTAATATGTTTTTCGCAGAACATTCGAAATTGGAAGATTCCGTAGTAGAGGACAATGCAGAACGAGAAGCGACAGTTTTGGCATAATCCAGTCCTCGTTGCATATTTCCAATAATTGCCTTTGAAGAAAATGTGGCACCCGATACGGCATCAACTTTCATGTTCAATGCATCATCAATGGTCTTGCCGTTCCATTTTGACAGAAGCTTTGATGCTTCGTTAAAGAAATCATCGGTCTCGTCATTAGGCAGTGCTTTTACCCCTTGTACCTTATCATCTTTTACGATGATTTCAAGCGGAACTTTTCCGGCATAACCAGAAATGTCAGATGCTAAAGAAGAGGTATTTATTACCATCGAACCGTCTTTCAACGTTCGCAAAGTATCGTTTACCACCACTTCAGCCTTAGCCTTAAGGTCTACCCCCATCCACTCGCCATACTTCACGATGGCGAGTGATGATACGATGAGCAAACTAATGGCAAGACAGCATAACTGTTGTAATTTATTTACCTTTTTCATATCTCTCATTTGTTTCATTGCTATCTTACTGTCATTTTACTTTTAAACGAATTTCAAGCGCAAAGAGTTAAGCACAACACTAACGCTCGAACATGACATCAAGGCACTCGCCCACATCGGCGTAATTTGGAAATCAATACCAAAGAGATGCAAAGCACCGGCAGCTAACGGGATACACACAATATTATATACGAAAGCCCAAAACAAGTTTTGCCATATCATGCCTACAGTTCGCCTACTTAGTCGTACGGCATCAGGAATCGCCATCAAGTCATCACCCATAAGCGTTACCTGTGCCACGTCCATGGCAATGTCAGTACCCTTGCCTATCGCCATGCTAACATCAGCAAGAGCCAAAGCCTGGGTGTCGTTTATTCCATCGCCCACCATCATCACTCGCTTGCCTTCATTCTGCAACTTCCTTACCAAAGCCTGCTTGTCATCAGGTTTCACCTTACTTCTATAGTGGCTGATTCCTGCCTTCTCAGCCCAATAGTGGGCAGCCTCCTCCCTGTCACCACTCATCATATACACATCTATGCCTTCATTTTGAAGCAATGCCATTGCCTTGGCAGCATGTGGTTTGAGGGTTTCGCGGGTCTCTAAAACTGTATGCAAAGTTTTTTCGTCACCACTAACCAAAGCGGAAATATCATCGGTTTTCGTGAAATCAATATTCTGGTTGGGGATGGTAAGCGTACCAGTCTTGTCTATTACAAGGGCATTCACCTTACGCAGATTTTCAAGAGCCACAGAATCCTTGATGAGGATATGGCTACGTGCAGCCTTTCCGATACCAACCATCAAGGCTGTCGGAGTAGCAAGTCCCATAGCACACGGACACGCTATGACAAGCACGGAAACTGAAGACATGATAGCCTGTGGTAATGCTGTCACACCACCTATGGCAAGCCATACAGCAAACGTGAGTAGAGATATGCCCATAATAACCGGAACAAAGACAAGAGCAGCTTTATCAACCAATCGCTGCACAGGAGCTTTTGACGACTGAGCTTCTTGTACCATTCGAATTATTTGTGCCAAGGCTGTCTTCTCGCCCACTTGCTGCGCTCTCATGCGAAGCTTTCCCTGGCTGGGTATTGTTCCGGCAATCACCCTATCACCAGTGTGTTTTGCAACCGGTGCTGGCTCACCGCTTATCATCGCCTCATCCACGTATGCCGCATCTGGAGTCATAAAGCTATCGGCAGAGACTACAGTACCGTCTACCGGTATCTTCTCTCCTGCTCTCACTTCAAGAATATCACCATAGGCTATAGCCGAGAGAGGCACGTCATGCAAATCATCACCGTTCACTATACGCGCTGTCTTTGGTTGCATCCCCATAAGTTGACGGATGCTTGATGCCGTACTGTCTTTTGCTCTTTCCTCAAGACAACGCCCTGTAAGTACAAAGGTTATTATCATCACGGAGGCATCGAAATAAGTGTGCCACTCTATGCCACGCGCCCCCCATACTTGTTCACCCCAAAAAGTATTGAAAGTACTGAAAAGGAAAGCAACGATGGTGCTCAAAGCAACAAGCGAATCCATGTTTGCAGTACGGTGGCGCAGCTGCTTGAAGGCAGAGATGTAAAACTGTCGCCCGCAATACACCATATTCAATAGAGCGAGTATAAGACAGAGCTGATTGGAAAACGGATTGTTCATACCGCTCATACTATGGCTGTCATCCATGCCGGCATCAGAGCTAAAAAGATTTACCCACCCCATAGACACAACCATCGTGAGTATGGCGAAAAACCATGAAAGGATTGTCTTGCGCTTTAATACAGTATATTCCCTACGAGCAATCTCCTCCACATTACGGTTAGACTCTATCACCATATCATATCCTATCTCACTTATCTCGCGCTTCATATCCTGAAGTGTAATTATTGAAGGGTCGAAATCAATCAATGCCGTTCTACCTACAAGCGATACAGAAGCACTGTTCACTCCCTTCAGCGAAGAAAGTTTCTTCTCAACATTGGCGGCACACACCGAGCATGCCATGCCCATGACTACTACTGTCTGTTTCATTTATTCTATTTCTCCTTTTTATATAGTAACTCTTATTCCTGCATAGAACATTCTGCCAAGCACAGGTCCCCACACCATCGTAGGTTCAAACTCGCTACTCCATGGCTTTTCAGCATTTACGATAGGGTGCTTCTGCTTGAAATTTGTCAGGTTCTCACCGCCAACATATACAGAGAAGTGGCGAAACCAGCGTGTTACCTGAAGAGAGAGTTGCTCGTATGCATGGAAACGGTTATTCCACGACATTGTACCATCGGCAAAGGTGTATGGTTTCGGCATTCTACCGCCACCATTGAGCTGCAAGTTAAGGTCAAACTGCCACAGTTCGAGCGGTGTCTTGTATGATAGGGCAAGTAGTGCCTTATATTTGCTTTGAAGCGGTTTTTCAAGCAATTCACCACCGTATGTTGTCTTCACATCGTTCAAGCGATAAGCTGCAGTGACTTGAAGACCATTGATTGGTTCATAGGTAGCATCAGCCTGGAAAGTATGTGAATATGATTTGCCACTGAGGTTTGTTATTGCTATCTCCGACGGATTGGAATCATAGTCTACCACTGCCTGATTGCTGAATCTAGTATAGAAATATTCTAAATTAAGTTTCATAAGTCTGCCGAACAATTGGAAGTTCCAAGCCGTTGTTGCACCATAGTTCCATGCCTTCTCCTGATCAAGCGGTGCTACTTTGAATGTTCTGCCACTGGCAAGGAGATAGTTATTTTCGGCAAAGGCATGAACCGAACGATATGCCTTTCCTGCAGAGAGACGAAGAGTGAAGAACTGTGCCGGCGAAAATTTCACATTGAAACGCGGTGTATAGAATGTGCCGTATACCGAACTGTAGTCTATGCGGAAACCAGCCATTGCTGTTATCTTGTGGTTCCAGTTAAAAGTATACTGTGTATAGGCTCCGGGAACAGTTTCTTTCTCATTGAAGAAATAACGAGTTTGATTCTTCTCATCGAGAAAGTAATTTTGCTTCAGATAGTCGTGGGTCAAACTAAATCCTACAGATAGATTATGCATCTTTGTGAAGTTTGTTTCATACATAAGCGAAGCATATAGGTTCTTCTCATTAATATCGTATGTCTTCAATCCGTAGTTGGCATTCAGTTCGTGCATCGACGCCGATGTCATGAGGGCAATGTTCATTTCCTTCTCCTTGTCTATTATATAGGCATGCTTCATATATCCTTCATAGCGCTTTGTATCAATGCCTATTTTGTAGCGTGCCTGGTGATTTTTATACGCATCGCCAGCAGGAATAGACTCACCTATACCATTGTAAGAAGTCTCGTGGTCGTGAGTCTGTCCACTCTCTCGTTTCTCAAGCAGTGCTGTAATTCCACCATGGAAGATATACTTATCACCGAGATATGCCCAGCGGTTCTGCAGATGTACTTGACGTACAGCTGGTTTATCGATAAAACCGTCACCGTTCTCATCATGTTTCTTGAACTGATTTTCGTAATGTGTAAGGATCTCTGTAGACAGTTTGTTGTTGAGATGAAAGTTTGATGTAACGTTTGCCTCAATACGACTATCAGTATCTCCAAATAAATTTATCTCCGTTTTTTTCTCACTCTCCGGCTGAAGGAAATTCACATTGATTTGTCCGGTAATAGACTCATAGCCGTTTTTTACAGAAGCACATCCCTTTGACACCTGAATAGAATTCATCCACGGTCCAGGCACATACCCAAGAGAGTATGGAGTGGCGGCACCACGATAATTGGGCAGGTTTTCGGTTAGCATCTGCACGTAAGTTCCGGCAAGTCCAAGTAGTTTTATTTGCTTAGCTCCAGTAGTTGCATCACTATAGTTCACATCTACCGATGGATTATTCTGAAAACTCTCTCCCAAGTTGCAGCAAGCAGCCTTGAAGAGTTCCTGTCTACCCATAACCATACCATTCAAAGCACCTGCCATACGGCGAGTGGCGGTAGATTTCACTGTTACGCCCTGCAGCTTGTGCTCAGAGTGGATGGAGTCTGTAGTTATATTCTCATTGTTCTGTGCCATTGCTGTCACAGAAGCGATGGCAAAAAATGTTGATGCTATATATTTGTTCATTATTCTATTTTTGATTTTATCCTATCTTGATTGTAAATGTAAAAATACTACTTTTACTTTGCAACCTTGTTGTAAAGAGAAAATAGCAAGAAGCCCTGCGGTGAACCGTGTCTCCGCATAAGCAATAAAGGGATAAAATCAAATAAGAAGAATAGTGATAAGCCGCAGATAACTCCGCGGCGGTCCATGCCGTCCGTTACATTCTGGCAACAAAGCTTTCACCACCACACGCACAAACCTTACAACAGGAATCCCGAGAAAGTCTGGCACAATAAAACATAAAGGTTGGAAACCAGGTACAAAAGCATTAGAGAAACTTGTAGGCTGAGCCTTGACGAGTGTATAGTTCATACAAGGTAACTCGTCAAGATTTTCATAATGACTGTGACTACAATAGTTTTCAACATCCATATCGCAACAACCATCATGATATTCCGGCTCCATACCACAACAGTCATCATCGGCATCGTAATCAAATGACGTAGATAGCTGTGCTACACTCATATTGCCAGTGTGATTGCACTGCACGAGAGTAACCCCACTACTCACAAAGATGACGAGCAGCGAAAGCAATATACTATAGAATATGATGCCAATTCTTTTCATTAAATATATATAATCTGTATAAGTTATTTGATGCGAGCTACAATTTCTTATGCAAACTTTATCTTAAAGTCTTATACTAATAATACGAACCACTCTTCTAATGAGGATGGTGAAATAACACAAAAGAGCGAATGCGGAGTTGAAACTTTTTATTTTGCCGTATTCTTTCCGCTTCGCTTAGTGCGTTTATAGCTTCGGTATTCGTCTAGCGGAATCTCCACCTCCGACTCTTCAAGTATGCCTTCTTGTGGCAAACGAAATTTCATATACTTGATATTCAACCCGCGCTCAATCCATTGGTTCTCATAATAAGTATGAATAGACAGGATGCTGCGTGTGTCAATATCAAGACTATCGTCATGATAAAGATCCTCTGTAGCCATAAGCACTGGCAGAGAATTTTTTTCCACCATATATTTAGTATAAGTGAAGAGAAAATTGGAATCTGTCTTCAGATGCACTAATCCTCCGTCCACGAGAAATTGGCGATAACGCTCCATGAAATATGTGCTTGTAAGACGTTTACGCGGATTCTTCATCTGTGGATCGCTGAACGTGAGCCAAATCTCCTGTACTTCACCTGAAGCAAAGAAGCGGTCAATAATCTCAATGTTCGTACGCAGGAATGCTGCATTGTCGAGTTTTTCCTCAAGAGCCTGCTTGGCCCCAGTATGCATGCGTGCCCCTTTGATATCAACACCAATGAAGTTCACGTTTGGGAACATGCGAGCCAATCCAACAGTATACTCGCCTTTTCCACACCCTAATTCAAGCACAATGGGGTTATCATTGTGGAAATATTCCTCACGCCATTTACCTTTCATCTCGAAAGGCACGTTCTCAATCACAGAATAGGGATACTGGAAGACATTCTTGAAAGTTTCCATCTCTGCGAATTTCTGTAGTTTTCCTTTACTCATTTATAGTTTCTGTTCCGTGGTTGTTCTATGTATTTATTTATCTGCGTTTGCTTCTTTCCTTCGTTTTTTATTGCGACGATGGTAACGATTATTGTCGATAACCATCACCACCAACTATAAGTTTCACATTCAGTGAATCCATATTCAGAAGATTTTGATTATAGCAAATAAGCTTCTATAAACGAAAGAAAAAGGAATATGACAACTATGAATGGTATAGTCTACATGTCGCTGAAAAAAAAAGACACCAGCAAAGACGTGAAGATTTCGCTACGTCAAGAAAGCATCTGCCAAATTCCTTTTTCATATTATCATACAATATTGCTTATATTCAATATTCTAAAGCGCCTACTCAATAATAACCTTAGTCCATCCATGTACATCTGGTTCAATACCATACTGGATATTGCGCAAATGAGTATAAAGGCGCTGTGACACGGGTCCCGGTTTACCATCTTTACTAAAAGTATAACGTTTACCTGTATCAAGGTCATCAATATAAGATATTGGGCTTATTACGGCAGCTGTACCACAAGCTCCAGCCTCTTCGAAGGTTTCAAGTTCTTCTTCTGGAATCTGACGACGCTCAACCTTCATTCCATAGTCCTCTGCAAGTTGCATAAGACTCTTGTTGGTAATTGAAGGCAAGATTGAAGTAGACTTAGGAGTAACGTATGTATTGTTCTTTATACCAAAGAAATTTGCTGCACCACATTCGTCCATATATTTCTTTTCTTTTGCATCAAGATAAAACTCGCAAGCATATCCCTTTTCATGAGCAATATTGTTTGCAAGCATAGATGCTGCATAATTTCCACCAACCTTATACTTTCCTGTACCAAGAGGTGCAGAACGGTCGTAATCACGAATTATAACATATGGATTTGTTGAGAAACCACCTTTGAAGTATGGTCCTACAGGTGTAACAAAAATCAAAAATACATATTCAGATGCAGGATGTACACCAACTTGAGCACTTGTACCAATAAGTAAAGGGCGAATATACAGTGAGGCACCACTTTCATAAGTTGGAATATATTCTTGATTCAAGCGAACCACTTTTTTTACCATTTCTTCAAACAACTCAGTAGATACCTCTGGCATCATGATGCCACGGCATGTTGACTGTAGTCTTTTAGCATTCTCATCCATACGGAAAACACGTACTTTTCCATCAGGACAACGGAAAGCCTTTAATCCTTCAAAAGCCTCCTGCCCATAGTGCAGACAAGTTGCAGCCATGTGTAATTTAAGATACTCGTCAGAGCAAACTTCGATTTCGCCCCACTTGCCATCGCGATAATAACAACGCACATTATAGTCAGTACGTCTGTATCCAAAGCCTAAGTTAGACCAATCCAAATCTTTCATAATGTAATATTGTTTTAATTATTTGTAGGCAAAATTAATAAGAATATTATTCTTCTGCAAGAAAAGCAAAAGAATTATGTTTTATTCACTTGAACCTTTAGCTATTCTTCAAGAAGTTTTTTTATCTCTTCATCTGTTTTTGTCAACTTATCTCTACATATTTTTATTAAATTCTTTGCAGTTTTAAGTTGCTCACTTAACGAATCTATGTCAAGCTCGCCAGTTTCCATTTTTCCGACAATACTTTCAAGTTGCTTTACAGCTGTTTCATATTTAATATTCTGTTCCATTTTTACATATTCTATATTACTTTTTTACAATAGACTTCGCTGTTCCATTTGCGAAGACTGTAAGAATTTCATCTCCAGGATGTAACATTGCTTTATCAGTAACAGCTTTACCATGCAAAGTCGTGATACTGTATCCTCTCATTAACAACAGCTTTGGATCAAGAGCACACAAACGCTGCGCCAACAATTCTATATAATTGTGTTGCATCTGCAATATATGTTCTGTAAATATCGGCAATTTACTTTCTGCATGATCCAACCTACGAGAATTTTCGCTAATAATATTATGTGCACTCGTTGCCAAACGCTGTGCTAACCTGTCAACTAATGCATTCTGTTTAACATTCACAACCGAAAACAATGCAGGTATAATTTGTGCCAAACGAGATATTCGCTGTTGTTCAGCTTGCATTATAAGTCCAACCTTATTGGTTATACGTTGTTGAGCAGAATCCAAACGTTCTGCAACACTACGAAGATTATCTATCAATAAAGCAGCTGCAGCAGTTGGAGTTTTAACTTTTGTGTGTGAAACCATATCAGCAACGGTTTCATCTCGTTCATGTCCTATACCTGTTATAATCGGCAACGGAAAATTGGCAATATTTTCAGCAAGTGCAAGAGAATCAAAACCTGTTAAATCACTACTTGCCCCTCCACCACGTATTATGACAACACAATCATGCGAATCTAAATTTTCATATATCTTATTTAGGGCAGAGATCACGCTTTGTTCCACTCCTTCTCCTTGCATAATAGCCGGATAAAACCGAACCGAAAAAGAAAATCCAAACTGATTTGAGTATAACTGCTTGCAAAAGTCTCCATATCCTGCAGCAGTTTCACTAGACACAACAGCGATATGCTGTGTAAACATTGGTAATGCCAACTGCTTATTCAAATCAAACACACCCTCATCTTTCAATATATTTATAATTTCAAGTCGTTTGCGTGCCATATCCCCCATAGTATATGTTGGATCCAAATCTGTTACAATCCACGAAAATCCATAAGCCTCATGAAATTGTGGATAAACTTTAAGCAAGACTTTTATTCCAGGCTTAATATTCATCCCGGTAATATACTCAAACTTTTTGCGAAGCGTCATCCATGTTGAACGCCAACATTTAGCCGAGGCTCTTGCCACGGGAGTATTTCTATATTCATCTTTCTCTATAAGTTCAAGATAAAGATGTCCATTGTTCTCACGAGCTTCTCCCAACTCAGTCTCCACCCAATATTCATCATTCAATGTGATGTCTATTGTTTTTCGCACAAGATTGTTTAGTTCAAAAAGTGATAAAGCTTTTGGCATTATTTATTATATGTATTTTTACTAAAATCAGGTATTCCATAACCATACACATTATCTGGATGTGCATAATTATCTCCAAGCCGTTTAACCATATCTATTATCTCGAATGCAGTTTTTTCCGGGTTCCTTTGCCAAATACATGCCACCATTCCGGCTATGAGTGGAGCAGCAAACGAAGTCCCAACATCACTACTTATCGTACCTCTTTC
Organism: uncultured Prevotella sp.; assembly: GCA_934217675.1. Classification (GTDB taxonomy): domain Bacteria; phylum Bacteroidota; class Bacteroidia; order Bacteroidales; family Bacteroidaceae; genus Prevotella. Next base: position 12,670 of record CAKQCV010000035.1, on the reverse strand, counting down.
TGTCACAACCATTGTCGGACTTCCTTGTGCCATTACATCTGGTTTTATTCTACCATCTGCAGTAGGTCCGAGGCTACTAAAAGCAGCATTTCTCCTAAATGACGTAACCGCTCCAACACTTAATATATTTTTCGCATCAGCAGGGAAACAGATTTTTTTCCACATACCCATACCCTCATTACCGCAACTATTCACAAGCACTATTCCCTTTTTAGCAAGCATAGAAGCCGTGTGAGAAATCAAAGCTGTTTGTCCATCTTGCTGTCTGTAAGCATAGTTATCTGATGGATCATCATATTCATGGAATCCCAATGAACTACTGATAACGTCCACTCCTACACTGTCGGCAAATTCTGCTGCTGCAGCCCAATAATCCTCCTCTACAGGTTGCTCCGTTTGTTGGTCTTCGCATCTTAAAAGCCAATAACTTGCCTCTGGTGCTGCTCCTACATATACCTTAGGAACACTTATAGCCATTGTAGACAAGACTTGTGTTCCATGATCAGATATTTCAAAAATACTTTTTTTTGAAAGAGCAACAAAATCTGCATATCCCACAATATTTATATTCCGAAACGCCGGTATAAGGTCCACATTCAAAAAGCCAGCATCAAGCACAGCTATTACAATTCCCCTTCCCTTATATCCATTGTCATGCAGCTTTATTCCACCAAGCATTTTCAACTGTTCTTCTGCAGCACCATGATAACTTACATCAGCAGTATCACGCAGCACCAGTTCCTTATGATATTTAGGACGTTGTTTATATATTTTCACGGAATCTGGTGATGTCCAAACTTTTCTGATACATTTTACAAACGGCAATATTCCTATTCTATCAACAACCGTTGTATCACCTGTCATTACAACAACAGAATTGTTCCATTTACTTTTACTTACGATCTTCCCTCCACAAAGTTCAACTTTCTTTTCGTAAAGCGGATTTACAGGTAGATCTGTTGAATCCAATACTATATTTTGCCTTAGTCTTCGTTCAACGGATTTCTGTGATAAAAAAGCCAATGGTTTGTCAAGAGAGAAAGGAGTTGCAGATTTGTCTGTCAACACAACTCTATACATATAAGTTTTCTCACCTGGATATTTTTTCTTTGCCAAAGATTCGGCATATATCATCAGGTTTGCAGAAACCAATACTATCAGGAAAAGAAACGACCTAAAATACCATACATTATTTTCTCTCATAATCAACGAAAGAATATCTATAGTGATTTTTCTCATCTATATCATGATTTTCCCTCTCTACCTCCATCCATTCATCATATTCTGGAAAAAAAGCATCTGCATCTTTTGGGGTATCATCAATTTCCGTCAAGCATAATCTGTCAGCCAAATGCAAAGTTTGCCGATATACGCTCTCACCACCAATAATATAAATATCCTCATCGGCAGCACAGTTTTTCAAAGCCTCATCTATAGAAAAATACGTATCACATCCAGGAAAATCCTTTACACTACGACTAACGACAATGTTTCTTCTGTTCGGCAAAGCCCCTTTAGGCAGCGATTCAAATGTTTTTCTACCCATAATAATAGTATGTCCTGTTGTTAGAGCCTTAAAACGTTTCAAATCATTTGGCAACCAATATATAAGTTTATTATCTTTACCTATAGCACGATTACGAGCTACGGCAGCTATGATATTTATTCTCATACTTTAGCTTTAATTTAAATTACACACTCACCACACCTGGTATATGTGGCCACGGATCATAATTCTCCAGTTTAAAATCCTCATATTTAAAATCAAAAATATTTTTCACATTTGGATTAAGTTTCATTACTGGTAATGAACGTGGTGTTCGTGTCAGCTGTATCTTAACTTGTTCTATATGGTTCAAATAGATATGTGTATCTCCTGTTGTATAAATAAACTCTCCTGGTATTAGTCCTGTAACCTGAGCCATCATCTGCAACAATAAAGCGTATGAAGCAATATTAAATGGAACTCCAAGAAAGGTATCAGCACTGCGTTGATAGAGTTGCAATGACAGTTTACCATCAGCCACATAAAATTGGAAAAGACAGTGACAAGGTGGGAGGTGCATTTCCTCAATGTCTGCTACATTCCATGCGCTAACAATCATACGGCGAGAGTCTGGAGTTTTCTTTATTTGATTTATAACATTTGTTATTTGGTCAATATGTCTACCATCAGGCGTTGGCCATGATCGCCACTGATGACCATATACAGGTCCAAGTTCACCATTTTCATCTGCCCATTCGTTCCAAATTCTAACTCCATGCTCTTGAAGATACCTAACATTGGTATCACCTTTCAGAAACCACAAAAGCTCATAAATTATTGATTTAAGATGTAGTTTCTTTGTTGTCAGCAAAGGAAAGCCCTGGCTCATATCAAAGCGCATTTGGTTTCCGAAAATACTTATAGTACCGGTTCCCGTTCGGTCGTGTTTTTTTGTACCCTCTGTGAGGATACGTTCTAACAGGTCTAAATATTGTTTCATTTGTTTTTAATTCTCCATTCTTGTGGAAAAAGGTTATTTGTTCTATTTCCGAGATTCTTTACAAAGCCAAGCGGCAGTTCTCCGTATGTTACAAGTACGTATCCACGCGGTGCGCCAGTAGGAAGAGTAATCGGTTCGCGCCTTAAATAGCAAAGAGCCGAATTAAGGTCTAACTCTACAACAGCAAAAGTATTACGATTCAGATTCACTGAAAGAGCCAGACACTCTGAAGGTACTATATCTTTCCCCTTTATTTCTCCTAATTCTACTCCGGCGTGCATAACTCTCAATTTTGATACTGCTGTGTCAAATATATCGCGCCACATTTTATTTACCGCTACAATTCTTCCACCAAGCATTGTAATATCAAAATCCGTGTTATTGTCAAGCCACTCTGCCACTTGCTTTACTCCTTGTACAGGCTGTTCTTTTGAATGTTTACCTTTCTTCGATTTTTTGTTGTTAGATAAAGGAACCATTGTATTCTGCCCATTACCAGGTTTACGCAATGCAGCCATAAAAAGTCCTTCTGTGCGAGTAATACCAGGAATAAAGCGCACAGTTCCTTGTGCTCTATTATATGAATCAACATTATGCATTTCAAAATTAGAAATACTTGCCGGAAAATATTTTTTATCACAAATATCAACAGGTTGCATATCGTAATTATCAATAATCCAGCTAATATTTTCCTCATTCTCATGTGCATTAAATGTGCATGTTGAGTAAATAAGCAAGCCTCCATCACGTAAACAAGGCATTATATCTGCAATAATGTCCTTTTGCAAAGCGGCACATTTCTTCACATTAGCCAACGACCACTCTTTTATAGTCCCTTCATCCTTACGAAACATCCCCTCTCCAGAACAAGGCACATCAGCAATTATAACATCAAACTTTAATCCACTACGTTGATAGTCAACAGCATAATTATTTGTCACAACAACATCTGGATGACCAAACTTCTGGATATTTTCCATAAGGATATTGGCACGCTGTCTCACAGGCTCGTTTACCATTAACAAACTCCCTTTTGGCAAAATGCTCCTCACCGCGGTTGATTTTCCACCAGGTGCAGCACATAGGTCAAGCACACGTAACGGAGATGATACATCTGCACATTTTCGAATTACATCCGAAATATACATAGAAGCAGCTTCCTGCACATAATAAGCTCCTCCATGAAACAACGGATCAAGAGTAAACAATGGACGTTCTTTAAGATATATCCCATCTTTGCACCAATCAACCATACAATCTTTTTCTGCTGGTAAAGCCATGCTACAAGCATTAAATTTAAAAGGGTTTATACGTATGCTAACAGGTGGTTTATGCTCAAAGCCGTTAAGGAAATTGCTCCACAATTCCTCCCCGAAAAGCTTACTTGTATAAGTAGTAAAATCTTCTGGCAGCATCATACTCGGCTTATTTTGTATCTTATTTTATAAATTCAATTTTATTTATATCTCTATGTTTTGCCTCTGGAGTTTCATCTGGATATCCCACAGCAATTATATAGCATATTTCATATCCTTCAGGTAAATTTAGTTTCTTGATATATGGTTGACAAGCCTTACTTGACTGCAAGAAGCGTACCGGACCACCAAGACAACAAGTACCAAGTCCTAAAGATTTTGCAGCAAGCATCATATTCTCTCCCATCAGTCCTGCATCAACCAATCCATTTCCTTTTGGGGTTGCAACAACAATAATGTTTGGAGCATTACGATACATATTCTTAAAATTAGCATCACGTTTCACTTGCTCCGGATTTTCCTGCTTGAATATTTTTGTTGTTTCTTCAATAAAATTTTTGCTTTCAACCACTCTTACAGCCCACGGCTGTTTATTCATGCCATTAGGTGCATTAATTCCACATTTTGCTATTAATTCAAGTTTTTCATGTTCAACAGGTCTATCAAGATACTTTCTTATTGAACGACGCGACAAAATTGTCTTGACCACATCATTATCCATAATGCAACATGACTCATTTACTTCCTTATTGCATTTTTTTTCAGAAACGCCTCCACAACAGGTTTGTGCATAACTTGATGTTGAATACATCATCCCGGCAAGCATTAATATTTTAAGATTCATCATATATCGATTATTTTTATCAACCAGACAAGTTTGAATGCAAATATACAAAATATAATAGGCTTCCAAAACAAATATGCCACATTTTTGTAATTCGAATAGCATATTATGACAAAAATGAACAATTTCATTTTGCTCTACTCGTTATTTATATTATCTTTGCCAAGAATAATCAAAAAAGTTGTATCAGTCTAATAATCAGAGAAGTTGTTGCGACTGGATAATTTTAGGTAACGATTTAGCGAAAGTCAAGCCGCTTTCGGCTGCTTTGCTTTGCATAATGTTTCAAACAACTCTTTCGGTTGCAAAGGTATGGCATTTATTTCATAACGCCAAATAATTTGGTAGCCATGTTCGCTACAACCGCAAATTAACCAGTATATTAGAAACAATGGAGAATGTTCAAAAGTGGACATTCTCTATTGCTATTTCCATTTCACCAAACTCAATCATCGCATTGAAAAGGCTTATTTTGTTGGCATTTTGCAAATCTTCCAATGCAACATCGGCTTCATGAATGATTCCCTTGTCCAAGAGCGCGGCTCTTTTTGTGCCGGGTAATAATGGATGTTTGGGAGTTATCCAGTGCTTGCCGTCAAATATGGCGAGGTTTGTGAATGAGGTATCCGTTAAAAGTCCATGCTTGACGATAATGATGTCATCGCTGTTTCCTTTCTTTTCAACCAGAGCATTAAGACGGCTGCGGTCGGTGCTTTTGTAGTCATAAGTTATCGTGTCGTCTTCGACCACTTGCAGGGAGTTTATATTCCGCATGGAGTACGGGGCATATTCTACTGTTTCAACACCTTGCTCGCCATACACCACTCTCGCCTTGTAAAAGTCCATGCCTGCCGTTGGATTTATCTGTCTTTCCAACGAAGGCATGGACGCATTGCATAGTGAAGGGAAGAATTTTCTGATGGTTCTTCCCATTCTTTCCTGATGGTATGCAAGAGCTTGTGCCTTTCCATCCTTAATCTTTATTGTCTCTACGAATTGTTGTACCATATCAAAATCTGTTCTATTCAAAAGGAAGATACACTTTTTGTAACACTTCCTCGTATTCTTTTCTGCAATCACTCTTCGAGGTTATGCCTCCTCCAGCCTTGAAATACATTCCCTGCCCGTCCTGTTCAAGAAAGCGTATCATTACAGCCGAATTGAGTTCACCTTTATTATATATACCCATGACTCCCGTATAAAATCCACGGTCATAGTCTTCTGCCTCACGGATTATCTCCATTGTCTTGTCCTTTGGCGCACCAGTGATGGAACCAGCGGGAAGTTGGGCGGCGAGAATGTCTCCAATGTGCTCTTTGTAATCTGGCGGCAACTTGCCGCTTATCTCGGAACTGGTCTGAAGAATGTCACCCTTGTTGGTATGGAGCACATCTATATAACGGAATCTGTCCACCCTTACATGCTCAGCCTCACGGCTAAGGTCATTGCGAATCAAGTCAACAATGGTTGCATGTTCGGCGGCTTCTTTCTTGTCGTCCATCAACACTTGCCCCGCATCGGGTATGGAAGCGTCGATTGTGCCTTTCATCGGATAAGAATAAATCATTCCTTCCTTTATCCTCACGAATGTTTCAGGCGAGAAGCACACGAACTGCTTGCCGTTATTCTTGTCTTTCAGCAGAATCTTGTATTTGCCTTTAGCCCGCAGGAATATGTCCTCAAAGGGAAGATCGCAATCCACAGCCACCTTGCAGGTAAGGTTGGCAAGATAGCTGTTGCCACGTAAGATGTTGCTTTTGACGGTCTCAAAACTTCTCGTGTAATTCTCAAAGTCCGGCTCATGCACTTTCCACATCGGCTGTTGGACGGATGCCGAAAGCTCCTGCCGTTTTACATTGGTGATGCCCTCAAAGTCATAAAGGCACTCTTCGGGGGCTATATCAGATAGCTTCCTTATGTATGCTTCCGTACCCGCATAGTTGACGACAAAAAGGAAAGGTTCCTTCTCGTCTGTCAAATGGTTGAGACGGTCTATTATATTCTGTTTCATTGTTTTGTCGTATAAAAATGCAAAATTATACCATTTATGAGAGAACGCCAAATATATCAGTAGCCATGTTGACTACATCCGTGCTTTTGTCCGATGTTTAGGCGATTTTGCTTTTAAAATCACAACACTTTTAGAATCTGTTACCATAAAACAGTCCTCTTTGAGCCCCTTGTTTTGGCATAAATATTTTACATTTATAAAATGATGTTTTATGAGCGTTTTAATGTCAGTGGCTTTGATTGTAGAATTTATATCAACACATTGGTAATTAAACAGTTAATATACCATAAATAAAAGGGAACACAGGTACATTTTTATTCATTCCACCTTAACTTTGTCTTTACTATTCATTCACAACCAAGAAAAGAGAAATAGAAGATGGCAAAGAGTAAAAAAGATTTTACGTTCCTTATCATTGCGCTCTTTTGCAGTTCTCTGGCTCATGCACAGCAGCAAGTTCCGACAGAACAGAAGGATTCCATTGACAACAGGAATGACATTATAAAGATGGCGGACAGCCATTCCTCCAAGGGCGGAGTGAACAACGCCCTTGACGTGCTGAGCGGTCAGACGGCTGGTGTCAACGTGACATCAAACGGTCTTGACCGTATGGCTATGCTCAACAGTGTACGTGTGCGTGGTACGACCTCCATCATCGGAGGCAACGACCCTTTGGTGCTGATTGACGGCGTAACGTCCGACGTGCTCACGCTTTCCACAATCTATCCTGCCGACATCGAGAGCTTCCGCATCTTGAAGAATGCCGCCGAGACTGCCATGTACGGCTCACGCGGTGCTTCGGGTGTCATAGAGGTAAAGACCAAGAAAGGCACAGGACGAGGATTCCAGATCTCGTATGAGGGCAATGTGGGTTTCGAGCGGATGTACAAGCATCTCAATATGCTTGATGCCGAGGAGTATGTAGCCACGGCAAAGGCTTTGGGAGTGTTTTGCAACAACGGAGGTTTCAATACCGATAATTATAAGGTGATAACACGCACTGGCATGGTGAACAACCATTACCTCGCATTCAGCGGCGGAACACCGCAGTCAAACTACCGTGCGTCTTTCGGAGTGATGGACCACAATACCATCATCAAGAAGATGGACTATAATGTTTTTGTTGCCAAGGTTGACGTGACGCAGAAAGCCTTCAACGACAGACTTACGGGAGACTTCGGCGTGTTCGGATCGTCATTCAAGAACCATGACATCTTTGACACCCAGATGCTGTTCTATTCCGCAGCCTGCCAAAACCCTACATTGCCTGCCGGAACTGACGAGAACGGGAACTGGCTGAAGAACGAGTCAGCCACCCACATCAACCCTCCGGGCATAGTGCTTGACGAGAAGAACGACTCCAAGGACTTGAACTTTGACGCACACATAAAGTTGAGCTACGACTTCAACCCGAACTGGCGCATATCCACCTTCGCATCATACCTTTACGGTTCTACGGAAAACGGCATGTTCTGCCCTACATGGGTATGGGCACAGGGCAACGTGTACCGTGGCGAGTTCAAGAAGGAAGAATGGCTCGGCAATGTGGCTCTCAGTTTCAACAAGCAGATAGGCATACACAGAATATCCGCAGAGGCGAGCAGCGAATATCGGAAATTGACAAAAACAGCTTTCTGGGTGTATGCCAAGGGCATTCCGACAAATGATTTCGGCTACGACAATATGGGGGCTACCGCTGCCAGACCTTATGGCGGTACCGAAAGTACATACGAAGACCAGTCATTGGCTTCCGTAATGGGAAGTGTCACCTACTCTTTGCTTGACCGCTACTTGCTGTCGGTTAATGCCCGTGGTGACGGTTCTTCAATGGTTGGCGACAATAACACATGGGGATTCTTCCCTTCCGTATCATTCACTTGGGACATGAAGAAGGAAGGTTTTCTTGCCAACGTAAAGCCACTTTCCATGCTCAAACTCCGCACTGGTTTGGGACAGGCGGGCAATCTTGGCGGTATCTCCGCCTACACAACCATGAACACCGTAAGGCAGACGGGCATTGTTCCTGTCAAGAGCTCGCCAACGGTGACTCTCGGAATGGTGAGGAACAACAACCCTGACTTGAAGTGGGAAACCAAGACGACCTTCAACATTGGTGCCGACCTTGGCTTTTTTACCAACCGTCTCATGCTCACGGCAGAGTACTACTATTCAAAGACCTCCGACATGCTCTATGCCTATGAGGTTCCCGTTCCGCCATTCGCCTACAATACATTGCTGGCAAACATCGGTTCCATGTCCAACCGTGGATTTGAGATTGGCTTGTCCGTGCAGCCTATAAGCAAGAAAGACATGGAGCTGAACATCAACATGAACCTGTCGTTCCAAAGCAACAAGCTTATCTCCCTTAGCGGAGATTACAAGGGAATGAATATGACGGCTGCGGACATAACAGCCATCGGCTCGTTGGACGGCGCAGGTCAGAATGGTGGCGACAACAATGTTGTCTATCAGATAGTCGGACAACCTCTTGGCGTGTTCTACCTTCCACACTGCAAGGGACTCGTCAAGAACGAGAACGGCAGCTATTCTTACGACATTGAAGACCTTGACCACAACGGCAAGGTTGACTTGAGCGACGGAGGCGACCGGTACATTGCAGGGCAAGCCACGCCGAAAGTGACTCTTGGTTCAAACATCAGTTTCAGATACAGGGACTTCTATGTCGCCTTGCAGATGAACGGCGCGTTTGGTCATAAGATATTCAACGGAACAGGACTGGCGTACACAAGTATGGCATGTTTCCCAGACTACAACGTGCTGAAAGGTGCTCCGCAGAAGAACATCACCGACCAGAGAGTCTCTGACTACTGGCTTGAAAAAGGCGACTATCTGAACTTCGAGCATCTGACAATAGGCTACAATGTACCATTGAAGAGCACTATTATTCGCTCGTTGCGTGTGTCCTGCAACATCAGCAACCTTGGGACAATCACAGGCTACAAGGGACTGACACCAATGATAAACAGCTATGTTGTCAACAGCACGATGGGTATCGACGACAAGCGCAACTACCCGTTGTACCGTACTTATTCATTGGGACTGAGTGTGCAATTTTAAACGATACGAACATGAAAAAGATAATAAGCTACATATTCGCAGCGTCAATGACACTGTGCTTCTGCGGTTGTCTGGACGAGCATCCCAAAGACCAGCTTGACCAAGAGGCAATCTACAATAATGCCGACAACATATACAAGAACGCCGTGGCTTCGCTGTACAACTATATCGGCAGCAATCAAGAATCGGAAGGGCTACAAGGCACTTGCCGTGGCATATACGACTATAACACGCTCACGACAGACGAGGCTATGATTCCTATCCGTGGTGGTGACTGGTATGACGGTGGCTTGTGGGAGAATATGTATCAGCACAAGTGGAACGCCAATGACATATATTTCTATAATGTGTGGAAATATCTGTTCAAGGTGATAGTGCTGTCCAACCAGTCGCTTTCCGTCATAGACAGCCACAAGAGCCTGCTCACGACTGAGCAAGCGAGGAACTTCACGGCGGAAGTGAGGGCTGTGCGAGCCTTGTTCTACTACTATGCGATGGACATGTTCGGACGTGTGCCTATTGTGACATCATACGATGTGAAACTGGAGCAAGTGGTGCAAAGTGAGAGAAGCGAGGTGTTTGATTTTATATTCAATGAATTGCAGGATGTCGCACCGTTGCTTGCTGACGAGCATTCCAACAAGGAGGGTGACTATTACGGACGTGTGACACGCCCGGTTGTAAACTTCCTGCTTGCAAAGCTTGCCTTGAATGCGGAAATCTATACGGACGACAACTGGACCGACGGCAAGCGACAGGACGGAAAAAGCATCTACTTCAATGTGAATGGCGAGAAAAAGAACGCTTGGGAAACTTGCATCTGGTATTGCGATCAGTTGACACAAGAAGGCTATGAGCTGGAAAGTGAATATGCCTCGAACTTCGCCGTGCATAACGAGAGTTCCAAGGAGAACATTTTCACCATTCCATTGGACAAGAATCTCTATCTGAACGAGTACCATTATCTCTTCCGCTCACGCCACTACAAGCATGGCGGAGCTTATGGCGGTTCTTCCGAGAACGGCACCTGTGCGACCGTCTCAACCGTCAAGGCTTTCGGTTACGGCACAGACCATGTTGACAACCGATTCAAGACCAATTTCTATGCCGACACCGTGTTTGTTGACGGCAAGAAAATTTACCTTGACAACGGCAAGCCGTTGGTGTACATGCCGTTGGAACTGAAACTGAACCTCAGCGACAGCCCATATAAACAGACGGCAGGTGCTCGTGTCGGCAAATACGAGGTTGACCGAACCGCCTATTCGGACGGACGGCAGGTTGACAACGATATTGTCCTTTTCAGATATGGTGACGCCCTGTTAATGGAAGCCGAGGCGAAAGTTCGCAATGGCGGGGACGGTTCAAGGGAGCTGAACGCCATAAGGGACAGAGTCGGAATGCCGCATGTGGAAACCAACTTGGACAACATTCTAAAAGAGCGTCTCTTGGAATTGGTTTGGGAAGGCTGGAGAAGGCAAGACCTCATCCGATTCGGTAAATACACAAAGGCATACGACCAGCGCATTCCTGCCGACGGCGAGGATACGGGCTTTACAACCGTGTTCCCTATTCCGCAGAAATGTCTGGACTTGAACAAGAAATACAAACAAAACTATGGTTATAAGTAAGGTTGCCGTAAATTTATGCAAACATAGCCGTTAGAGCTATCAACTATTCAGGATTAAGGGCAGGCGTATCTGGCTTTCATAACTTTGTCTGCCCTGCCAAGACTGCCGAAGGCAAACGTCAATCATTGCACAAGAAGTTGGTACTTTGGGTGTACCAATATGACGCACGCTTTTGTGCAGCCTTGGTTTTTGAATGGTTTTGTTCGGCATTGCTCAGTGTGCCACGATACTCTGTTTAGGAGACATGAGCTAACATTACGAAAAGGGCACGAAGCGTCCGTGCAATTCACAAACTAACTATTTATCAATAAAACACAAGTGGAATCCACAGCTGTATTGTCATACAGTTTGTTCTACGCTGCGATTAGAATTTCTTCCATGAAAAACGATGGCGGATTTTCCAATCGCAGTTTTTTTGTGAGTTTTTCTTTTTTTTGATAGCCGCATTTTTGGTTGTACGAACTTACGTGAATGCAGTTCTATCTTACTGAGTGCTATCTCAGTTTGCATGCCTTATCTTTTTGAACATTCGATATAAAAGTCAGCCGTCGTCGCAGAAAGACAGTCCTCGTACCTCAAACTGACTTTCCCCGACTATGGCACGGCAAGAAAAATCCTTGGCGGTATGCCTTGAAATTCTTCAAGACTATACAGCCAAGGACTTTTCGTATTTTGCCGTGCTGACAACGGCTGATTTTTATAGCCACAATTCGCAGTTCCATCTTTATTGCATATTCCAATCGACAGAAAACAGTGGCACGCCACCCTTTCCTGTCTCAGAAGTACGGCATGAGGAAAAGAGTTTCTTTTTGTCGGTTGCAGGCTAACCGATTAAAAGAAACACCATTCCTTGATTTGCCGTACAATTTTGTTTGCTTATTCCATCGCATGAAAGAAGTCATCGCAGTAAACATCAATGACCACTTTCATGCTTATCAGCACAGCCTTGGAGAATACCCGATATAAGAAGCATGGGCAAGCCATACTCTTCTTTCATCGGAATTTCTCTGATGGCTGTGCCATTTTGTGTGCGATTACCATTTCTACAAAATGAATGCAAGACGACAAATCCATTTCCACAAAATGAGTATGCGATAATCGTGCCGTCCCAAAACTTCCGTGAAGTTTCTCATTTCATTGCCGCTCTGATTTTCTTTCCTCCACATGGTCTTTCCTTGGGCATCAATCGTTGTCGTGCAGGTGCAAAGGTATGGCAGCGGGCTTTGGAAATAAAAGGTCGAGCCTGCGGTTTTCGGAAAAATCTCCACGCCGTTGGGTAGTATTTGTTCCGAAAAACCTTGTATTTCCAGCCTCGCCGCCCTTGAAAAGCACCTGAAACGAAACGACCGATGCGACAGGAAGAC